>NZ_JBGGKU010000002.1:0-515175 GCF_041287085.1 Mycobacterium sp. pW045 | reverse complement strand
CTCACGGTCAGAAGGTGCAGACCGCCGGTAACAACATGGCCAACACCGACGCCTCGGTCGGCTCCAGCTGGGCCTGACCCAAGCCAGAACACAGCCGAGAACCGGTGCAGCCCACGGGCTGCGCCGGTTCTTGGCGTTAGCGAGGTCGGTTCAGCGCGCCGGGCGGGTTACCGGCCGGGCACCGATGCCGAGGCGCACGCGCCCAGCACCGTGGTGGAGATGAAGGTCGCTGCGTTGGCCAGGTAGTTGTCCGACGGGTCGTAGGTCGGCAGCGCCAGCACGAACGCCCGCCGGTACTGCGCGGACAGCTCCGCGAAATCCTGCAGGGTGGGGTTGTTGCTACGGCGACCCAGCTGCTGCATCTTGTTGGCCAGGCTGATCATCACCGGGCCGACCGCCAGGTTGATCGCCTTCTGCTGGGGATTCCAGTAGGTTCCCGGGATGCTCGGGTCGATCTCCGTCCATTCGGCGGTGTCGGCGCCGAATTTGTCCAGTGCCGCTTTCCAATCGGCGCAGACCGGGTTGGGCCCGGTCAGGTAGCGCTGGGGGTTGGTGGGGTTGCCCGGCGGGGCCGTCTTGGTGGGCGCGGACTGTGCCTCGACCAGCGGCGCGCGGGTGGCCGCCGATCCGTTGTTGGCGGCCGCGCAGATCGCGGCCAGCGCCGAGGCCGCGCTGTGCGCGGTACCGGCCAGCGCGGCGTCGCGTTCGGTGTAGGTGGGAATGTGCTCCACGAATGCGCGGGCATAGGCGATGAACTGCTCGTAGAGCTCGCGCATCACCCGGTGCGGGGTGAGCTTCACCAGCCCGACGGTCTGCGCGGCGGCGTTGCGCACCACCTGCCCGGCGGCCAGGTACTCCTTCTTCTGTTCGTCGTTCCACTCCGAGGCCGGGATCGACTGATCGCGCTCATTCCATTTGCCATGCCCGAGCAGCGACAGCGTGTTGGACAGGTTGCTGCTGATCGACCCCCACGCGGTGCAACTCGGGTCGCTCATGATAATCGCCACCGGACCGGTGTCGTCCGCGCTGGCGATGCCGGCGGCGGCCGCGTTACGGCTGGAGCTCCCGCCGTCAGCCATCGAGCCCTTGCCCGGGTCCCCGCCCAGCAGCACCACCGCGGCCAGCACCAGAGCGACCACGGCCAGCACCACCACGGCGGCCAGCCCCCATTTGAGGCTGTTGGATTGCTTTGGCGTGGCGACTTCCTCGTCGTCCTCGTAGTCGTAGTCGAAGTCGACGTCATCGGTCCCATTGGTCACAGTGAGCCAGCTTAAAGCACCGGGCGGCGGGCGGCAGGGCAGCGTGATGCCTCTAGACTTGGCCACCGTCGAACCGTTACCTGACCGTCCTCAAACCAGGGGGTATTTAGTGCTGCGCAGCCACGACGCCGGCTCATTGCGGGCCACCGACGCCGGGCGCAGTGTCACCCTCGCCGGCTGGGTGGCACGCCGACGCGACCACGGCGGAGTCATCTTCATCGACCTGCGGGACGCCTCCGGGGTGGCGCAGGTGGTGTTTCGCGACCCGGCGGTGCTGGAGCAGGCCCACCGGCTGCGCGCCGAATTCTGCGTTGCGGTCACCGGTGCCGTCGAAGTCCGCCCCGAGGGCAATGAGAACCCCGATCTGCCCACCGGCGCCATCGAAGTCAACGCGTCGGAGCTGACGGTGCTCAACGAGGCGGCACCGCTGCCGTTCCAGCTCGACGAACCGGTCGGCGAAGAGGCACGGCTGCGGTACCGCTACCTGGATCTGCGCCGTGAGAACGGCCCGGGGGCGGCGCTGCGGCTGCGTTCGAGAGTCAACGCAGCGGCCCGAACGGTATTGGCCGAGCACGGCTTCGTCGAGATCGAGACCCCCACGCTGACCCGTTCCACCCCGGAGGGCGCGCGGGACTTCCTGGTACCGGCGCGGCTGCAGCCCGGCTCGTTCTACGCGCTGCCGCAGAGCCCGCAGCTGTTCAAGCAGCTGCTGATGGTGGCCGGCATGGAACGCTACTACCAGATCGCCCGCTGCTACCGCGACGAGGACTTCCGCGCCGACCGGCAGCCGGAGTTCACCCAGCTGGACCTGGAGATGAGCTTCGTCGACGCCGAGGACGTGATCGACATCGCCGAACAGGTGCTCAAGGCGCTGTGGGCGCTGATCGGCTACGACCTGCCGACCCCGCTGCCGAGGATGACCTACGCCGACGCGATGCGCCGGTTCGGCTCCGACAAACCGGACCTGCGGTTCGGGCTGGAACTGGTGGAGTGCACCGCGTTCTTCCAAGACACCACGTTCCGGGTCTTCCAGGCCCCGTACGTGGGTGCGGTGGTGATGCCGGGCGGGGCATCACAGCCGCGGCGCACCCTGGACGGCTGGCAGGAGTGGGCCAAGCAGCGCGGGGCCAAGGGCCTGGCCTATGTGTTGGTCGGCGAGGACGGCGAACTGTCCGGACCGGTGGCCAAGAACCTCACCGATGCCGAACGCGCCGGACTGGCCGGACACGTCGGGGCCGCGCCGGGCGACTGCATCTTCTTCGCGGCCGGGCTTGCCAAACCATCCCGGGCGCTGCTGGGCGCGGCCCGCGGCGAGATCGCCCGCCGGCTCGACCTGATCGCCCCGGACGCCTGGGCGTTCACCTGGGTGGTGGACCCGCCGCTGTTCGAGCCCGCCGACGACGCCACCGCCGCCGGCGACGTCGCTGTGGGCTCCGGGGCATGGACCGCGGTGCACCATGCGTTCACCTCGCCCAAGCCCGAACACGCCGACAGCGTGGAATCCGACCCGGGCGCGGTGCTGGCCGACGCCTACGACGTGGTGTGCAACGGCAACGAGATCGGCGGCGGCTCGATCCGTATCCACCGCCGCGACATTCAGCAGCAGGTCTTCACGGTGATGGGGCTGGACGAAGCCGAGGTCACCGAGAAGTTCGGATTCCTGTTGGACGCCTTCAGTTTCGGTGCACCGCCGCACGGCGGGCTGGCGTTCGGCTGGGACCGGGTGGTGGCGTTGCTGGCCGGGGTCGACTCGATCCGCGAGGTCATCGCGTTTCCGAAGTCCGGTGGTGGCATCGACCCGCTGACCGACGCCCCGGCGCCGATCACCGCGGCGCAGCGCAAGGAATCCGGGATGGACGCGCCGCCCCAGCCGCGCTGAGGCCGGTAGACATCGGCAACGGTGTCGGCAAGGCTAGCGGCTATGGATTCGGTTGAATTCGCCCGGCTGGTGGTCTCCAGCATGCCGTTCGCGTCGGCCCTCCAAATCGACATCACCGAGCTGACACCGCAGCAGGTGACCGCCACCATGGCATGGGCGCCGGAACGCTGCACCACCGCGGGCATCCTGCATGGGGGAGCGCTGATGGCGTTCGCCGACACCGTCGGTGCGGTGTGCGCGGTCGCCAACCTGCCGCAGGGCGCCAGCACCTCGACCATTGAATCGAAAACCAATTTCTTCCGCGCGGTTCGCGACGGCACCGTCACCGCGACCAGCCTCCCGCTGCACGTCGGACGGACCACCATCGTGGTGCAGACCGACCTGACCGACGACAACGGCAAACTGGTCGCCCGGGTCACTCAGACTCAGGCGGTGTTGGCCCCGAAGTAGCCCGGCTCACCAGAACGGCTTGAGCAACTGGCGCATCGCCGGCGGCACCCAGCCCTTCACCGACGACGGGAATACCTTGCCGGGACCGCATTTGGGCCAGGCATACGGTCCCTGTTCATCGAGCACCCGGTTGGCGACGGCGATCTGTTCTTCGCGTGACGCCTTCGACGGCAGTCCGACGCCACCGAATGCGCGCCACGTCGACGGTTTGAACTGCAGCCCGCCGTAGAAGCCGTTGCCGGTGTCGGCGGCCCAGTTGCCGCCCGATTCGCATTGGGCGACGGCGTCCCATCCCATCAACATGTTGCTGTCGGCGCGGGCGACGCCGGCCGGCGCCAGTAGGCCGCCCATGATCCCCCCGGTGATCAGCCCGGACGCGGTCCATGCGAGACGCCGCCTGCCGAACTGCACGACACGCCGTGCCGTGTTCCGGTGCATATCACAACCTCCGTGATAGTTGTCTATCAGTGAGGTTTACGAGCATAACGCGATAATTGAGGAAATTGCACATTTTGAATAGCTAAAGATGCAAATGGGATTGGTGTCATTAGTTGGTGTAGTAGTCGTTTAAAGTGGCTAGAGTTAACGCTGTTGTTATTGATACGTATGTTGCGAGAGATCTCTTAGAAATTAAGACAATTTTGAGTGTCTATTGTTGTTGTTGGGGCTATTGATGCTCAAGTGACAGAAGTGGCCGGCGGTGTCCCTAGGCTCGGGGCGCAATCCCGCCGAAAAAAAGTCGTCGGAATCGCGCGGCCGGTTCGCCCGGCGGCGGGTCGGCGGCTCTAGGCTGCCTCGCGTGGCCGACCGCTATGGAACCGACATCCTCGCCGACAACCCGCACAGCGCCCGCAAGATCCGTTCCACCGAGCTGCCGGTGCAGCGCGGCATGGTGGTCGAGGACGCCCAGACCGGTTACGTCGGCGCCGTGACGCGCATCGAATACGGCCGCATCGAGCTGGAGGATCGGCACGGCCGCAGCCGCGGCTTCCCGCTGGGCCCCGGCTACCTGATCGACGGCAAGCCGGTGATCCTCACCGAGCCGCGACCGGCCGCACCCCAAGCGCCCGCTCGCACCGCGTCGGGCTCGGTGGCGGTACCGGGCGCGCGCGCCAAAGTGGCGCTGGCCAGCCGGATCTACGTCGAGGGCCGCCACGACGCGGAACTCGTCGAACAGGTCTGGGGCGACGATCTGCGCATCGAGGGCGTCGTCGTCGAATACCTCGGTGGCATCGACGACCTGGCCGGCATCGTGGCCGACTTCCAGCCGGGCCCCGGGAGGCGGCTCGGCGTGCTGGTCGACCACCTGGTCGCGGGTTCGAAGGAGACCCGCATCGCCGAGGCGGTACGCCGCGGCCCGGGCGGTGCGCACACCCTGATCGTCGGCCACCCCTACGTCGACATCTGGCAGGCGGTGAAGCCCGGGCGGCTCGGCTTGCAGAACTGGCCGACGATCCCGCGCAGCATCGAGTGGAAACACGGCATCTGCGCCGCCCTGGGCTGGCCGCACAACGGACAGGCCGACATCGCCGCGGCGTGGCAGCGCATCCGCGGCCGGGTGCGCGACTGGACCGACCTGGAGCCGGAGCTGATCGGCCGGGTCGAAGAGCTGATCGACTTCGTGACCGCGCCGGCCTGAACGAAATCCGGCTGAATCGGTCCGGTGCGACCACCCAGCCGGTTGGATGGCGAGTATGAAAACAATTGCTGCCGTGGCTCATGCGCCCAACCAGCCGTTCGAGATCATGGAGCTGGATCTGGATGGGCCAGGGCCGGGCGAGGTGCTGATCAAGTTCGCCGCCGCCGGGCTGTGCCACTCGGATCTGCATCTGGCCGACGGCGACTGGCCGAACCGGTTCCCGATCGTCGGCGGACACGAGGGCGCCGGGATCATCGAGGACGTCGGGCCCGGGGTCACCAAGGTCGCCCCCGGCGATCACGTGGTGTGCTGCTTCATCCCCAGCTGCGGAACGTGCCGGTACTGCTCGACCGGCCGGCAGAACCTGTGCGACATGGGGGCCACCATCCTGGAGGGCTGCATGCCCGACGGCACATTCCGGTTCCACTCGGGTGGTACCGATTACGGCGGGTTCTGCATGCTGGGCACGTTCGCCGAGCGGGCGACCGTCTCGCAGCACTCGGTGGTCAAGGTCGACGACTGGTTGCCGCTTCAGACCGCGGTGCTGGTCGGCTGCGGGGTCCCCACCGGCTGGGCGAGCGCCAACTACGACGGCGGGGTGCGCGCCGGGGACACCGTGGTGATCTACGGCATCGGCGGGGTCGGCATCAACGCGGTGCAGGGCGCCGCGCATGCCGGCGCCAAGTACGTGGTGGCCGTCGACCCGGTGGAGTTCAAACGCGAGACCGCCTTGAAGCTGGGCGCCACCCACGCCTTCGCCACCGCGGACGAGGCGATGGCCAAGATCGCCGAGCTGACCTGGGGGCAGATGGCCGACCAGGCGCTGATCACCGTCGGCGATCTGGACGAGGCCGTCACCACCGCGGCGTTCAACACCATCGGGAAGGGCGGCACCGTGGTGGTCGCCGCGCTGGCCAAGCTGGAGAGCCTCGACGTGCACCTCTCGGGGTCGCAGCTCGCGCTGTTCGGCAAGACCATCAAGGGAACCCTGTTCGGCGGCGCGAACCCGCAGTACGACATCGTGCGACTGCTGCGCCTCTACGACGCCGGCCAGCTCAAGCTCGACGAGCTGGTCACCCGCCGCTACACCCTGGAGCAGGTCAACGAGGGCTACCAGGATCTGCGCGACGGCAAGAACATCCGCGGGGTGATCGTGCACCGCTGACGCAACGGCGGCCGGCCGGAAATGGTATGCCTGAAGGCGTGTCCGACGGCCTCTTCGACGTACCCGGCGCGGCGTCAGCAGAACCTGGCGCCACCACGCCGGTGCCGCTGGCGGTGCGGATGCGCCCGGCATCGCTGGATGAGGTGGTCGGCCAGGACCACCTGCTGGGGCCCGGCTCACCGCTGCGCCGGCTGGTCGACGGCTCCGGGGCGGCCTCGGTCATCCTCTACGGCCCGCCCGGCACCGGGAAGACCACGCTGGCCTCGCTGATCTCCGGCGCGACCGGCCGCCGCTTCGAGGCGCTGTCGGCGCTGAGCGCCGGGGTCAAAGAGGTGCGCGCCGTCATCGACACCGCCCGGCGCGCGGCGGCCTACGGCGAGCAGACCGTGCTGTTCATCGATGAGGTGCACCGGTTCTCCAAGACCCAGCAGGACGCGCTGCTGGCCGCCGTGGAGAACCGGGTGGTGCTGCTGGTGGCCGCCACCACCGAGAACCCGTCGTTCTCGGTGGTCGCCCCGCTGCTGAGCAGGTCGCTGATCCTGCAGCTGCGCCCCTTGGGCCCCGAGGACATCGCCGCCGTGGTGGGCCGCGCCATCGCCGATGAGCGCGGGCTGGGCGGGCGCGTCGAGGTGGCGCCCGAGGCCGTCGAGCTGCTGGTGCGGCTGGCCGCCGGGGACGCCCGCCGTGCCCTGACCGCGCTGGAGGTCGCCGCTGAGGGGGTGGCGGCGGGCGAGGTGGTGACCGTCGAAACCGTGGAGGCCTCCCTGGACCAGGCCGCGGTGCGCTATGACCGCGACGGCGACCAGCACTACGACGTGATCAGCGCGTTCATCAAGAGCGTGCGCGGCTCCGATGTCGATGCCGCGCTGCACTACCTGGCCCGGATGCTGACCGCGGGGGAGGATCCGCGGTTCATCGCGCGGCGGCTGGTGATCCTGGCCAGCGAGGACATCGGGATGGCCGACCCGACCGCACTGCCCACCGCGGTCGCCGCCGCGCAGACCGTGGCGCTGATCGGCATGCCCGAAGCTCAGCTCACGCTCGCGCATGCCACCGTGCACCTGGCGACGGCGCCGAAATCCAACGCGGTGACCACCGCGCTGGGTGCGGCGATGGCCGACATCAAAGCCGGTAAGGCCGGGGCGGTGCCGGCGCACCTGCGCGACGGACACTATTCGGGGGCGCAGGCGCTGGGCAACGCGGTCGGCTACCGCTACGCCCACGATCACCCTGACGGTGTTGTGCCACAACAGTATCCGCCCGACGAACTGGTCGGCGCCGACTACTACCAGCCCACTGCGCGGGGCGCCGAACGCGAGATCGGCGGGCGGCTGCAGAAGTTGCGGGCGATCATTCGCCGCCGGGGCTGAGCCCGCAGCGCCGAGCCGGAATTTCCCGACGCGACACACCAAGCGTCGGGAAAGTCCGAGTCGGTGCGGCTCCGGACGGGTGCCTGCCCGCCACGATGGTGGCCCGAAAACGCGCGGTGTCAGCCGGCGGCGGTCTGGCCGAGCCAGTCGGCCAGCGAGCGCCCGGCGTCAAGGACGTGCCGCTCAGCGATGGCACGAGCCGCCTCGGCGTCGCGCTCGGCCAGTGCGGCGACCAGCTTTTGGTGATCCTCGAGTGAATGGTGTTCGTGCTCGGGAAACACCGTGAGGAAGTTCGTCGGCACCACCCGCGCGGCATGGCGGATCTGGATCAGCAGTTGCGGCGAGTGGGCGGCCCGATGAATTTCCTGGTGGAACTGCCAGTTCGCGTCACCGATGCGATCCGAGCCGCGCAGCGCTTCGACGTCGGCGGCCAGCGTCCGCAGGTGCGCGACGTCGTCGGGGGTGAGGCGCTCGGCGGCCCATGCCGCTGCCTGGCCGGTCAGCACGCCCAGGATGGTGAAGCTGTCCAGCACGTCCTCGGGGCGGATCCCGATCACCGTGACGCCGCTGCGGGGAGCGACCTGCACCAGCCCCTCGTAGGACAGCTCCAGCAGCGCCTCGCGAACCGGGGTGCGGCTGGTGGCGAACTCCGCGGTGATGGCGTCGAGGTCAAGCCGGGTGCCGGGGGCCAGCTCGCCGGTGAGGATCCGGTTGCGCAGCTCACGGGCGGCGCGCTCGCGCACGGTGCCGCCGATGTCGACGTTGTTGGCCGTCACGGCAGGAATGGTACACATCACAAAATCTAAACGTTGATATCTGATATATCAGATGGTAGATATCAACCATGACCTCTCGAACGGACCAGATGGCGCTCGTCGCCTTCATGCAAGCCGGCAACGCCTCGGTCTACGCCGGGTCGTGGCGCCACCCCGCCACCGAACACGGCTACCTCGACGCCTCCTACTACGCCAAGATCGGCCGGCAGCTCGAAGAGGGCTGCTTCGATCTGATGTTCTTCGACGACCGACTGGCCATGCCGGCCATCTACGGCGGAGCGGTCGCCGAGGCGGTGCGCTACGGGGCGCGGCCGGTGAAGCTGGACCTCTCGACGGTGCTCGGGGTGCTGGCTCAGGCCACCACGCGGATCGGGTTGGGTGCGACGTATTCCACCACCTACTACGCGCCGTTTCACGTGGCGCGCACTTTCGCCACCCTCGATCACCTATCCCGTGGGCGCGCGGCGTGGAACGTGGTCACCTCGGTCAACGACGGTGAAGCCCAGAACTACGGGCTGACAAGCCATCTCAGCCATGACGAGCGCTACGACCGCGCCGACGAGTTCCTCGACGTGGTGGCGGGATTGTGGGACACCTGGGAGGACGACGCGATCGTGGCCGACCGTGCCCGCGGCTTCTACGCCGACCCGGACAAGGTGCACGAGTTGCGGCACGAGGGCGAGTATTTCTCGGTACGCGGTCCGCTGACGGTGCCGCGCACCCCGCAGGGCCGGCCCGTCATCATCCAGGCCGGCTCGTCCGGAAGGGGCCGCGAATTCGCCTCCCGGTGGGCGGATCTGATCTTCACCGGGGATCCGGGACTCGAGGTGGCCCGCAGTCATTACGCCGATCAGAAGCAGCGCATCGCCGACGCCGGGCGTGACCCCGCCTCGGTGAAGCTGTGCCCGATGGCCTACGCCGTGGTGGGCGAGTCCGAGGACCATGCCAAGCACCGCGAGCAGGTCTTCCTCAACGACTTGGTCGACCCGATGGCCTCGCTGACACTGCTCTCCGAGCTGATGAACTACGACTTCGCCCAGCACCACCTGGACGATCCGATCACCGACGACCTGATCGCCTCGGTCTCGGGCATCCGAGGGCTGGTGCAGAACCTGCGCGCCCACATCGGCGACGACATCACGCTGCGTGATCTGGCCGGGCACCGCGCCACCCTGCTGCAGGGCCCGCGCTTCGTCGGCACCGGAACCCAGGTCGCCGACCAGATGGCGGAGTGGTTCCACGGCGGCGCCTGTGACGGATTCGTGCTGGCGGCAACACATTCGCCGGGAGCCTATGAGGACGTGGTCCGCATGGTGGTCCCGGAGTTGCAGCGGCGCGGGCTGTTTCGCACCGAGTACCGGGGCGCCACGCTGCGCGAGCACCTGGGTCTGGCCCGCCCGGGTCTGACCGCGGCATGATGCTGCACGGGATCCGGGTGCTCGACCTGGCCACACTGGCCGCGGCGCCGCTGGTGGCGACCTATCTCGGCGAATTCGGCGCCGACGTGATCAAGGTCGAACAACCCGGGTCCGGCGACCCGATCCGCGGCTGGGGCCACCAGCGCGACGGCGTCGGGCTGATGTGGAAGTCGGTGTCGCGCAACAAGCGATCGGTCACCGCCAACCTGCGGGTGCCCGAGGGCCAGGAGTTGGTCCGCAAGCTGGTGGCGCATGCCGACGTGGTGATCGTCAACACCCGGCCGGCCACGCTGCGCGGGTGGGGGCTGGACTACGACGCGCTGCGTGCGGTCAACGACCGCATCGTGATGCTGCACATCACCGGCTACGGCCTGTCCGGCCCGAAGAGCGAACGGCCCGGCTTCGGCACGCTCGGGGAGGCGATGAGCGGCTTCGCCAACATCACCGGCGAGGCCGGCGGGCCGCCCACGCTGCCGCCGTTCATGCTCGCCGACGGGGTGGCGTCGCTCAATGCCGCCTACGCGGTGATGATGGCGCTGTATCACCGTGACGTGCACGGCGGACCGGGCCAGCTGATCGACGTCAACCTCATCGACCCGCTGGCCCGGCTGCTGGAGCAGACTCTGCTCGGCTACGACCAGCTGGGGCTGGTGCCCACGAGGGCCGGCAACCGCTGGGACATCTCCGCACCCCGCAACACCTACCGCACCAAGGACGGTCGCTGGCTGGCGATGTCGGGCAGTTCACCGGCGTTGGCGCTGCGGGTGTTCCGGGCGATCGGGCGCGCCGACCTGGTCGATGACGCCGACTTCGCCGATCCGCAGCGCCGGCTGGCCCGGGCCGGCGAGGTCGACCGGGTGGTCGCCGGCTGGGTGGCGACCAAGACCCTGGCCGAGGCCATGGCCGTCTTCGATGCCGAACAGGTTGCGGCCGCCGCGGTCTACGACATCACCGACCTGGTCGCCGACGAGCAGCTGGCCCACCGCGCGGTGTTCGTCAAGGTGGGCGACGACGAACTCGGCGCCATGACCGTCCAGGCCCCGGTGCCGCGGTTCTCCGACGCCGAAGGTCGCGTCGAGCACCTCGGGCCGCGACTGGGCGAGCACAACGCCGAGGTGTACCGCGACCTGCTGAAGCTGACCCCGTCCGATATCGACGATCTGCACGCCCGCGGCGTGCTGTAGTTCCCAATCGCAAGGAGACATACTCATGCTGTTGCGTCGTTCCGAACTGGCCGTCCCGGCCGCCAACGACAACATGTTCGCCAAGGCTGCGGCCTCGGACGCCGACCTGGTTTTCCTGGACCTGGAGGATGCCACCGCGCCGGCCCACAAGGTAGCCGCCCGGGCCAAGGTGATCACCGCCCTCAACGAACTGGACTGGGGGCGCACCGCGCGCGCCATCCGGATCAACGGGCTGGACACGCAGTGGTGTCACGACGACATCATCGAGGTCGTCACCGCCGCCGGACGCAACCTCGACACCATCGTCGTGCCCAAGGCCTGCACCGCCCGCGACGTGTGGTGGGTGGATCTGCTGCTCACCCAGTTGGAGACCAAGCTCGGCCTCGAGCGCACGATCCGCCTCGAAGTGCTCATCGAAGAGGTCGAGGGGCTGGCCAACGCCGAGGAGATCGCCACGGCCAGCCCGCGGATCGACGCGCTGATCTTCGGCGTCGGCGACTTCGCGCTGTCGCAGGGCGCCCGGGTGGACACCAACTTCGTCCCGCTGGGCGACTACCCCGGCGATTTCTGGCACTACGCCCGCAACAAGGTGCTGGTCGCCGCCCGCATCGCCGGCATCGAGGCGATCGACTCGCCCTATCCTGACTACGCCGACCTGGCCGGTTACGAAACCGAGGCCCGCCGGTCCTCGCTCTACGGCTACACCGGCAAGTGGGCGATCCACCCCGATCAGATTCCGGTGGCCAACGCCGTCTTCGCGCCGACCGCCGACGAGATCGCGCTGGCCGAACGCAACATGGCCGCCTACCGCGAGGCCGAGGCCAGGGGACTGGGCGCGGTCGGGGTCGAGGGAGTGCTGGTCGACGCCGCGCACGTGAAGATGGCGCGCAACACCCTGGCCCGGGTGGCGTTGATCAACGGCGGCTGAGCTCCTCGCGAGCAGTCCCCCGCAAGCGGGAGGTGCCCCCAGCGAAAGCCCCCTTTTGACGCCCAAATAAGGTGCTTTCGCGTCTGCTCGCGGGGGGGAACGCGCCCCGTAACCTGGAGGCCATGAACACCGAAGTGCTCGATGTCGACACCTCCCGGCGCCGCACCGTGGACCTCACCGACCAGGTGCGGTCGTTCTGCGCCGGGCACGGTGACGGGTTGTGCAACGTGTTCGTGCCGCACGCGACGGCCGGGGTGGCGATCATCGAGACCGGGGCCGGCTCCGACGCCGACCTCGTCGACACCCTGGAGCGGCTGCTGCCGCGCGATGACCGCTACCGGCACGCCCACGGGTCGCCGGGGCACGGCGCCGACCACGTCATGCCGGCCATCGTCGCGCCCTCGATCACGGTGCCGGTGGCCGGCGGCGAGCCACTACTCGGGATCTGGCAGTCGGTGGTGCTGGTCGACCTCAACCGGGACAACCCGCGACGGTCGGTGCGGCTGAGTTTCCTCAACAGCGCCTGAACCCGCACCCTCTTGGCGTCGAGACGGTGACCGGCAGACCGGTACTGTAGGGCCGTCCAATAGGTGCGACAACGGCGGGAAAGCGACTTTAGAGTGCAGACACACGAGATCAGGAAACGCTTCCTCGATCACTTCGTGAAGGCGGGCCACACCGAGGTGCCCAGCGCGTCGGTCATCCTCGATGACCCCAACCTGCTGTTCATCAACGCCGGCATGGTGCAGTTCGTGCCCTACTTCCTGGGGCAGCAGACCCCGCCCTATGCCACCGCCACCAGCATCCAGAAATGCATCCGCACCCCGGACATCGACGAGGTCGGCATCACCACCCGGCACAACACCTTCTTTCAGATGGCCGGCAACTTCTCGTTCGGTGACTACTTCAAGCGCGGCGCGATCGAGCTGGCCTGGACGCTGCTGACCAACAGTGTCGAGCAGGGCGGCTACGGCCTGGACCCGGAACGGATCTGGGCCACGGTCTACTTCGACGACGACGAGGCCATGGAACTGTGGCAGGAGATCGCCGGGCTGCCGGCCGAACGGATTCAACGTCGCGGGATGGCCGACAACTACTGGTCGATGGGCATCCCCGGTCCCTGCGGTCCGTCATCGGAGATCTACTTCGATCGCGGCCCCGAGTTCGGTGTCGGCGGCGGGCCCATCGCCAACGAGGACCGCTACATCGAGATCTGGAACCTGGTGTTCATGCAGAACGAGCGCGGCGAGGGCACCGGCAAGGAGGACTTCGAAATCCTGGGGCCGTTGCCGCGCAAGAACATCGACACCGGGATGGGCATCGAGCGGGTCGCATTTCTGCTGCAGGGTGTGCACAACGTCTATGAGACCGACCTGTTGCGGCCGGTCATCGATGTGGTCGCCGAGCGCGCCCCGCGCCCATACGGAAACCCCGACGCACCCGAAGATGACGTGCGCTACCGGGTCATCGCCGACCACTCCCGCACCGCGGCGATCCTGATCGGCGACGGGGTGAGCCCGGGCAACGACGGCCGCGGCTATGTGCTGCGCCGGCTGTTGCGCCGGGTGATCCGCTCGGCCAAGCTGCTGGGCATCGAAGGCCCCATCGTGGGCGAGTTGATGGCGACCGTTCGCGACGCGATGGGACCGTCCTATCCCGAACTGGTCACCGACTTCGACCGGATCAGCCGCATCGCCGTCGCCGAGGAGACCGCCTTCAACCGCACCCTCGCATCAGGGTCACGGTTGTTCGACGACGCCGCCCGGGCCACCAAGTCCTCCGGAAGCGCCGTGTTGTCGGGCACCGACGCCTTCACTCTGCACGACACCTACGGTTTCCCGATCGAGCTGACCCTGGAGATGGCGGCCGAGGCCGGCCTGACCGTTGATGAGATCGGTTTCCGGGAGCTGATGGCCCAGCAGCGGGCCCGCGCCAAGGCCGACGCTGCGGCCCGCAAGCACGCCCACGCCGACCTGAGTGCCTACCGCGAACTGGTCGACGCCGGACCGACCGAGTTCACCGGCTTCGAGGAGTTGAGCTCGGAGGCAAGGATTCTCGGGATCTTCGTAGACGGCAAGCGGGTGCCCGTGGTGGCGCGAGCGGGCCGCGGCGAAGTGCCGGACCGGGTCGAGTTGGTGCTGGACCGCACGCCGCTGTACGCCGAGTCCGGCGGGCAGATCGCCGACGTCGGCACGATCAGCGGCGGGGCGGCCAAAGCCGCCGTCACCGATGTGCAGAAGATCGCCCAAACACTGTTCGTGCACCGGGTCAACGTGGAGTCCGGCGAATTCGTGGAGGGTGACACCGTCACCGCCGCCGTGGATCCGGCCTGGCGCAAGGGCGCCACCCAGGGCCACTCCGGCACCCACATGGTGCACGCCGCGTTGCGGCAAGTGTTGGGCCCCAACGCCGTTCAGGCCGGTTCGCTGAACCGGCCGGGATATCTGCGATTCGACTTCAACTGGCAGGGCCCACTGAGCGAGGAGCAGCGCCGGGAAGTGGAAGAGGTGACCAACGAGGCGGTGCAGGCCGACTTCGAGGTGCACACCTTCAACGAAGACCTCGAGAAGGCCAAGGCGATGGGCGCCATGGCGATGTTCGGCGAGAAATACCCCGATCGGGTGCGGGTCGTCGAGATCGGCGGGCCGTTCTCGCTGGAGTTGTGCGGCGGCACCCACGTCCACAACTCGGCGCAGATCGGCCCGGTGACCCTGCTCGGCGAATCGTCGGTCGGATCCGGGGTGCGTCGGGTCGAGGCCTACGTCGGGCTGGATTCGTTCCGCCACCTGGCCAAGGAGCGGGCGCTGATGGCCGGCCTGGCGTCTTCGCTCAAGGTGCCGTCCGAAGAGGTGCCCGCCCGGGTAGCAAATCTGGTGGAGCGACTGCGGGCCGCCGAGAAGGAACTCGAGCGCGCCCGGCTGGCCGGTGCCCGCGCCGCTGCCTCGAATGCCGCTAGCGGTGCCGAGCGAATCGGTAACGTGCGCCTGGTGGCGCAGCGAATGTCCGGTGGTATCGGAGGTGGCGATCTGCGTTCGATGGCCGGCGACATCCGCGGCAAACTCGGCGAGGAGCCCGCGGTGGTGGTGTTGATCGCCGACCCGGCCCCGGATTCGCCGGGCAGCGTGCCCTATGTGGTCGCCACCAACAGCGCCGCACAGGAACTCGGGCTGCGTGCCGATGATCTGGCCAAAGACCTGGCGGCCGCGGTGGCCGGCCGGGGCGGCGGCAAAGCCGACCTGGCGCAGGGCTCCGGCAAGGACCCTGCCGGCATCGACGCCGCCCTGGCGGCGGTCCGCTCGGCGGTCGCCCGGAGCGCGCCGGCGTGACCTTCCCTCCCCATCGCACCCCGGACCGGCCCGGCGGGCCGGATGATCCCGGCCGCGGACGACGGCTCGGGGTGGATGTGGGCAGCGTGCGCATCGGGGTGTCGTGCAGCGACCCCGACGGCCTGCTGGCGACCCCGGTGGAGACCGTCCGCCGGCATGGCTCCGGGTCGCACCTGCGTCGGCTGGCCGCCCTGGTCGACGAATTCGACGTGGTCGAAGTCGTCGTCGGATTGCCCCGCACCCTGGCCGACCGGACGGGAACGGCCGCCGCGGACGCCATCGCAGTGGCCGATGACCTGGCCCGGGTGCTGGCCAAGCGGGATCGGCGGGTCCCGGTGCGGCTGGCCGACGAACGCCTGAGCACCGTCAGCGCGGCTCGGGCCCTGCAGGCGGCCGGTGTACGGTCCAAGCGTCAGCGCTCGGTGATCGATCAGGCCGCAGCGGTGACCATCCTGCAGAGCTGGCTCGACCAGCGCCGGGCATCGGGCATGGTGACCCCGGCGACGGAGGACAACGGTGTCTGACGACTATTCCGCCGCCAAGGCCAAACCGGTGGCGGTCGGACCGCCGCGCCGCCGGATGAGCCGGACCGAGCGCGCCCGCGACCAGCGGCGGCGACGGCGGCGTAACCGGCGCCGGCGGGTGATCGGCGCCGCGGGCGTCGCGCTGGTCACCATGATGCTCATCGCCGGGGTGTTCCTCGGCTCGAAGCTATGGCACTCACGCGGCCCCGTGGTCGACTACACCGGCGAGGGCGGCCAGCAGGTGCTGATCGAGGTGCACGAAGGCGACTTCACCACCGCTATCGCCGAAACCATGCTGGGCGCCGGTGTGATCGCCAATGTCAAAACGTTCCTCGACGTCGCGCAGGGCAACGCCGCCATCGCGGCGATCCAGCCCGGCTTCTACCGGTTGCGGGCCGAGATCCCGGCCGCCACCGCGGTACAGCAGCTCACCGACCCGGCCAACCGGGTGGGCAAGCTGGTGATCCCGGAGGGCCGCCAACTCGACGACACCACCGACATGAAGACCAACGTCGTGACACCGGGAGTGTTCACGCTCATCGCTCAGGCCAGCTGTCTGGATCTCAACGGCGATCGTCACTGCCTCACACCGCAGGAGTTGCGGCGGGCCGCGGCGACGGAGACGCCGGAGGCGCTGTCGGTGCCGGACTGGGCGTTCGGGCCGGTGACCAGGATGGGCCGCGACCACCGCCGTATCGAGGGGCTGATCACGGCGGGGACCTGGAACGTCGACCCGACCGCGCCGGCACCGGTCGTGCTGTCGAAGGTGATCGGCCAGAGCGCCGCGGAGTTGGCCAAGACCGGACTGCCCGGCATCGCCGAGCAGTTGGGTATGACTCCCTACGAGCTGTTGATCGTGGCCTCGCTGGTGCAGCGCGAAGCCCTGCCGCACGACTTCGCCAAGGTGGCCCGGGTCATCGACAACCGCCTCAACGAGCCCCAGCGCCTGGAGTTCGACTCGACGGTCAACTATCCGCTGGACCGCCAGGAGGTGGCCACCACCGACGCCGACCGGGCCAAGCTGACGCCGTGGAACACCTACGCCGCCGAGGGACTGCCGGCCACCCCGATCTGTTCGCCGGGAGTCGAGGCCCTGCGAGCCGCCGAGCACCCGGAACCGGGCGACTGGCTGTACTTCGTCACGATCGACAAGGACGGCACCACCTTGTTCACCCACAACTATCAGCAGCATTTGAACAACATCGAGATGGCTCTGGGCAACGGTGTCCTCGACAGCTCCCGCTGATCCGCGGCCACGCAAGGCGGCCGTGCTGGGGTCGCCGATCGCGCACTCTCGCTCGCCGCAACTGCACCTGGCGGCCTACCGTGCGTTGGGGCTGCGCGGATGGACTTATGACCGCATCGAGTGCGACGCCGAGCGGTTGCCGGCGCTGGTGTCGGGACTCGGGCCGGAATGGGTCGGCCTGTCGGTGACCATGCCGGGCAAATTCGCCGCGCTGGCCTTCGCCGACGAGCGCACACCGCGCGCCGAGCGGATCGGCTCGGCCAACACCCTGGTTCGCATCCCGACCGGCTGGCTGGCCGACAACACCGACGTCGACGGGGTCAGCGGGGCGCTGGGATCGGCCGGACCGATTTCCGGGGAGGCGATCGTGCTGGGGTCGGGCGGTACCGCCCCGGCCGCCGTGGTGGCGTTGACCGACCTCGGGGTCAGCGGTATCACGGTGGCCGCCCGCAACCCCGACAACGCCGCACGGCTGGTGGCGCTGGCGACCCAAGTCGGTGTGCCGGCGCGCTATTGCGCACTCGACGAGGCCGGGCTGGCCGAGGCCGCCGGGTCGGCATCGGTGACGGTCAGCACCCTGCCGGCCGAGGTCGCAGCCCGGTACGCGCCGGTGCTGGCCGGGGTGCCGGTGCTGCTGGACGCGATCTATGACCCGTGGCCGACACCGCTGGCGGCGGCGGTCGCCGCGGCGGGTGGAACCGTGATCAGCGGCCTGCAGATGCTGCTGCACCAGGCGTTCACCCAAGTCGAGCTCTTCACCGGCCGGCCCGCACCCCGGGCGGCGATGACTTGCGTGATCGCCGACCCGGCCTGAGCATGGCGCCGTGGCGCAGGCGGCGGCGGTTGTGGTGCTGATGTGGCTGGCGCTGCTGAGCGGCTATGACATCGCACAGCGCCGGTTGCCGAACTGGCTGACGCTGCCCGCGGCAGTCCTGGTGCCGGCGGTCGCGGCCGGGGCCGGGCGGGGACCCGCGGCGCTGGCCGGCGCGGCGGCGCTGGCGCTGGTCTATCTGGCCGTGCATCTGATCTCCCCGGCCGGGCTGGGCGCCGGTGACGTCAAACTCGCCGTCGGGCTCGGCGCACTGACCGGCTCCTTCGGCGCGGACGTATGGTTGCTGGCCGCGTTGTCCGCGCCGCTGTTGACCGGGTTGTGCGGACTGATCGCCGCGTGCGCGCGCCGGGGACCGACCGTTCCGCACGGGCCCTCGATGTGCCTGGCCAGCGCGGTGGCGGCGGGCCTGGGAATGTTCTGAGGATGCCGTAGCGGGGCGAAATGACGAGGTGGCCGACGTTGCGGGAGCCCGCGAACACAAATTAACACCGTGGTTAGCCTTGACAGGAAAGGTTTGCCCCTCAGTCCATTATTAGGTAATATCGGAGTTCTGAACTCTGCTGACCGGGGTGTGACGCTGATCTGGCCTGACCATGAGGGGGTGGTGACCGTGAAGCGAGCAGTAATCGGGGGCGTGGCGGCTGCCGCTGTCATCGTCGGTGGCACCGTGCTGGCCACCAATATGGCGTCCCCGTCCCTGCCCGACGTACAGGTTCCGGCCGTGGCGCTGTCCAGCGCCGAAGGGACCGACGCCACCGTACAGTGGCTGGACCTGTTCGCGCAGACCTCCGCTGCCAATGCCGACGCGTTCGGCGGATATCTGCTGGACCCGAGCTCGGCGGTCCCGCCCGGCGAATCTCCGCTGGTGCTGATCGACCCGGAGACCTCCGCCGAGGACTTCGACCGGATCCTCGACGGAGTGGTCGGCAACGTGGGCAGCCAACTCAATGCGGTGACCTCGCCCAGCAACGGGCCCGACGCGGTCACCTACCTGATCCTCAAGAACGGTTCCTGATCCCTTCCGGGTGACGAGCCGGGGCGATGCCCCGGCCGTTGCTTCGTTGAGCCGGCCGTGTGCCGAACCGTAGAATCCGCCAAGCCCGGGCGCCCAGCACCGGCATGGGAAGATGGGACACGTGTTGCGTTGGATAACCGCCGGGGAATCGCACGGCCGCGCGCTGGTCGCCGTGGTCGAGGGCATGGTCGCCGGAGTGACCGTCACCTCGGCTGACATCTCGACCCAGTTGGCCCGCCGCCGCCTCGGCTACGGCCGTGGCGCCCGGATGAAATTCGAGGCCGACGCCGTCACGGTGCTGTCCGGGGTACGGCACGGTGTCACCCTCGGCGGCCCGATCGCGGTCGAGATCGGCAACACCGAGTGGCCCAAGTGGGAGACGGTGATGTCCACCGATCCGGTCGACCCCGCCGTGCTGGAAAGTGAGGGTGGAGCCCGCAACGCACCGCTGACCCGCCCGCGACCCGGCCACGCCGACTACGCCGGCATGCTCAAGTACGGTTTCGACGACGCCCGGCCGGTGCTGGAGCGGGCCAGCGCGCGCGAGACGGCCGCCCGGGTGACCGCCGGAACGATCGCGCGGGCGTTCCTGGACCAGGCCCTGGGCGTGCAGGTGGTCTCCCATGTGATCTCGATCGGCGCGTCCGACCCCTACGACGGTCCGGTGCCGCGGCCCGAGGATCTGGCCGCCATCGACGCCAGCCCGGTCCGTGCCTACGACCAGCAGGCGCAGGAAGCCATGATCGCCGAGATCGAGGCGGCCAAGGCCGACGGCGACACGCTGGGGGGCGTGGTGGAAGTGGTGGTCTCCGGACTGCCGATCGGCCTGGGGTCCTTCATCAGTGGCGACGATCGCCTGGACGGCCAACTGGCCGCGGCGATCATGGGCATCCAGGCGATCAAGGGTGTCGAGATCGGCGACGGTTTCACCACCGCCCGCCGGCGCGGCAGCGCCGCCCACGACGAGATGCACCCGGGCCCTGACGGTGTGGTTCGCTCCACCAACCGTGCCGGCGGGCTGGAGGGCGGCATGACCAACGGCCAGCCGCTGCGGGTGCGTGCGGCGATGAAGCCGATCTCCACCGTTCCGCGGGCACTGGCCACCGTCGACATGGCCACCGGCGACGAAGCGGTCGCGATCCATCAGCGCTCCGACGTCTGCGCCGTCCCGGCGGCCGGAGTGGTGGCCGAGGCCATGGTGGCGCTGGTGTTGGCCCGCGCGGCGCTGGCCAAATTCGGCGGCGACTCGCTGACCGAAACCCGGCGCAACATCGAGGCATACCGGCGTTCGGTGGCCGAACGCGGGGCGGTGGGCGACCAGGCCCGGGCCTCGGGGTAGACGTGGCCCCCAGAGCGGTTCTGGTGGGATTGCCCGGCGCGGGCAAGTCCACCATCGGGCGGCGCCTGGCCAAGGCGCTCGGCGTCGAGATGCTCGACACCGACGCCGCCATCGAGGCCCGCACCGGACGCAGCATCGCCGACATCTTCGCCGCCGACGGCGAACAGGAGTTCCGCCGTATCGAGGAGGAAGTCGTGCGCGCGGCGCTGGCCGAGCACGACGGGGTGCTGTCCCTGGGCGGGGGAGCCGTCACCAGCCCCGGAGTGCGCGAAGCACTGGCCGGGCACACCGTGGTGTTCCTCGAGATCAGCGCCGCCGAGGGAATCCGGCGCACCGGCGGCAGCACGGTGCGGCCACTGCTGGCCGGGCCGGGCCGGGCCGAGAAGTTCCGCGAGCTGATGGCGCAGCGAGTGCCGCTCTACCGGCGTCTCGCGACGATCCGGGTCAACACCAACCGGCGAAATCCAGGCGCGGTGGTGCGCTATATCGTGTCCCGGCTGGAGGCGACCGCGCCGGACGGCAAGGCCACCCGGCCTGGCCGGGTGCAGCCGCCGGCGGCGCCCGCCGGTTCACCGCCCACCCCGGCCACGCTGGCCGCACGACAGACCGGAGGACGCAAGTGACCCAGATTCCCGAGCCGATCACCGTGACGGTGGCCACCGACCCGCCGTACCCGGTGGTGATCGGCAAAGGCCTGCTCGGTGATCTCGCCGATCTGCTCGCCGGCCGCAACAAGGTCGCGATCCTGCATCAGCCGACGCTGGAGCAGACCGCCGAGGGAATCCGAACGTACCTGGCCGACAGGGGGATCGAGGCGCACCGCATCGAGATCCCGGATGCCGAGGACGGCAAGTCGCTGCAGGTGCTGGGCTTCATCTGGGACGTGCTGGGACGCATCGGGCTCGACCGCAGAGACGCCCTGGTGAGTCTGGGCGGCGGCGCCGCCACCGACGTGGCGGGCTTCGCGGCGGCCAGCTGGCTGCGCGGCGTGTCGATCGTGCATGTGCCCACCACGCTGCTGGCCATGGTGGACGCCGCGGTCGGCGGCAAGACCGGCATCAACACCGAGGCCGGCAAGAACCTCGTCGGCGCGTTCCACCAGCCGGCGGCCGTCGTGGTCGACCTGGCCACCCTGGAGACGCTGCCGCAGCGCGAGATCGTCGCCGGTATGCCCGAGATCGTCAAAGCCGGTTTCATCGCCGATCCGGTGATCCTGGACCTCATCGAAGCCGACCCGAAGGCCGCGATGGACCCGGCCGGGGAAGTGCTGGGTGAGCTGATCCGGCGCGCGATCACCGTCAAGGCCGAAGTCGTCGCCGCCGACGAGCGGGAGTCGGGCCTGCGCGAGATCCTCAACTACGGCCACACCCTCGCGCACGCGATCGAGGCGCTGGAGCACTACCAGTGGCGCCACGGCGACGCGGTGTCGGTCGGCCTGGTCTTCGCCGCGGAGCTGGCCCGCGTCACCGGACGCCTCGACGACGAGACCGCCGACCGCCACCGCTCGATCCTGCAGTCGCTGGGTCTGCCGGTCAGCTACTACGAGAGCGCCCTGCCCGCACTGCTGGAATACATGATGGGGGACAAGAAGAACCGGGCCGGCGTGTTGCGGTTCGTGGTACTCGACGGCCTGGCCAAGCCGGGCCGGCTGGAGGGGCCTGACCCGATGTTGCTGGCCGCCGCCTACGACGAGGTGGGCCGGCGATTCCGATTGGAGCGACGGTGAACCGGATCAATGTCATCAACGGCCCCAACCTGGGGCGGCTGGGCCGGCGGGAGCCGGATGTCTACGGCGACACCAGCTATGAGGACCTGCAGGCGCTGATCGAGCGGGAGGCCGCCGCGCTGGGTGTGCAGGCCGTGGTGCGCCAAAGCGACAGCGAAGCCGAACTGCTGGGATGGATTCACGCCGCCGCCGACGCCGCCGAACCGGTGATCCTCAACGCCGGTGGTCTGACGCATACCTCGGTGGCGCTACGGGACGCCTGCGCCGAACTGCCCGCCCCGCTGATCGAACTGCACATCTCCAATGTGCATGCGCGCGAAGACTTTCGGCGCCATTCCTACTTGAGTCCGGTCGCCAGCGGCGTGATCGTCGGATTCGGTGTGCGCGGCTATCTGCTGGCGCTGCGCTACTTGGCCGAGTCGTCGGACTGAGCTGACAGGCCGCCCTCGTCGACCGCCGGGATCTCGGTGGTCGCGTCGGCCTGGTCTTCAACGGCCGGGAACTCCTCGGTGGTGAAACCCGCGGCGGGGCCGGCCAATGTCGCGCCCGCGTCGGCCTGGGTGGCGGCAGCGTCGGCTTGCGGTGCGGCGGTGTCGGCGTGGGGTGCGGCCTCGGTCTGCACTGCGCCGGTCTCTTCGGCGGCCACCGCGGGGGCACCGACGGTGGCGAACACGTCCGTCGGGGCAGCCTCGCCCTGGGATGCCAGGCCGTGGTGGCGTTGCGGCGCCTTCTCGTACTCCTTGTCGACGCGACGGCGTCCCAGGGTGACGGCGGCCACCGCCGCGACGAACACCAGCAGCGCGGTGAAGGCCGCGAAGCTGGTCAGCTCGTTGAACAGCGAGCTGACGTAGAGCGCCTTGTCCACCAGCCCGATGATCCATGACACCAGGCCGCTCACCAGCCCGGCGACCAGCCCGGCCCCCAGCCACGTCATGGCGAGGTCGGCGCGCCGGTCCGGGTCGGGGTTGGCGCGGGCGTCGGCGCGGCCATCGGAATAGCCCCACACCATCACGGCGATCGCGAACAAGATCATCAGGATCAGGCTGATCAGGCCGGCCTGCGCCTCGAAGGCGTTGATCAACACCCCCTGGATCATGCGGATGACGACCATCAGCGCTGCGAAGACCAACCCGCGAAGAAACCACTTGCTCATGGGGGCACAGCGTAGCGAGTACCGTCACACCGCGTGACACATTCCTCCCGTCGGCTACGTCTGAGTGCCGCGATCGATGCGGCCGGTTTGGACGCGATGCTGGTCACAGACTTGATCAACGTGCGGTACCTGTCCGGGTTCACCGGTTCGGCCGGTGCCCTGCTGGTCTACGCCGATCAGCGGCCCGCACTGCTGGCGACCGATGGCCGCTACCGCACCCAGGCCGCCCGGCAGGCCCCCGACCTGCCGGCTGCGATCGAGCGCGCCGGGGCGAGTCACCTGGTCGGGCAGGCCGCTGCGGCCGGGGTGGGCAAGCTGGGGTTTGAGGCGCACGTGGTCACGGTGGACGGCTTCGACACGCTGGCGGCGGCGCTGGGCGCCGCTGACGGCGCCGTCGCCGGTGCCGAACTGGTTCGGGCCTCGGGCGCGGTGGAGGCGCTGCGGGAGGTCAAGGACGCCGGCGAGGTGGCGCTGTTGCGGTTGGCCTGCGAGGCCGCCGACGCTGCGCTGGGCGCCCTGGTGGAACGCGGAGGACTGCGGCCGGGCCGCACCGAACGCGAGGTCGCCCGGGACCTGGAGGCGTTGCTGCTCGACCACGGTGCCGATGCCGCCTCCTTCGAGACCATCGTGGCCGCCGGCCCGAATTCGGCGATACCGCACCACCGGCCGACCGAGGCGGTGCTGGCCACCGGTGATTTCGTCAAGATCGACTTCGGCGCGCTGGTGGCCGGCTACCACTCCGACATGACCCGCACCTTTGTGCTGGGCCCACCGGCCGACTGGCAGCAGGAGATCTATCAGGTGGTCGCGGCCGCCCAGCGTGCCGGCCGGGAGGCGCTGCGACCGGGTGCGGCGCTGCGCGACGTCGACGCGGCCGCGCGAGCGGTGATCGCCGACGCGGGGTACGGCAAGACCTTCGGGCACGGCCTGGGCCACGGCGTCGGGCTGCGGATTCACGAAGCGCCGGGAATCAACGCGACGGCCGACGGTACACTGCTTGCCGGTGCTGTGGTGACCGTGGAGCCCGGCGTCTATCTGGCCGATCGTGGCGGCGTCCGCATCGAGGACACGCTCGTGGTCGGCGGTGACTCACCCGCAGCCGCGGGGACGCACCCGGAATTGCTGACTCGGTTCCCCAAGGAACTGACCATTCTCTAGGAGACGTAGGAAAAGTGGCCTCAACTGCCGACTTCAAGAACGGACTGGTGCTGGTGATCGACGGCCAGCTCTGGCAGATCGTCGAATTCCAGCACGTCAAGCCGGGCAAGGGGCCGGCCTTCGTGCGCACCAAGCTCAAGAACGTGGTGTCGGGCAAGGTCGTCGACAAGACCTACAACGCCGGGGTGAAGGTTGAGACCGCCACCGTCGACCGCCGTGACGCCACCTTCCTGTACCGCGACGGCGCCGACTTCGTTTTCATGGACAGCGCCGACTACGAGCAGCACCCGCTGCCCGAGGCGATGGTCGGCGACTCGGCGAACTACCTGCTGGAGAGCATGCCGGTGCAGATCGCCTTCCACAACGGGGTGCCGCTGTACCTGGAGATGCCGGTCAGCGTCGAGTTGGAGGTCACCCACACTGAGCCGGGCCTGCAGGGCGACCGCTCCAGTGCGGGCACCAAGCCGGCCACCGTGGAGACCGGTGCCCAGATCAATGTTCCGCTGTTCATCAACACCGGAGACAAGCTGAAGGTCGACACCCGCGACGGCAGCTACCTGGGCCGGGTCAACTCCTGACCATGCCGGATGGTGGGGAGGCAAAGTCGCCGCGACCCGCGAGGCCCGTCAGAGGACGGCATCAGGCACGCAAGCGCGCGGTGGATCTACTGTTCGAGTCCGAAGCCCGCGGGCTGACGCCGGCGCAGGGCGCCGAGCTGCGGACGGCGCTGGCCAGCCAGCAGCCCGACGTGGCAGCACTGCACCCGTACACGGTCACCGTGGCGCAGGGCGTGTCCGCGCACAGCGCTCATATCGACGACCTGATCACCTCGCACCTGCAGGGCTGGAAGTTGGAGCGGTTGCCGGCCGTCGACCGAGCGATCCTGCGGGTGGCGATCTGGGAATTGCTGCACGCCGAGGACGTCCCGGAGCCGGTCGCCGTCGACGAGGCGGTGAAACTGGCCAAGGAGCTGTCCACCGATGACTCGCCCGGCTTCGTCAACGGCGTGCTGGGGCAGGTGATGCTGGTGACACCGCAGCTGCGGGCGGCATCGCAGGCGGTCCGGGAAGCGGCTGCGCCGCCCGCGCCTGTCGCCACCGAGCCCGAGGCCGGCTCCGAGGAGTGAGCCGTCTCAGTGCCGGGGCGGGCAGCTGCCCTGCGGCCCCCGCGCGACGCACCGGACGATCTCGCCGTCGCGGTCGTGCAGGCACCACAGGAAGAAGGCATCGCCGATCTTGTTGACGCCCTCGAACGGGCGGGCCGTCGCCTCGCCGTCACCGATGACGACCGACTCGTCCTGCGCCGCGGCGACACAGCCGGCGGCCGAAAGTCGTTCGCAGGCTTGCTCGGCGGTCTGCGCACCGGCCAGCGCGGCGGTGTAGGCGTCGATGTTGGCTATATCACCCACTGTTCCGACGCTACTCACCACCGCGCCGTTCTGATATGGCCTTTGGCTGCCGGATCGTAGGGCCTTAGGCCCTTGCGGGCCGCGCACCGGAGGCGGCGAAAGCGCCCCGTACCCGCCCCGAACCGGCACACTGGCCCTATGAACTCAAGCGGCGACAGGGGAAATCGACGGTTACGGGTCTCGGCGCTGGCGGCGGTGGCGAACCCGTCGTATTCGCGGGTCGACACCTGGAACCTGCTCGACGACGCCTGTCGTCAGCTCGCCGAGGCCAACCGGAACGACCTGGACACCACGCATCACGCCGCTCGGGTGAAGCGACTGCTGGACCGGATCGGCGCCTACGAGCGGTACTGGCTGTTTCCCGGGGCGGCGAACCTGGCGGCGTTCCGCGGCTATCTGGAGGCGATGGCAACGGTGTCGCTGACCGAACAGGTGTCGCTGGTGGTGCGGCTGCTGTCGGATTACGGGGACCGGGCGGCGCTGTTCGATCTGAGCTCGCCGCTCTCGGAACAGGAACTGGTGGCCCGGGCCCGTCAGCAGCAGTTCTACACCGTGCTGCTGGCCGACGACTCGCCGCCGGACGCCCCGGAGAGCCTGGCGGAAAACCTACGTGCGCTGCGCAACCCCGACGACGAGGTGCAGATCGAGCTGCTGGTGGTGTCCAGCGTCGAGGACGCCGTTACCGCGGTCGCGCTCAACGGCGAGATCCAGGCGGCGATCGTGCGACACGACCTGCCGTTGCGGTCACGTGACCGGGTGCCGCTGATGACCACCCTGCTGGGCGCCAACGACGACGGCGGGACGGTCGGCGGCGGCCACGACGCCATCGAATGCGGGGAATGGATGCGACTGCTGCGGCCGCACATCGACCTGTATCTGCTCACCGACGAATCGATCGCCGCCGACACCGAGGACGAACCGGACGTCTACGACCGAACCTTCTACCGGCTCAACGATGCCACCGATCTGCACAGCACCGTGCTCGCCGGAATCCGGAAGCGCTACGCCACACCGTTTTTCGACGCGTTGCGGGCCTATGCCGCCGAGCCGGTCGGCCAGTTCCACGCCCTGCCGGTGGCGCGCGGCGCCAGCATCTTCAACTCCCGGTCGCTACAAGACATGGGGGAGTTCTACGGTCGCAACATCTTCATGGCCGAGACCTCCTCGACGTCCGGCGGGCTCGACTCGCTGCTGGACCCGCACGGGACCATCCGGGTCGCGATGGACAAGGCCGCGCACACCTGGAACTCCGACCACACCTACTTCGTCACCAACGGGACCTCGACGGCCAACAAGATCGTCGTGCAGGCCCTGACCCGGCCGGGCGACATCGTGCTGATCGACCGCAACTGTCACAAGTCGCACCACTACGGGCTGGTGCTGGCGGGCGCCTACCCGTTGTACCTGGACGCCTATCCACTGGCGCCGTTCGCGATCTACGGTGCGGTGTCGCTGCAGACCATCAAGCGAGCGCTACTCGACCTGGAGGCTGCCGGGCAGCTGCACCGGGTCCGGATGCTGCTGCTGACCAACTGCACGTTCGACGGCGTCGTCTACAACCCGCAGCGGGTGATGGAGGAGATCCTGGCGATCAAGCCGGACATCTGCTTCCTGTGGGACGAGGCGTGGTATGCGTTCGCGACCGCGGTGCCCTGGGCGCGGCAGCGCACCGCGATGGTCGCCGCCGAACGCCTGGAGGCGAAGCTGTCCTCACCCGGCTACGCCCGGGAGTACCAGGCCTGGCGCGACTCGATGGCGGGAGTCGAGCGCGACCAGTGGGCCGAACACCGGCTGCTGCCGGCACCTTCGACACGGGTGCGGGTCTATGCGACCCACTCCACCCACAAGTCACTGTCGGCGCTGCGGCAGGCCTCGATGATCCACGTGCGCGACCAGGACTTCAATGCGCTGGCCCGCGAATCGTTCACCGAAGCGTTTCTGACCCACACCTCCACGTCGCCCAATCAGCAGTTGCTGGCGTCGCTGGACCTGGCTCGCCGGCAGGTAGACATCGAAGGCTTCCAGATGGTGCGGCGGGTCTACGACATGGCGCTGGTGTTTCGCCACCGGGTCCGCAAAGACCGGCTGATCAGCAAGTGGTTCCGCATCCTCGACGAGGACGACCTGGTGCCCGACCGGTTCCGGGAGTCGACGGTCAGCTCCTACCGCCAGGTCCGCCAGGGTGCGCTGGCGGAATGGAACGAGGCGTGGCGGTCCGACGAGTTCGTGTTGGACCCGACCCGGGTCACGCTGTTCGTCGGCAAGACCGGCATGAACGGCTACGACTTCCGCGAGAACATCCTGATGAAACAGTTCGGGATTCAGATCAACAAGACCTCGATCAATTCCGTGCTGCTTATCTTCACCATCGGCGTCACCTGGTCGTCGGTGCACTATCTGCTCGACGCGCTGCGTCGCGTCTCGACCGAACTGGACCGGGCCTGGAAGGCGGCCAGCACCGATGACCGTGCGCTACAGCAGCGCCGGATCGTGGAGATCACCGAGGACCTGCCGCCGCTTCCGGACTTCAGCGAATTCGACGATGCGTTCCGGCCCGACGGTGCAAGCGGATTCGGTGATATGAGGGCGGCGTTCTACGGCGGCTACGAAGAGTCCGATCGCGAGCACGTCCTGCTCGGCGAGGCCGGCCGCCGGGTCGCCGACGGCAAGACGCTGGTGTCGACGACGTTCGTCGTGCCGTATCCGCCCGGCTTCCCGGTGCTGGTCCCCGGGCAGGTGGTCTCCAAGGAGATTCTGTACTTCCTGGCCGAACTGGACGTCAAGGAGATCCACGGCTACAACCCCGACCTGGGGCTGGCGGTGTTCACCCAGGACGCCCTGGCGCGCATGGCAACCGTCCGCGAGGCCAGCTTGCCGAACGTGCACTGAGGGCGATCACCGGGTCGGCGGGCCAGTCGGCGATGTCGAGCCGGTGGCAGTACAAGCCCTTGGTGCGCGGCCACACATCCGACGTCGCGAAGATCAGCCCGTCCCCAGCGGTAACCGGATCAGGTAGGGCAGTCGGGAGTCCGGATCGGGATTGGTGGCGATGAGCGACTCCACAACCGATGAGGTTAGCGGCCGGTTTCCCTCACCGCGATTGTTTCCCGGGCCGCCTGCGCCACTGCGGCGCAATGGCGTCGCGACGACCGGTTTCCGCTGGCAGCCGGACACCACCGGGTGGCGCAATGCGCCAATCCGCTGGTCAGCGCGTTTCACGGCGCTGTCGTCTGGCACCGGTGGACCCTTAGCGTGTCTGCATGGCCGAAGTCCGACTCGCAGCACAGCCGATCCGCCGCGCGGACCGGGCGCGGCAGGTCGCCGACGTGCTGCGCCACCAGATCCACGCCGGTGCCTACGACGACGGGCTGCCCGGCGAACCGGAGCTGGCCGCCGAATTCGCCAGCTCCCGCAACATCATTCGTGAGGCACTGGCCGCCCTGAAGACCGAGGGGCTGATCCACCGGGGACCGCGAACCGGCACCCATGTGGCGCAGCACAAATTGGACCACCACCTAGGCGTGCTGCTCGGCCTGCAGGAGACCTTCAATGGTCAAGAGGTGCGCAACGAAGTGCGGGTGGCGGCGACGGTGCTCGCCCCGCCGTCGATCGCCCGGCGACTATTGCTGGACGCCGGCGCGCCGCTGGTGTTCATCGAACGGCTGCGATACCTCGGTGACGTGCCGCTGAGCCTGGATCAGACCTATCTGCCGGCCGAGATCGGCGACGCCGTGCTGGCCCATCCGCTGGAGGACAGCGACCTGTTCCCGCTGATCGAGCAGATCAGCGGGCAGCGACTCGGCGATGCCACGCTGGCGCTGGAGGCCATTCCGGCGGACCCGCACTCGGCGGCCATCCTGCAGCTGGCCGACGGCGCGGCCCTGCTGATGCTGGAGCGGCTCACCAGCTTTGAGGACGGCAGACCGGTCGACCTCGAATACATCCGGATGCGCGGTGACCGGGTCACCATGCGCGGAAGCCTGACAAGGAGCAATCCATGACGCTGGTCAACAGCCGTTCCGACGTCCCGGTGACCATCGACGAGTCGCTGTGCATCACCGGGTGCACGCTGTGCGTCGACATCTGCCCGCTGGATTCGCTGGCGATCAACCCGGACAACGGCAAGGCCTTCATGCACGTCGACGAGTGCTGGTATTGCGGGCCGTGTGCGGCGCGCTGCCCGACCGGTGCCGTCACCGTCAACATGCCCTATCTGCTTCGCTGAACATAGTGACCACCAAGGTGTTTCATGAAGAAGACCCTGATTCTGCTGGCGTGCAGCCTGGTATTCACCGGGTGCTCGCTGGAATCCACCACGGCGGGTGATTCCGTCGACGTGGTCGTGGGCTACCAGTCCAAGACCATCAACACCGCTACCGCCGGCACGCTGCTGCGCGCCCGTGGCTATCTGGAACGCCGGCTCGCCGACATCACCGCCCGGACCGGCACCCGCTACCGGGTCGACTGGCAGGACTATGACACCGGGGCGCCGATCACCGCGCAGATGCTCGCCGAGAAGATCGACATCGGCTCGATGGGCGACTATCCGATGCTGGTCAACGGCATCCGCACCCGCGACAGCGAGCAGGCCCGCACCGCGATCGTCTCGGTGACCGGCTACCACCCGGCCGGTGCGCTGAACATGGTGGTGGTGGCGCCCGATTCGCGCGCCGACACCCTCGCAGACCTGGCCGGGGCCCGAGTGTCGGCCAGTGTGGGCTCGGCGGGCCACGGCACCCTGCTGCGCGCGCTGGCCGGTACCGGGGCGCACGTCGAAGTGCTCAACCAGCAGCCACAGGTTGGTGCCTCATCCCTGGAGTCCGGGCAGGTAGAGGGCCTGTCGCAGTTCGTGGCCTGGCCCGGCCTGCTGGTCTACCAGGACCGGGCGAGACTGCTCTACGACGGCGCCGAGCTCAACCACCCGACCCTGCACGGGGTGGTGGTGCGTCGCGGCTACGCACGATCGCACCCGGAGGTGCTCAACGCGTTTTTGCAGGCACAGCTGGACGCCACCGACTTCCTGAACCGCAAGCCGCTGGAGGCGGCCCGGATCGTCGCCGAGGGCAGCGGGCTGCCGCAGGAAGTCGTCTACCTCTACAACGGGCCGGGCGGAACGTCGTTCGACACCACCGTCAAACCGGCGTTGGTCGCGGCGTTGAAAAACGATGTGCCCTACCTGAAGTCGATCGGTGACTTCGCCAACCTGGATGGTTTCGACATCGACCGCTTCATCGACGACGGACCGCTGCGGGCGGCGTTCGCCGAGCGCAAGCTGGACTACAACAAGGCGGTCGCCGCCCTGGACAAACCCGCGACGACCGGTGGCGAACTGTGGCTGCAGGGTTCGGAGACGACGGTGGGGGTGGCCGATCCCGACCAGCTGTTGCAGGCCGTGCGGGCCGCAACCGCCCGCGGCGATCGCATTCGCGCGGCGTATGTGCACGACGCCGAACTGGGCACCCGGTGGTTCGCCGACAAGTCGGCGTGGGTCCGCGACGGCGGGCACCACTTGGCCTTCGACACCGTCGCGGGGGCGCGGCGCTATGCGGCCGCGCATCCAGGCAGCACCGTGGTGGACTACCAGCAGGCGCTGGCGGCCGCGGCATGACCGCGGTCGTCACCGGTGGCCCGGCGGTGTCGGCAGCGGTCGATGCAGCGCCGCGCCGGCACGTCTCGGTGCGACGGTCCTGGCTGCTGCGCCTGGCGTCGGTCGCCGCCGCGGTCGGGGTGTGGCAGCTGCTGACCGCGGCCGACGTGCGCTGGTGGCTGCGATTCGACACCCTGCCCACCGTCAATGAGGTCTTTGCCACCCTGGTGCGGCGGCTGAGCACCGAGGCGTACTGGCTGGACCTGGCCCAGTCACTGGTCCGGATTCTGACCGGATTCGGCCTGGCCGCCGTCGCCGGGCTGGCCACCGGCATCCTGCTGGGCCGCTCCCGGGTCGCCGCGGACGTGCTGGGGCCGATCACCGAGCTGATCCGGCCCATCCCCGCGATAGCCGTCGTGCCGGTGGCGATCCTGCTGTTCCCGGCCGGCGAACAGGGCATCGTGTTCATCACCTTCCTGGCCGCCTATTTCCCGATCCTGGTCAGCACCCGGCATGCGGTGCGTGCGCTGCCGACGCTGTGGGAGGACTCGGTCCGCACGCTGGGCGGCGGCCGGTGGGATGTGCTGAGCCAGGTGGTGTTTCCCGGGATCCTGCCCGGGGTCTTCGGCGGCCTGTCGGTCGGGATGGGCGTGTCGTGGATCTGCGTGATCTCCGCGGAGATGATCTCCGGGCGCCTCGGTATCGGCTACCGCACCTGGCAGGCCTACACGGTGCTGGCCTACCCCGATGTGTTCGTCGGGATCATCACCATCGGCGCGCTGGGGTTCGCGACGTCGGCGGCGGTGGAGGTGCTCGGGCGCCGGCTGACCCGCTGGTTGCCGCGCAGCGAGGAGAACGCGCGATGACCGCCGGCATGAGCCTCACTTTGGAGCGGATCCGGCTGTCCTACACCGATTCCCCGGTGATCGACGAGCTGAGCCTGGCGGTGCGTCCCGGCGAGATCCTGGTGCTGACCGGACCGTCCGGCTGTGGCAAGTCGACGGTGCTGCGCGCCGTGGCCGGACTGTTGACACCCGAACGCGGCCGAGTGCTGGCCGACGGCGTCACAGTGGCCACCACCTCGGGGGATAGGGCGATGGTGTTCCAGGACAACGCGCTGCTGCCGTGGCGGTCGGTGCGTTCCAATATCGAGCTGGCGCTGCGGCTGCGCGGTGTGCCGCGCAGCGGGCGCCGGGCTCAAGCCGACCGGTGGATCACCGAGCTGGGCCTGAGCGGGTTCGGCGACTATCTGCCCAAGAGCCTCTCCGGCGGGATGCGGCAACGCGTTCAGTTGGCCCGGGGACTGGCCGGCGCGCCCCGGGCGGTATTGATGGACGAGCCCTTCGGTGCCCTGGACAGCGCGACCCGCGCCGCGATGCAGGCACTGCTGATCCAGACCTGGCGTACCCACCCGACCACGATCGTGTTCGTCACCCATGACGTCGACGAGGCGCTGGCGCTCGGCGACCGGGTGGCAGTGCTGGGCCGTGCCGGGCAGCCACTGCGGGCGCTGGCCGATGTGCCCGAGCCGCGCAGCGCGCGGCCCGAGCCCGCGTTGCGTGCCGAACTCCTTTCCGCATTGGACTATTCATGATCGAGATACCGGATGCCTCCCAGTCGCTGCGGCTGGACTGCGACGTGCTGGTGATCGGCGGCGGCACCGCGGGCACCATGGCCGCCCTGACCGCCGCCGAGCACGGCGCCCGGGTGCTGCTGCTGGAAAAGGCGCACGTGCGGCACTCCGGCGCCCTGGCGATGGGCATGGACGGGGTCAACAACGCCGTCATTCCCGGCAAGGCCGAACCCGAGGACTACGTCGCCGAGATCACCCGTGCCAACGACGGAATCGTCAACCAGCGCACCGTGTACCAGACCGCCACCCGCGGATTTGCGATGGTGCAGCGGCTGGAGCGCTACGGGGTCAAGTTCGAAAAAGACGAGCACGGCGAGTATGCGGTGCGCCGCGTACACCGCTCCGGTTCCTATGTGTTGCCGATGCCCGAGGGCAAGGACGTCAAGAAGGCGCTCTACCGCGTGCTGCGGCAACGCGCCATGCGCGAGAAGATCCGCATCGAAAACCGGCTCATGCCGGTACGCGTGCTCACCCGGGACGGCCGTGCGGTCGGCGCGGCCGCATTGCACACCCGCACCGGTGAATTCGTCGCCGTCGGCGCAAAGGCGGTGATCCTGGCCACCGGGCCGTGCGGGCGGCTGGGGTTGCCCGCCTCGGGCTACCTGTACGGCACCTACGAGAACCCCACCAACGCCGGTGATGGTTACTCGATGGCCTACCACGCCGGCGCCGAGCTGTCCGGCATCGAGTGCTTCCAGGTCAACCCGTTGATCAAGGACTACAACGGGCCGGCCTGCGCCTATGTCGCCAACCCGTTCGGCGGCTATCAGGTGAATGCGCTGGGGGAGCGCTTCGTCGACTCCGACTACTGGTCCGGACAGATGATGGCCGAGGTCAAATCCGAGATCGACTCCGCCCGGGGGCCGATCTACCTCAAGGTGTCGCACCTGCCCGACGAGACGTTGTCGGCGCTGGAGGACATCCTGCACACCACCGAACGGCCCACCCGGGGCACCTTTCACGCCAACCGCGGCCACGACTACCGCACTCACGACGTGGAGATGCACATCTCCGAGATCGGCTTGTGCTCCGGGCATTCGGCGTCGGGGGTGTGGGTCGACGAGCATGCCCGCACCACCGTGGCAGGCCTGTACGCGGCGGGTGACCTGGCCTGCGTGCCGCACAACTACATGATCGGTGCCTTCGTGTTCGGCGATCTGGCCGGCGCACACGCGGCGTCCACGCTGGCCGATAACGCCGCGCCACAGGACCTTCCGGTCGACCAGCTGGCCGAGGCCCACGAGCTGATCTACCGTCCGCTGCGCCACCCTGACGGCCCGCCGCAACCGCAGGTGGAATACAAGCTGCGCCGGTTCGTCAACGACTATGTCGCACCGCCCAAGACGGCCGCCAAGCTGTCGCTGGCGGTACAGACCTTCGAGCGGATGCGCGGTGAGATCGCCGAGATGGGCGCACGCAGCCCGCACGAGCTGATGCGGGCGGTCGAGGTGTCGTTCATCCGGGACTGCGCCGAACTGGCGGCCCGCTCGTCACTGACCCGTACCGAATCGCGCTGGGGTCTCTACCACGAGCGTGCCGATCTGCCCGGCCGGGACGACAGCCGGTGGGGGTATCACCTCAACGTGCGCAAGGGCCCCGACGGGGAGATGGAATTCCTGAAACGCCCCGTCGCGCCGTATTTCGTTGCGGTGCCCGAGCTCGACGGCCTGCCGCCGGCCGACCAGTCGGTGTATCCGGTGTCGCAGCCGCCGCTGCTGGGCGGTCAGGCGCCTGCGACCGCGCAGTCCCGGGTCGGGCCGCCGGGCGCCTCGCACCCGCCGTCGCCGCGGATCGCGGCTGTCGTCGCCTTGGACGAGCCGGCCCTGACCGATCTTGCCGAGTTCCTCGCTGACCCCGATCCGGCGGTGCGGCGCACCGCGGTCGCCGCGCTGACCGAGCACACCCCCGACGGATACGCCAGCGCATTGTTCGACGCGCTCGCCGACGACGACGCCGCGGTGCGCCGCACCGCCGCCGACGGCGCTCGCGAACTGGTCGAAGTGGTGACCGACCCGGCAGCGGCTGGTCACGGGCTGGACTCCTCGGACCCGGTGGTGCGGGCGTGCGTGGTGTATCTGCTGTCCAGCCGGCGCGTCGGCGACCCGGCGCACTATCGCGCTGCGTTGGCCGACCCGGACCACCGGGTGCGCATCGAGGCGGTGCGTGCGCTGGTGTCGGTCGACGACGCATCGACGGTGGCCACCGCCGCCGGTGACGGCAACCGGGAGGTGCGCATCGCGGTCGCCAACGCGTGCGCGACGTTGCGGGCCGGAGCCGACACCGTCCGCGACCTGATCGGGGACCCAGACCCGCTGGTGCGCGCCGCCGCCTTGGCAGCGCTCGGTGAGATCGGTTGCGGCGACGAGGACATCGCCGTGGTGGCACCGGCGCTGACGGAGTCGGCGTGGCAGGTGCGGGTCGGCGCGGCGCGGGCGCTGGCCGGCGCGTCCGCCGCCGAGGCGGTGCCCCGGCTGACATTCGCCCTCGAGGATCCGCACCTCGACGTGCGCAAGGCCGCGGTGCTGGGATTAGCACGCTGGACGGCCTCGGACGGCGCCGCACGCGATGCGTTGGGTATCGCCGTCAAGGACAGCGACGCCGACGTTCGCGCCTATGCGCGTCGGGCACTGCTGGAAGCGGGCGTGCACTCGGGCGGCTAGCTGGTCGACAACGGTGGAAACGGTATGCGGCGCGCGCCGAGATCAGTACCCTGACTCGGCATGGCCGACGCCTCCACCAATGCGCGCCTGTCCGTGCAGGACTGGGTGCAGGCCGGGTTCCGCATCCTGGCCGAGGAAGGGCTGAAAGCGCTGACCATCGATCGGCTCTGCCGGCGTCTCGGAGTCACCAAGGGCAGCTTCTACTGGCACTTCGCCGACATGAAGACCTACCGGCAGGACCTGGTCGACACCTGGGCCGCCGTGCGTGATGAAGACCGAGGCGACTTCGAGGCGCTGTCGGCGTTGCCGCCGCGCGAACGGCTCTCGCGCATGATGACCTCGCTGGTCGGCCCGCGGCACTGGATGCTGGAACGCGCGATGCGCGAGTGGGCGCGCTCGGAGGACAGCGTCGCCGAAGCGGTGCGCAGCTCGGATCGGCGGGTGCTCGCGGCGGTCCGCCAGGTCTTTCTCGACGACGGCTTCGACGCTGACGCCGCCGACATGCGGGCCAACGCCACGTTCGCCGCGGGCATCGGATTCCTGCACCTGGCCGGCTCGCGGCCCAGTCCGCGCGCCGTCGGCCGGCGTGAGCAGTTCCTGGACGTGATGCTGCGACACTGAGTGTCCATACCAAAAGGTATGGTAGGTTCCCGGGATGACGACACCGCCGGTCACCGCGGACTTCATCGATCGGTTGGCCGACCGCGCGGCCGAGGCCGAAGACCTGCGGCGGCTGCCGGCCGCGACCATCGAGGACTACCGGCGCTCCGGGTTGGCCGGTCTGCTGCTGCCGGCGCGTTACGGCGGTCAGCAGGCAGAGTTTCCGGAGATCCTCGAGCCGATCCGAGCGATGGCGCACGGCTGCGCCTCCAGTGCCTGGACACTGGGCTTCTACACCCTGCACAACTGGATGCTGGCGCTCTTTTGCGAGCAGGCCCAGGACGAGGTGTTCGCTTCCGGGGCGGTGCTGTGTCCGGCGCCGTTGGCCCCGACCGGTCGCGGGGTGCCCGACGGCGATGGCATCCGGCTGCGCGGCCGATGGTCCTGGGCGACCGGGGTCGCCGACGCCGACTGGATCCTGGTGGGGGGTATCTGCGGCCCTGACGACGCGCCTTATCCGGCGCTGGTGCTGCTACCGGCCGCCGACATCAGCGTCGAAGACGTCTGGCACACCGCCGGTATGCGAGCCACCGGTTCCAACGACGTCGTCGTCGACGACGTCTGGGTGCCGCAGCACCGGCTGGTCAAAGTCGTCGACATCTATTCGGGCACCGCGCCAGGTGCCGCGCTGCACGACGCCCCGGCATACCGGTGGCCGATGGTGCCGGCGCTAGCGATGGTGGCGGCGATGCCCGCGCTGGGTTCGGCCGAACGGGTGGCCGACCTCTACGCCCAGCGTCTCGGCGAACGGGTGTTGGCCTATTCCGGTGCGGCACAGAAGAACCAGCCCGCCGCGCAGATCCGACTCGGCGACGCGAGGGTACGGCTGCGCGCGCTGCGAGGGCTGCGCGACGACACGGTGGCCGGCATCCAAGCCGCGGTTAGCAGCGGCGAACGGATCGGCCGAGCCGCCCGCGCGGACGCGCGCGCCGCGGCCGCCCACATCGTGCACGAATCCCGCAGTGTGATCGCCGATCTGCTCGAGGCATCCGGGGCCAGCGTGCATTTCGTAGACAACCCGCTGCAGCGGATCAAACGCGACGTCGACATCATCTGCGGGCACGTCGTTTTCGACTACGACGTGGCGCGCGAACTGTCCGGCGCGCTGGAGGCCGGAGTGCAGATCTCCCCGATCGCGATGATCTGATCGCGGCTCATATCCCGAGGGCGCGATAGGTCCGCCGCACGAACTTCGGTTGCGCGACTCGCAGTTTGCCGACCGAGGTGTTGCCGGCCACGGCGACGGCCGCCTCGGTGGACAGCGTCGGGGAGTTCTGGATCAGGTACAGCAGAATGAGATCCGCCGCCGGATCGGCCTGCCACCAGGTTCCGTAGGCGCCCGGCCAGCTGAACGTGCCCGCGCCCCCGGGACCGAAGATCGGCTGGGATTTCGCCGGGTCGGTCACCACCGACAGGTTGAGGCCGAATCCTCGGCCGACCCAGAATGGGGCGCCCAGGAACGGGTGGCGCTTCTGGGAATCGGTCAGCTTGTCGGTGCGCATCGCCCGCACCGATTCCGCCGAGAGCACCCGGGTGCCGTTGAACACGCCGTCGGCCAACAGCATTCGTGCGAAAGCCAGATAGTCGTCGGCAGTCGACATCAGCCCGCCACCGGCGTTGGGGAAGGCCGGCATGGTGATCGGCATCGGTCCCATCGTGTCGTCGCGCAGCGTGTCGCCGTCGATGCGATACATGGTGGCGCTGCGCCCGCGAAGCGCCGGCGAGACGCAAAACCCGGTGTCGACCATCCCCAGCGGCCCGAGAATCCGTTCGTCGAGCACCTGCGGCAGCGGCTTGCCCTCGACGCGGGCCAGCAGCACGCCCAGCACGTCGGTGCCGTGCCCGTAGGTCATCCGCTCGCCGGGCTGATCCACCAACGGCAAGGCGGCCAGTGCGGTCAGCCAGGCATCCGGGCCGCGCCCGAACGGCAGCCGCTGATACTCCCGCGCGATCGGCCCGAGCGTCGAGAAGCCGTAGCCGATGCCGCAGCGGTGCGTCATCAGATCCTCGATCGTCAGGGCTCGCCGGGCCGGGGCGGTGCGATCCAGTGGCCCGGCCGGGTCCACCAACACGCTGGGCGCGGCGAACTCCGGCAGCCAGTGCGCGATCGGATCGTTCAGCCGCAGCCGGCCCTCATCGACCAGGCTCATCGCGGCGGCCACGGTGACGGGTTTGGTCATCGAGGCGATCCGGAACACCGTGTCGCGGGTCATCGGCAGTTGCGCCCCGACGTCGCGGTAACCGATCTCGTTGACCTGCAGCAGCTTGCCGCGTTGCCAGACGACTGTCACCGCGCCGGCCAGCAGGCCGGTGTCGCAGGCCTCGGCCAGTGGCGCCCGGTTGAGGTCCAGATTCACCCGCCCAGGCTAGCGGCGATCGCGAGCGCGGCGGAGCCGGGCGCTGCGGGTCGCCGCCATCAGCCCCGCGGCGATCGCGAGCGCGGCGGAGCCGGGCGCTGCGGGTCGCCGCCATCAGCCCCGCGGTGATCGCGAGCGCGGCGGAGCCGGGCGCTGCGGGTCGCCGCCACGGGAACCAGCGGCGATCGGCGGGCCGCCCAGCCGGCACGGCCACGCCGGGCGGGGTGCTAAGCTACCCGGCAGTTCGACATCCTTTAATGAGCCGTCCCGCGAGGCGGAGAAGGAGGTCCAGCGGTTTCGCATGGGCGCTGCCGGTAATTCCAGCACCGACCGGGAATTGATGTCCGCGGCGGATGTGGGTCGCACGATCTCTCGTATCGCGCATCAGATCATCGAGAAGACCGCCTTGGACGAGGCTCGCGGCGTCGATGATCCCGCCGCTCCACGGGTGGTGCTGCTGGGCATTCCGACCCGCGGAGTCACCCTGGCCGATCGCCTGGCCGCCAAGATCAGCGAATACTGCGGGGTCGAGGTCGGGCACGGTGCCCTCGACATCACGCTGTACCGCGATGATCTGATGCGCCAGCCGCCGCGGCCGCTGGAATCCACCTCGATCCCGGCCGGTGGTATCGACGATGCGTGCGTGATCCTGGTCGACGACGTGCTCTACGCCGGCCGGTCGGTGCGGGCCGCCCTCGATGCGCTGCGCGACGTGGGTCGGCCGCGGATCGTGCAGCTGGCGGTGCTGGTCGACCGCGGCCACCGCGAGTTGCCGGTGCGCGCCGACTACGTCGGCAAGAACGTGCCGACCTCCCGCGGTGAGAGCGTGCACGTGTTGCTGGCCGAACACGACGGCCGTGACGCGGTGGTGATCACCCGATGATCGCTCGGCACCTGCTGGCGGCCGGCGACCTGAGCCGCGACGAGGCCACCGCGATCCTCGACGACGCCGACCGGTTCGCGCAGGCCTTGGTCGGCCGCGAGGTCAAGAAGCTGCCCACGCTGCGCGGACGCACCGTGATCACGATGTTCTATGAGAACTCCACCCGCACCCGGGTCTCGTTCGAGGTGGCCGGCAAGTGGATGAGCGCCGACGTCGTCAACGTGTCCGCGTCGGGATCCTCGGTGGGCAAAGGGGAGTCGCTGCGCGACACCGCGCTGACGCTGCGCGCCGCCGGCGCCGACGCACTGGTCATCCGGCATCCGGCGTCCGGTGCTGCACAGCTGCTCGCCGAGTGGACCGCAGGCGCCGAGGGAGGCGGTCCGCGGGTGATCAACGCCGGCGACGGCACCCACGAGCACCCGACTCAGGCGTTGCTGGATGCGCTGACGCTGCGGCAGCGGCTCGGAGCGATCGATGGCCGCCGAGTGGTGATCGTCGGCGACATCGTGCACAGCCGGGTGGCCCGCTCCAACGTGCGGCTGCTGGCGACGCTGGGCGCCGAGGTAGTGCTGGTGGCCCCCCCGACGTTGCTGCCGGTCGGGGTGGCCGACTGGCCGGTGACGGTGAGTCACGACTTCGACGCCGAGCTGCCGGCCGCCGACGCGGTGCTGATGCTGCGCGTGCAGGCCGAGCGGATGACCGGTGGCTTCTTCCCCTCGGCGCGCGAGTACTCGGTGCGCTACGGATTGAGCGAGAAGCGCCGCACCATGCTGGCCGATGACGCGGTGGTGTTGCACCCCGGGCCGATGTTGCGCGGCATGGAGATCGCCTCGTCGGTCGCGGACTCGTCGCAATCGGCAGTGCTGCAACAGGTTTCCAACGGGGTGCACGTGCGGATGGCGGTGCTGTTCCACCTGCTGGTGGGCAGTCAGGCCGCGGCGGGGCCGGGGGCGGCCGGGTCGGCCGGAGAGGACGAAGCGCCGTGAGCGTGCTGATCCGCGGGGTGCGGTGTTACGGCGAGGGCGACCGGGTCGAGGTGCTGGTACAAGACGGCCAGATCGCCGAGATCGGTGCGGACGTCGGCGCCCCGGCCGGATGCGATGTCGTCGAGGCGCCGGGGCAGGTGCTGCTGCCCGGCTTCGTGGACCTGCACACCCATCTGCGCGAACCGGGTCGCGAATACACCGAGGACATCGAAACCGGTTCGGCCGCAGCGGCACTCGGTGGCTACACCGCGGTCTTCGCGATGGCCAACACCGATCCGGTCGCCGACTCCCCGGTGGTCACCGACCACGTCTGGCAGCGCGGCCAGCAGGTCGGCCTGGTCGATGTGCACCCGGTCGGTGCGGTCACCGTCGGGTTGGGCGGGACGCAACTGACCGAGATGGGCATGATGGCCGCGGGCGCCGCGGGTGTTCGGATGTTCTCCGACGACGGGGTGTGCGTAGCCGACCCGCTGGTGATGCGTCGCGCACTGGAGTACGCCACCGGGCTGGGGGTGCTGATCGCCCAGCATGCCGAGGAGCCCCGGCTGACCGTCGGCTCGGTCGCCCACGAGGGGCCCAACGCCGCCCGGCTGGGGCTCGCCGGTTGGCCGCGCGTCGCCGAGGAGTCGATCGTCGCCCGCGACGTCCTGCTGGCCCGCGACGCCGGTGCCCGCCTGCACATCTGTCACGCATCTACCGCGGGCACGGTGGAACTTCTCAAATGGGCCAAGGCGCAAGGTATCTCGGTGACCGCCGAAGTGACTCCGCATCATCTGATGCTCGATGACAGCCGGCTGGCCGACTATGACGGCAGGAACCGGGTCAACCCGCCGCTGCGGGAGGCCGCCGATGCGGCCGCGCTGCGCCAGGCACTGGCCGACGGCGTCATCGACTGTGTGGCCACCGATCATGCGCCGCACGCCGAACACGAGAAGGCCTGCGAGTTCGCCGTCGCCCGGCCCGGCATGCTCGGGCTGGAGACCGCGCTGTCGGTGGTGGTGGCGACCATGGTGGCGCCCGGGCTGCTCAGCTGGCGTGACGTGGCCCGGGTGATGAGCGAACGGCCCGCGCAGATCGTCGGCCTGCCCGATCAGGGCCGTCCGCTGGAGGTCGGTGAACCGGCCAATCTGACTGTGGTGGACCCCGAGGCGAGCTGGGTGGTGGCCGGCGACCGGCTGGCCAGCCGGTCGACCAACACCCCGTATGAGGCGATGACGCTGCCGGCCGCGGTCACCGCGACCCTGCTCCGCGGCCGGGTGACCGCGCGGGACGGGAAGATCCCGGCATGAACACGCCCACGATGGTCGCGTCGCTGATCTTCGCGGTCGTGCTGGTGCTGGTGATCGGGTGGTTGATCCGGTTGATGATGCGCGGCTGGCGCCGGCGGGGGCAGCTGCAGGAGACCCTGATCGGCACGCTGCCCGCGGTGCCCGACATGGTGGGCCCGCCCATCGTGGCGGCCACCCGCGGCCAGTACCTGGGCTGCACGCTCGCGCCGAAGTGGAACGACCGGGTGGTCGTCGGCGACCTGGGTTACCGCACCAAGGCGGTGCTGACCCGCTACCCGGAGGGAATCATGGTGCAGCGCAGCGGCGCCCGCCCGATCTGGATTCCGCAGGATGCGATCCTGGCGGTCCGCACCGAACGCGGTATCGCCGGCCGGGCCATCCCGACCCGAGCCCACGACGGGGTGCTGGTGATTCGCTGGCGACTGCCGTCGGGCACCGAGATCGACACCGGCTTCCGCGCCGACGACCGTTCCGAACACACCCGCTGGCTGGAAGGCGACAACACATGAACCCGCGCGCGGTGCTGGTTTTAGAAGATGGCCGGATCTTCACCGGACGGCCGTTCGGGGCCGTGGGGCAGAGCCTGGGCGAGGCGGTGTTCTCCACCGCGATGTCGGGCTACCAGGAGACCTTGACCGACCCCAGCTACCACCGGCAGATCCTGGTGGCCACCGCACCGCAGATCGGCAACACCGGCTGGAATCGCGAGGACAGTGAGAGCCGCGACGAGAAGATCTGGGTGGCCGGCTACGTGGTCCGCGACCCGTCGCCACGCGCCTCGAACTGGCGGGCCACCGGAACCCTCGACGAGGAACTGGTGAGCCAGGGCATCGTCGGGGTGGCCGGCGTCGACACCCGCACCGTGGTGCGGCATCTGCGCAACCACGGCGCGATGAAGGCCGGGGTGTTCTCCGGCGATGCGCTGGCCGCGCCCGAGGAGTTGGTGAGCCGGGTGCGTGAGCAGCCCTCGATGCTCGGCGCCGACCTCGCCGGGCAGGTCAGCACCGACACCGCGTATGTCGTCGAGCCCGACGGGGCGCACCGGTTCACGGTGGCCGCGCTGGATCTCGGCATCAAGATCAATACGCCGCGCAACTTCACCCGGCGCGGCATCCGCTGCCACGTGCTGCCCTCATCGGTGGACTTCGCCGCGCTCGGCGACCTCAAGCCCGACGGGGTGTTTTTGTCCAACGGGCCCGGGGACCCGGCCACCGCAGACCGGTTGGTGGCGCTGACACGCGAGGTGATCGGCGCCGGAATCCCGTTGTTCGGCATCTGTTTCGGTAACCAGATCCTGGGCCGAGCCTTGGGGCTGAAGACCTACAAGATGAAGTTCGGGCACCGCGGCATCAACATCCCGGTGATCGACCACGCCACCGGACGGGTCGCGGTGACCGCGCAGAACCACGGATTCGCCCTCGAAGGAGAAGCGGGGGAGGTCTTCAACACCGACTTCGGCCCGGCGGTGGTCAGCCACACCTGCGCCAACGACGGGGTCGTCGAGGGCGTGAAACTCGCCGACGGCCGAGCCTTCTCGGTGCAATACCACCCCGAGGCCGCGGCCGGACCGCACGACGCGGGACACCTTTTCGACCAGTTCGTCGACCTGATGGCAGGGGAGAAGCAGTGAGAGCCCCGGCCCCCACCCGCGCGAGCGTGCGTGTTTGCACACGACACGCCGCGGGCGAGCGTACATCTGCGCACCCTCGCGCAAGAAGAGGAGAGAGCTAGTGCCGCGCCGTACCGACCTGCGCCACGTGCTGGTGATCGGATCCGGGCCGATCGTGATCGGCCAGGCCTGCGAGTTCGACTACTCCGGCACCCAGGCGTGCCGGGTGCTCAAGGCCGAGGGCCTGCAGGTGAGCCTGGTCAACTCCAACCCGGCCACGATCATGACCGACCCCGAATACGCCGACCACACCTATGTCGAGCCCATCACCTGGGAGTTCGTCGAGAAGGTGATCGCCCAGCAGGCCGAGCGCGGCAACAAGATCGACGCGCTGCTGGCCACGCTGGGCGGACAGACCGCGCTGAACACCGCCGTGGCGCTGCACGAGCACGGCGTGCTGGAACGCTACGGTGTCGAGCTGATCGGCGCCGACTTCGAGGCCATCCAGCGCGGCGAGGACCGTCAGCAGTTCAAGGACATCGTCGCCCGGGTCAACGGCGAGTCGGCCCGCTCCCGGGTCTGCTACACCATGGCCGAGGTCGAGGAAACCGTCGCCGAGCTCGGCCTGCCGGTCGTAGTCCGGCCCTCCTTCACCATGGGCGGCCTGGGTTCGGGGCTGGCTGCCAGCCTCGACGAGGTGGCCCGGATGGCCGGTGACGGCCTGGCCGCCTCCCCGACGGCCAACGTGCTGATCGAGGAATCCATCTACGGCTGGAAGGAATTCGAGCTCGAGCTGATGCGCGACGCCAACGACAACGTCGTCGTGGTCTGCTCGATCGAGAACGTCGATCCGATGGGTGTGCACACCGGCGACTCGGTGACCGTCGCCCCGGCGATGACGCTGACCGACCGGGAGTATCAGCGGATGCGTGACCTGGGCATCGCGATCCTGCGTGAGGTCGGGGTGGACACCGGTGGCTGCAACATCCAGTTCGCGGTCAACCCGGAAGACGGCCGGCTGATCGTGATCGAGATGAACCCGCGGGTGTCACGGTCGAGTGCGCTGGCCTCGAAGGCCACCGGCTTCCCGATCGCCAAGATCGCCGCCAAACTGGCCATCGGCTACACCCTCGACGAGATCGTCAACGACATCACCGGAGAGACCCCGGCCTGTTTCGAGCCGGCGCTGGACTACGTCGTGGTCAAGGCGCCGCGGTTCGCGTTCGAGAAGTTTCCCGGCGCCGATCCGCGGCTGACCACCACGATGAAGTCGGTGGGCGAGGCGATGTCATTGGGCCGCAACTTCATCGAATCACTCGGCAAGGTGATGCGCTCGCTGGAGAGCGACCGTGCCGGGTTCTGGACCCAGCCCGACCCCGACGAAGACTCCGCCGACGCCGCCCTCGACCGGCTGCGGACTCCCACCGAGGGCCGGCTCTACGACATCGAACTTGCGCTGCGGCTGGGCGCCACCGTGGAGCAGGTCGCCGCGGCGTCGGGGGTGGATCCCTGGTTCGTCGACCAGATCAACGGCCTGGTGGCGCTGCGCGCGCAGGTGGTCGACACCCCGGTGCTCGACGCCGACCTGCTGCGCCGCTGCAAGTACAACGGCCTGTCGGACCATCAGATCGCCGCGCTGCGCCCGGAGCTGGCCGGCGAGGACGGGGTGCGGTTGCTGCGGTCACGGTTGGGCATCCACCCGGTATTCAAGACCGTGGACACCTGCGCGGCGGAGTTCGAATCCAAAACGCCGTACCACTACAGCACTTTCGAGCTCGATCCGGCCGCCGAGACGGAGGTGGCCCCCCAGGACGTCAAACCCAAGGTGCTCATCCTGGGCTCCGGGCCGAACCGGATCGGTCAGGGCATCGAGTTCGACTACAGCTGCGTGCACGCCGCGATCACGCTGAGCCAGGCCGGTTTCGAGACCGTGATGGTCAACTGCAACCCCGAGACCGTCTCCACCGACTACGACACCGCCGACCGGCTCTACTTCGAACCGCTCACTTTCGAGGACGTGCTCGAGGTGTACTACGCCGAGCAGCAGTCCGGTTCGGGCGGTCCCGGTGTGGTGGGTGTCATCGTTCAGCTGGGCGGCCAGACGCCGCTGCGGCTGGCCCAGCGGCTGGCCGACGCCGGCGTCCCCATCGTCGGAACCACCCCGGAGGCCATCGATCTGGCCGAGGACCGCGGCGCGTTCGGGGACGTGCTGACAGCGGCCGGACTGCCCGCCCCGCGCTACGGCACCGCGACCACCTTCGAGCAGGCCAAACGGATCGCCGCCGACATCGGCTACCCGGTGCTGGTGCGGCCGTCGTACGTGCTGGGCGGCCGCGGCATGGAGATCGTCTACGACGAGGAGACGTTGCGCGGCTACATCACCCGGGCGGCGCTGCTGACGCCGGAGCATCCGGTGCTGGTCGACCGCTTCCTGGAGGACGCCATCGAGATCGACGTCGACGCGCTGTGCGACGGCACCGAGGTCTACATCGGCGGGATCATGGAGCACATCGAGGAAGCGGGCATCCACTCCGGGGACTCGGCCTGCGCGCTGCCGCCGGTGACGCTGGGCCGCAGCGACATCGAGAAGGTCCGCCGCGCCACCGAGGCGATCGCTCACGGCGTCGGCGTGGTGGGGCTGCTCAACGTGCAGTTCGCCCTCAAGGACGACGTGCTCTATGTGCTGGAGGCCAACCCGCGGGCCAGTCGGACGGTGCCGTTCGTGTCGAAGGCCACCGCGGTGCCGCTGGCCAAGGCCTGCGCGCGGGTCATGCTGGGCGCCACCATCGCCGGACTGCGGACCGAGGGGCTGCTGGCGGCCTCCGGTGACGGTGCCAGCGTCGGTCCGCACGCCCCGATCGCGGTGAAGGAGGCGGTGCTGCCCTTCCATCGCTTCCGCCGCGCCGACGGCTCGGGCGTCGACTCACTGCTGGGCCCTGAGATGAAGTCCACCGGTGAGGTGATGGGGATCGACCGTGACTTCGGCACCGCGTTCGCCAAGAGCCAGACCGCCGCCTACGGGTCGCTGCCCGCCGACGGCACGGTATTCGTCTCGGTGGCCAACCACGACAAACGGTCGCTGGTCTTTCCGGTCAAACGGCTGGCCGACTTGGGTTTCCGGGTGCTGGCCACCGAGGGAACCGCGGAGATGCTGCGCCGCAACGGTATTCCGTGCGATGTGGTGCGCAAGAATTTCGAGGAGCCCAGCCCGCAGCGTCCGGAGCTGACCGCGGTGGACGCGATCCGGGCCGGCGAGGTCGATCTGGTGATCAATACCCCCTACGGCAACTCCGGTCCGCGTGTGGACGGCTACGAGATCCGCTCGGCCGCGGTGAGTATGAACATCCCCTGTGTCACCACCGTGCAGGGCGCCGCCGCGGCGGTGCAGGGCATCGAGGCGGGGATCCGGGGCGATATCGGGGTGCGCTCGCTGCAGGAGCTGCACAGCACGCTCGGCGGGCACTAGTGGCTCCGGGATCCGAGGCGTTCGGGACTCGGCTGGCCCGGGCCACGGCGGCCCGCGGGCCGCTGTGCCTGGGCATCGACCCGCACCCGGAACTGCTGACCGCCTGGGGACTGCCGTCGACACCGGAAGGCCTGGCGGCCTTCAGCGAGACGTGTGTCGCGGCGTTCGCCGGGTTCGCCGTGGTCAAGCCGCAGGTGGCGTTCTTCGAGGCCTACGGATCGGCCGGCTATGCCGTCCTGGAGCGCACCATCGCGGCGCTGCGCGAGGCCGGCGTGCTGGTGCTGGCCGACGCCAAGCGCGGCGACATCGGCTCGACGATGGCCGCCTACGCCGCGGCCTGGGCCGGTGAGTCACCCTTGGCCGCCGACGCGGTCACGGCGTCGCCGTACCTGGGTTTCGGATCGCTGCGGCCGCTGCTGGACACCGCCGCCGCGCACCGGCGCGGGGTGTTCGTGCTGGCCGCCACCTCCAATCCGGAGGGGGCCGCGGTACAGCGCGCCCGGGCCGGCGATCGCACGGTGGCGCAGTCGATCGTCGATGCCGCGGCCGAAGCCAACCGCGCGGGCCCGCAGCCCGGCGCGATCGGGGTGGTCGTCGGCGCCACGCTGCGCGAGGTGCCCGACCTGAGTGCCCTCGGCGGCCCGGTTCTGCTACCGGGTATCGGGGCACAGGGTGGGCGCCCCGAGGAACTGGCCGGCCTGGGCGGGGCGGCCCCGGGAACGCTGCTGCCGGCGGTCTCCCGTGAGGTGCTGCGCGCCGGCCCCGACGTCGCGGCGCTGCGGGCCGCAGCGGAGCGGATGCGCGACGCCGTCGGTTACCTGGGCGCCGGGTAACGACCCGCGCGCCGGGGATTGCGGCGGCTACCAGAGGAAAGGCATGCTGCCGGCGTTGTCGCCGCTGCGGCCATCGCCGGCAGGGCCCTCGCCCCCGGCGGCTCCCAGGTCGAGGTCGCCGGCGGTGCCGGCGTCGAAACCGCCGCTGAACGGGCCGAGGTTCACGTTGTCGGCGGCATGATCACTGGGCCACAGGTTGAAGCTGCCGTCGTTGGGGTTGCCGCCGAACGGACCGGCAGTGGTTTCGGCGCCACCGCCGTTGCCGGCGGTCACCCCGTCGCCTGGATCGGCGGCGGCCATACCGGCACCGATCGTGCCGACCGCCAGCACCACCACCCCGGTCAGTACCCAGCCGCCAAAGCGCTGTGTCTTCATGCCGGCCCCCCTTTTAGCCATCGAACGGGCGCAATCGGCCACCCGGAAGAAAAACTGTATCCGGACCGAGCCGGAGCGGCAATCATCCATTCTGCTGCCATTCACACCGTCAATACATTGGTTGGCAACCATTCGCCTTTCTACCGAGCTGAACTGGCATTATGGTCGATCAATTACTGACGGCGCTGTCAATTCCCGACAGAAACTCCGGCAGCCGAGCTGTGGTGGCTGCGGCCGGTAGGCGCAAATACGCGTCCGTTAATCCCGTCGCCCTTGAGGTCACCGAGCACCGCGAAAACCTGCTCGCCCTGCGCGTCGACCACTGCTCGGCGATCAGGTCCGCGTCGGCGCCGGCCAGCTTCGGTCCCCATCCCAGCACCGTTCGTCCGGCGGCGCCCAACGGCAGGCCTGCCGGCGCGTCGCTGAGTTTTCACCGGTCGACGGAGGTCTCGACACGCCCGACACGCCGCGAGGTGCGAATTCAATGCGCTGCAAGATTCGGCCCGTCCCTCAGCTGCCCGGCGGGGAGCGGCCCGGATGGTCCAATCGGCCGACGAAACCGAGGAAAGTCCTGCTAGAAGCTGTTTTTCGAGGCCGGCTGATACCAATGGCGGCCCCCGGTGGCCGGCCCGGAGGGCGTCGTTCCGGTTCGGGCGGTGGGCCGTGCGCAGCCGCCACACGCTGGGCATTTGTGGCCGGAAACCGGGGGTGGGGTTAGATTTCGTCAGACGGCGTGGGTACGGTCGTCGTCTCTGGCGGGAGTACCCGGCCGGGACATGGAAAACATCGACGTTGTCGATGATGACGAGACGGAGGAATCGTGGCCCTTCCCCAGTTGACCGACGAGCAGCGCGCCGCCGCGTTGGAGAAGGCGGCGGCCGCACGTCGGGCCCGAGCGGAGCTCAAGGACCGGCTCAAGCGTGGCGGCACCAACCTCAAGCAGGTGCTCAAGGACGCCGAGACCGACGAGGTCCTGGGCAAGATGAAGGTTTCCGCGCTGCTGGAGGCGTTGCCGAAGGTCGGCAAGGTCAAGGCGCAGGAGATCATGACCGAGCTGGAGATCGCCCCCACCCGCCGGTTGCGCGGCCTGGGCGACCGGCAGCGCAAGGCGCTGCTGGAGAAGTTCGACTTCTCCTGACCTGTCGGTGAATGCCGGTGGAGGGCCGGACAGCCGACACGCGGGACGCGTGGTGGTGCTGTCCGGCCCATCAGCGGTCGGTAAGTCGAGCCTGGTCCGGTGCCTGCGGGAACGGGTGCCGGACCTGTATTTCAGTGTGTCGGCGACCACCCGGGCGCCGCGTCCCGGGGAGGTCGACGGCGTCGACTACCGGTTCGTGACGCCGGGGGAATTCGACCGGCTGATCGAGACCGACGCCCTGCTGGAGTGGGCCGACATCCACGGTGGACTGCAGCGATCCGGAACCCCGGCGGCCCCGGTGGCCGAGGCGACCCGGGCCGGCCGGCCGGTGCTGATCGAAGTGGACCTCGCCGGGGCCCGGGCCATCAAGAAGGCCCTGCCGGAGGCCGTGACGGTGTTTCTGGCGCCGCCGGATTGGGACACGCTGCAGGCCAGACTGGTCGGGCGCGGCACCGAATCGGCGGAGGTCATGGAACGTCGGCTGGCCACCGCGCGCACCGAGTTGGCCGCACAAGGCGACTTCGACGCGGTCGTGATCAACGCTCGATTGGAAACCGCCTGCTCAGAATTGGTATCCTTGCTGGTGGATACCGCACCGGGCGCGGTGTGATCGGCCCGGAAGCACCAACAGCTTCACCCCAAGCCCCTAAATCGCCAGGAGATTGTCTTACGTGAGTACCTCGCAGGCCGACGCGGCCACCATCTCGCCGGCCACCGACGCCGAATTCGACCCGGCGATGATCGGTGGCTACGACACGCCGCTGGGCATCACCAACCCGCCCATCGACGAACTGCTGCAGCGGGCGTCGAGCAAGTACGCCCTGGTGATCTACGCGGCCAAACGTGCGCGGCAGATCAACGACTACTACAACCAACTCGGCGAAGGCATCCTCGAGTACGTCGGGCCGCTGGTCGAGCCCGGTCTGCAGGAGAAGCCGCTGTCGATCGCGCTGCGCGAGATCCACGGCGACCTGCTCGAATACACCGAAGGCGAGTAACAGAGGCCGAGACGGGACGGGTCGGTAGCCGTGGAGCACAAGCGGATCGTCGTCGGTGTCTCCGGTGGGATCGCCGCATACAAGGCTTGCACGGTGGTCCGGCAGCTGACCGAGGCCGGTCACTCGGTCCAGGTCGTACCGACCGAGTCCGCGCTGCGGTTCGTCGGGGCCGCGACCTTCGAGGCACTCTCCGGGCTGCCGGTGCACACCGGCGTCTTCGATGACGTCCCACAGGTTCCGCACGTCGCCATCGGCCAACATGCCGATCTGGTGGTGGTGGCGCCCGCCACCGCCGACCTGCTGGCCCGCGCGGTCGCCGGCCGCGCCGACGACCTGCTGACCGCCACCTTGCTCACCGCCCGCTGTCCGGTGCTGTTCGCCCCGGCGATGCACACCGAGATGTGGCAGCATCCGGCCACCGTCGCCAATGTGGCGACGCTGCGCGAACGCGGCGCGGTGGTTCTCGAACCCGCGTCGGGCCGGCTGACCGGCGCCGACACCGGGCCCGGGCGGCTGCCCGAGGCCGAGGAGATCAACACAATCGTCTCGCTGCTGCTGGAGCGGTCCGACGCGTTGCCCTACGACCTGGCGGGGCGCAAAGTGCTGGTGACCGCCGGCGGTACCCGTGAGCCGATCGACCCGGTGCGGTTCATCGGCAACCGCAGTTCGGGCAAGCAGGGTTACGCGGTGGCCCGGGTGGCCGCCCAGCGTGGCGCTGAGGTCACCCTGATCGCGGCGCACGCCGCCGGGCTGATCGACCCGGCCGGGGTCCACGTGGTGCGTGTCAGTTCCGCCCAGCAGCTGCAGGACGCGGTGACCAAGCACGCCCCCGAGGCGCAGGTTCTGGTGATGGCCGCCGCGGTGGCCGACTTCCGCCCCGCCCGGACGGCGCAGGCGAAGATCAAGAAGGGGCCGGACAACCAGGGGGACCCGACCATCGAACTGGTCCGCAACGACGATGTGCTGGCCGGCGCGGTTCGGGCACGCGCCGACGGACAGTTGCCCAACATGCGGGCCATCGTCGGTTTCGCCGCCGAGACCGGAGATGAGAACGGCGACGTGCTGTTCCACGCCCGGGCGAAACTGCAGCGCAAAGGATGCGACCTGCTGGTGGTCAACGCCGTCGGGGAAGGCAGGGCCTTCGAGGTGGACCACAATGACGGCTGGTTGCTGGCCGCCGACGGAACCGAGTCCGCCCTGGAGCCCGGTTCGAAGACCCTGATGGCCAGCCGGATCGTGGACGCGGTGGCGGCCTTCCTGGGCGGCCGCGATTAGCGCCGGCGCCGGCCGGGGTGCCGTTGGCCGCGCAATCACCGCCGCAGTAACTTACGATTAGTAAGTTACTGGAAGGGGCCCGACATGGACGACCGGCGGTATGTGGTGATCGGGGGCGGCCTGGCGGGCCTGGCCTCGGCGGTCTGGCTGGCCGAGGCGGGCAAGAAGGTCACCCTGCTGGAGCGGCGTGGCCGGCTCGGCGGGCGCACCCACGCGATGAAAGTGGACGGGATAGCCGACCTTCCGGATAACGGCCAGCACGTCATCGCAAGCGGCTATGAACACCTGTTCCGCTACCTGACCAGCGTCGGCACCCGGTCGATGGTCGAGTTCCCGACCGGCGGCACGCTGCGCTGGCCGGGAGGCGCCACGACCACCATGGCGACCCGCGGGCTGGGTGCGGTGCGGACGCTGTTCGGCGTGCACCCGGAGGCAAGCCTGCTCGACCGCGTGCGCACGGCCGTGGCGACGGCACGGTTGACACACCAGGCACTGCGCCAACCCGCCGACCTTTGCGATCTCTCCACCGACCAGTGGTTTCGGCGGGTGGGCATGCCGTCGTCGGCGCGCCAGGCGGTATGGGACTGGCTTGCCCTCGGTATCGCCGCCGAGCCGGTGGAGCGTGGCTCGGCCAAGGTCTTCGCCGACGTGCTCGCCACCGGAATCCGGCTGGGCCTGCGGCATCGCACCGCGGTGACGATCGGCTACCCGACCACCGACCTCGACACGCTCTACATCACGGGTGCGCTCGCGCTGTTCGACCGACTCGGCGTCGACGTGCGCTATCGCACGGTGGCCAGGCGAATCATGGTGCAGGACAACGCCGTCCGGGCGGTGGAACTGGCCGATGGTACCGAGCTACCGGCAGACGCGGTGGTGTGCGCGGTGCCCAACTCCCATATCGGCGGGCTGCTCGACGACCTGCCCGAGCACGCCGAAATCTACGCCGCGGCAGACAAGTTGCATCACACGCCGATCGTGAGCACCAACCTCTACCTGGACCGGCCGCTGGGCACCGAAGCAGCGATGGAGGCGGTGATCGGCGGCACCGGCATCATCGACGAGGTGTTCGACCGGCAGCGGATGCAGGGCCGCGACCCGGACGGCGCATGGCTGTACTGCCTGACCACCAGCGGCGCCTACGAACAGATCCACCGGTCCAGCGACCAGATCGTGGCCGAGCAGCTGGAGCTGCTGCGCCGCTACTATCCGGCCGCCGCCGAGGCGAACGTGGTGGCCGCCCAGGTGGTCAAGATGCCGAAGGCGACCTTCTCGCAGGTCGTCGGCACCGACGGGCTGCGCCCGGACCAGCGCACCTCGGTGCCGAGCCTGGTGCTCGCCGGCGACTGGACCCGCACCGATTGGTCGGCGACGATGGAAAGCGCCGCGCAGAGTGCGGCCCGCGCGGTCAAGCTGCTGCTCGCATTGCCGGAACACAGATGAGCGCGCAACCGGCGTCGCCGCGGCGGCGGATGTCGGGACAGGCCCGCCGGGCCCAGCTGCTCGACCGTGCCCGCGACATCGTCGCCACCGAGGGTTTCGCCGCGGTGACCATCGAACGGGTGGCCCACGCCGCCGGGGTCACCCGCACGGTGGTGTACCAGAACTTCGGCGACCTGGCCGGATTGATGTCGGCGCTGCTCGACCGCGAATCGGAGATCGCCTTCGCCGGCATGCGCAGCGTGGACGCCCCGCCCGACGACGACCCGGACGCGGTCGGCCGGGGCATCCTGGCCTACCTGCACGCGGCGCCGACAAGCTGGCGCATCATCTTGAGCCCGCCCGCCGCAGCGCCACCGCAACTGCAAGCCCGCACCGAGCTGGGCCGCCGCTATGCCCGCCGTATCGCGGCAGACAGGTTGTCCGCGCTCACCGGCCACCCGGTCGACGCCGACGGCGCGACGGCGCGACTGCTGTTGTCCGCACTGGAGGAACTGGCGCTGCTGCACCTCACCGACCCCGACGCGTATCCGGATGAGTTGCTGCTGCGCTATCTGCGGTCGCTGGTCGGCTGGGCGGTCCGGCTCGAGACGGCGACGCCGCCGACACCGTGACCGCGGCCACCCGGCCTGCCGCCGCACGCCGCCAGGACGGTAAGGTAGGCAGCCACAGGGCCGAGTCGTACAAGTGCCTCGTCGTGGGGCGTGTCGTCGAGCATCTCCCGGTCGCGGGGGAGCACAGGCACTACCCGGCCCGCGACCTGGGGGCGCCCCACCGGACTGTCAGGCCGCCACCAGGAGCGCATAGCTATATTTGCCCGAGCTAACTTTTGGATCGATACCGGAGGGTGACATTGTGAGCGAAAAGGGTCGGCTGTTCACCAGTGAGTCGGTGACCGAGGGACATCCCGACAAGATCTGTGACGCCATCAGCGACTCGGTGCTCGACGCACTGCTCGCCGATGACCCCCGCTCCCGGGTTGCGGTGGAGACCCTGGTCACCACCGGTCAGGTGCACGTGGTCGGCGAGGTCACGACCAACGCCCGGGAGGCGTTCGCCAACATCACCAACACCGTGCGCGAGCGGATCCTCGACATCGGCTACGACTCGTCGGACAAGGGCTTCGACGGGGAGACCTGCGGGGTCAACATCGGCATCGGCGCGCAGTCACCCGACATCGCGCAGGGTGTCGACACCGCCCACGAAGCCCGCGTCGAGGGGGCGGCCGACCCGCTGGACTCTCAGGGCGCCGGCGACCAGGGCCTGATGTTCGGCTATGCGATCGCCGACACCCCCGAGCTGATGCCGCTGCCGATCGCGCTCGCCCACCGGCTGTCGCGGCGGCTGACCGAGGTCCGCAAGAACGGCACGCTGGACTACCTGCGCCCGGACGGCAAGACCCAGGTCACCATCGAATACGAGGACGACGTCCCGACCCGGCTGGACACCGTGGTGATCTCCACCCAGCACGCCGACGGCATCGACCTGGTGAAGACTCTGGACCCCGATCTGCGGGAGCACGTGATCACCACCGTGCTCGCCGAGCTCGCCCACGAGACGCTGGACTCGTCGTCGACCCGGGTGCTGATCAACCCGACCGGCAAGTTCGTCGTCGGCGGGCCGATGGGTGACGCCGGCCTGACCGGGCGCAAGATCATCGTCGACACCTACGGCGGCTGGGCCCGCCACGGCGGCGGCGCCTTCTCCGGCAAGGACCCGTCCAAGGTCGACCGTTCGGCCGCCTACGCGATGCGCTGGGTGGCCAAGAACATCGTCGCCGCCGGCCTGGCGCAGCGCGTCGAGGTCCAGGTGGCCTACGCCATCGGCAAGGCCGCCCCGGTCGGGCTGTTCATCGAGACCTTCGGCACCGCCACCGTCGACCCGGTCAAGATCGAGAAGATCGTGCCCGAGGTCTTCGACCTGCGCCCGGGCGCCATCGTGCGCGACCTGGACCTGCTGCGCCCGATCTACGCGCCGACCGCCGCGTACGGCCACTTCGGCCGCACCGACATCGAACTGCCGTGGGAGCAACTCGACAAGGTCGACGACCTCAAGCGCGCCATTTAATTGCGGTCTCGCTGCGCGAGCAGACGCCAAAGCCCCCATTTCCGGCCGGATTTAGGGGCTTTCGCGTCTTGTCGCGCCTGAAAAATCAGGCGGTGAACCGGTAGTCGTCGAGGTCGAAGCGCCGGCTGCGCCAGTAGGCCTCCACGGTGGTGGTGGGCCGCAGCGGGACGTCGCCGTTCTTGTCGAAGTAGTAGCTGTTGGCCAGTTGGCAGCTGTCCTGCCAGAACACCTGGCGGTGGCGTTTGCTCATCATCTCGGCGAAGTAGCGGGCGTTGGCGGCCTCGGAGATCTCCACCCGGGTGGCGCCGCGCCGCCGGGCGCGTGTCAGGCACCGCACGATGTGGTGCGTCTGCGCCTCGATCAGCGCGAAATACGATGACCCGACGTAGCCGTACGGACCGAAGACGCTGAACAGGTTGGGGAATCCGGGGATGCTGACCCCCTCGTAGGCCTGTAGCCGGTACTCGTCCCAGAACCGGCTCAGCGACTGGCCGCCGGCCCCGGTCACGGCGAATGTCGGGATACTGTCACTGTCCATCACTTTGAACCCGGTTGCCAGGATCAGCACGTCGACCTCATGGGAGGTCCCGTCGGCGGTCACAACCCCGGTGGGGGAGATCCGTTCGATCGGGTCGACGACCAGGCGGACGTTGTCACGGTTGAACGTCGACAGGTAGGTGTTGTGGAAACCGGGCCGCTTGCAGCCGACGGCGTAGCGCGGCGTGAGCTGATCACGCACCACCGGATCGTGCACCTGGCGGCGCAGGTACGCCCGCCCGGCGGACTCCATCTGCTTGGCCAGCGGGAACACCGTGAAGTACTGCGCTGCGATCGGGAAGGTCGCCTCGACGTAGGCCTGGCTGGCCAGCCGCTGTAGCGCCATGCCGCCGGGAACCCGCATCGCCCAGCGGATCGGGGCCGGTAGCGGCAGATCCGCCTTCGGGAAGCACCAGATCGGGGTCCGCTGAAAAACCGTGAGCGAGGCGACTTTCGGCGCGATCTCCGGGATCACCTGCACCGCTGAAGCGCCGGTGCCGATCACCGCCACGCGCTTGCCGGTCAGGTCCTGCGAGTGATCCCAGCGCGCGGTGTGCATCGTCACCCCGGCGAACGTGTCGACGCCGTCGATGTCGGGCAGCTTCGGTGTGGTCAGCGCGCCGCTGGCGTTGATGAGGAACCGCGCGGTGACCGGGCCGCCGGGGCCGTGCGGCGGTTGCAGCTGCACCCGCCATACGTCGCGTTCTTCGTCGAACTCCGCCGACACCACCTTGGTCCCGAACTGGATCCGGGAACGCAGCCCGTACTTGTCGACGCAGTGCTCGGCATAGTTCTTCAGCTCCCGGCCGGGTGCGTAGGTACGCGACCACTGGGTGCTCTGCTCGAAGGAGAACTGATACGAGAACGACGGAATATCCACGGCGATACCGGGATAGGTGCTCCAATGCCAGGTGCCGCCGACCCCGTCGCCGGCCTCGATGATCCGATAGTCGGGCACGCCGGCTCGATCGAGACCGATCGCCGCGCCGATGCCGGAGAAGCCGGCGCCGATGATCAGGACTTCATGGTCGGGTTTGTCGGTCACGGTGGCTCCTCGTCGCTGATATTGCTCGACCGTAGCGCGCCGGGCGGTCGCCCGTCAGTGCTCATCCGGCGGTTCGAGGCGCCATGGCGGATTCCGTCGGGCCTCCCCGGCGTGAAACAGGCACAGCTGGTGGCCATCGGGGTCGCGCAGCCTTGCCTCGCGCCATAGCCAGGGCATATCAGTCGGCGGCTGGCTGAACTCCACCAGCTCGCGCAGGCGCTGGTACTCGCCGTCGAGGTCGTCGGTTTCGAAGTAGGTCGTCACCTGCTCGCGGATCGGGGCCACCCCGGAGCGTTCCACTGAAACGGTGCTGTCCCCGGTCGGGCATTCGAAGCGCAGGTAGTCGTCCGTCTTGACGATCAGCCGCAGGCCAAGGAGCCGGTAGAACCGCTCGGAGCGGTCCAGATCGGTGGAGCCGAGGGTGATCTGGTTCAGCCGCATCGGATCAAGAACGCGTGGTGTGCAGGGCCGCTTTCAGGGCCGCCAGCCCCAGGTCGGTGGCCTCGGTGGCCGACGGGATGATCCCGGCGTAGCCCAGGTAGCCGTGAATCTGGGTCGTCGCGTTGTGCACCTGCACCGGGACCCCGGCGGCCGACAGCAGTTCGCCGTAGCGGATGCCGTCGTCGCGCAGCGGATCGTGGCCGGCGACTGCGATATAGGCGGGCGGCAGACCCGCCAGATCCGGGGCCCGCGCCGGCGCCAGCATCGGCGGCGGGTCACTCAGGTCGACGCCGGCCGCGTAGGCGAAGGTGACCTCCGCCAGCGCCTCGCGGTCGATGATCGGCGCCGAGGCGTTCTCGGTGAACGATGGCAGCGTGGTGTCATAGGTGGTCGCCGGATACCACAGCAGCTGAAAGGCGATCTCGGGCCCGCCGGCGTCGCGGGCCAGCTGCGACACCACCGCCGCCAGGTTTCCGCCGGCCGAATCGCCGGCCACCGCCAGCCGGGCCGGATCTGCGCCCAGCTCCTCGGCATGTGCCGCCACCCATTCGGTGGCCGCCATCGCATCCTCCACGGCGGCCGGGAACGGGTGCTCGGGAGCCAACCGGTAATCGACTGACACCACCACCGCGTCGGCGTGGACCGCATGCTGGCGGGCGGTGCCGTCGTGGGTGTCGAGGTCGCCGGCGACGAACCCGCCGCCGTGGAAGAACACCACCACCGGAGCGGGGCCGGCGCTCGGCGGGCGATAAATCCGCACCGGCAGGTCACCGCCCGGGCCCTCGATGACCCGGTCCTCCGCGGGCAACTCGGGGTACACCGGCCGGCGCGGCAGGTCGCGCATCCTGCGGCGCGCCGCTTCGACGCCGTCGGCCAGAGTCAGCCGGTAGGGGACGGCGTCCAGTACCTTCAGCACTATGGGGTCGATAGCGGAGTCATCGTCGACGAGCGGCATGGGAACACCGTACGCAACACGACTGGTCCCCACCGCTTGGGCCGCGGCCGGTTGGGTCGCTGTCGGGTACGGGATCTTTCTGACCGTGCTGGCGCTGCGATCGCCGCCGGGCGATGCGCTGACCGGGCACTGGGTCGGCCAGCCGGCGTTCAAGTCGGCCATGGCGGTCTTGCTGGCGGTGGCCGCGGCGGCGCACCCGATCCTGCGCGAGGCGCGCTGGCTGATCCCTGCGCTGATCCTGTCGGCCGCCGGTGACTGGCTGCTGGCGATCCCGTGGTGGGAGCCGTCATTCGTTGCCGGCCTGACTGCGTTCCTGTTGGCGCACTTGTGTTTTCTGGGGGCACTGCTTCAGCTGGCGGTGGTCTCTCGCGGCGGGCTGATCGGCGCGGGTCTGGTCGGCGTCAGTTGCCTGGCCCTGCTGGTGTGGTTCTGGCCCGGCCTGTCTCGCGAGGGGATGACCGTCCCGGTGACGGTCTACGTGCTGGTGCTCGGCGCCATGGTGTGCGCGGCCCTGCTGGCGAAGCTGCCCACCCGTTGGACGGCAGTGGGTGCGGTGTTCTTCGCGGTGTCGGACGCCATGATCGGGGCCGGCAAGTTCGTGCTGGGCAACGAGATGCTGGCGGTGCCGATCTGGTGGGCCTATGCGGCGGCGCAGCTGCTCATCACGGCCGGCTTCTTCTTCGGCCGCTCCGGTGGCGGGCGGCAGGTCACGGACTGAGGCCCGCCGGCGGTCAATGCCGGTGGCCACCGGTGCCGGGACGCAGCAGTTCCGGGTCGAAAGTGGGAAGCCGGTGGCGGTGCGGGGCGGTCATGTGGTCATGCGCCAGCGCGTCGCCGTGGCCGGACGCGATGTCGCCGATGCTGAACAGCGACTCGCTGCCCGGTCTGAAATAGGAGCTGTGACCGGCCATCGGTGCGGACGGCCACGGGGGCTCGGCTTTGAACCGGGTCGAGCCGTAGCCGTCGTCGGCCGGGTCGGGGCCCAGCCCGACCGTTGCCGTGGTCGCGGGCACCGGCAGTTGTGGTTCGCCGGCGAATCCGGTGATCGGATCCGACGATGCCGCGCCCACATACACGTGTCCGTCCCGCGGCAGATGAAAGTCCTTGGCGCTGCGCGCCAGGTCGGTCCCCGGGGAGCCGACGAGCACCACATCATCGGCCCGCATCCCGAAGCCGGCCGCGGCGTCGGCCACCGCGGTCGAGCCGTACGAATGCCCGACCACGGTGATATGGCCGGTGCCGCGGTGCGTCGCCCGCAGGGCGTTGACATCGGCGGCCAGCATGCTGCCGCCGGACCGCGCCGAATCCGGTTGCGCCACTCGTGGATCCAAGAGGCTGTCCGGGGCGCGATACCCCATCCACAGAATGACCGAATTCGATCGGGCCGGATCGGCGCGGGCGGCCTCGCGGTAGACGTTCACGCCGTCGGGATTCGACAGGTAGCCATCACGGACGCTGCTGTGCGCCCCGGGCACCAGCACGGTGGTGTTGTCGGCGGTGTCGGGATTGCCGATGGCGATGGCGGCCCGGCCCCGGCCGGCGAACGCCGCCGGGTCATAACTGAGCAACAGCACCGCCCCGGTGCCCGCGTCGGCATTGAACCGCAGCCCGTCACGGACCCGCAGCGCATTGTCGTAGCGGATCATGTCCGCGGCGCTGATCGCCTCGGTGGCGTGCTCCACCCGGCTGATGTCATCGGCGAGGGCCTGCCGGTTCAACCGGTCGCGCACTCGGGCCGGGATCCCATAGTCCGACCCCAGCGATCGCAGCAGCGCCGCACCCGCCCGGTTGTCGGCGGCGACGTCGGCGACCACCCGGCCGATATCTCGGGCCTTGGCGGCCAAGAAGAGCTGGAACTGGCGGACACCGGCCGGGGTGTCCCAGGCCGGCGCCCGCTGATCGCCCAGCGCATCGCGGATCTCGGCGCCGATGGTATCCAGACGCCGACGACCCTCCCGGGCGTGATCGACCGCGCCGCGCAGCGCGGTGGACAGCACGGCGTCGGTGCGGGCTGCGGTCTGCTGCCGGATGACGAGTGAGCCCTCGCGGGCCTGCGCCGTCTCCGCGTGGGCGCCGCGCTGTTCGGCCATACCGCAGCAAGGTAATTCGGCGCGAGCAACGCCGCCCCCGCCGATCCACAGGCCGGGCGGCGCTGTGAGCCGGCGGATGCCGGGGTCGGCGGCGTCTGCTAGACCTGCGTGGTGAGCGTCGAGCGCCTCGAGAGCGAACCCGGCGATCCCGGCGACCCCATCGCCCGGGTGCTGCCGATGCTGACGGTGCCGCATCTGGACCGCGAGTTCGACTATCTCGTCACACCGGAGCAGGCCGAACACGCGTTGCCCGGCACCCGCGTGCGGGTGCGCTTCCACGGTCGGTTGGTCGATGCCTTCGTCTGGGAACGCCGCGCCGATACCGACCACACCGGCAGACTGGGCCGGCTGGAGCGGGTGATCTCGGCTGAACCGGTGCTCACCGCGGAGGTTCGCCGGCTGGTGGAAGCGGTGGCCGCCCGCTACGCCGGCAGCCGGGCCGACGTGCTGCGCCTGGCGATACCGCCGCGTCACGCCCGGGTGGAACGCGAAGCGGTGGAGCTACCGGAGGCTCCGGTGCTCGAACCGGTGAATCCCGCTGGCTGGCAGCGCTATTCAGCCGGTGGCGCGTATCTGGCTGCGCTGGAGGAGGGGCGGGCCGCACGTGCGGTCTGGCAGGTGCTGCCGGGCGACTCATGGGCCGATCGGTACGCCGAGGCTGCCGTCGCCGCCATCCGTGCCGGGCGCACGGCCGTGGCCATCGTGCCCGATCAGCGTGACATCGACGCACTGTCGAACGCCGCGACCGCCCGGATCGGTGCGTCGGCGGTCGCCGCCCTGTCGGCGGGGCTGGGGCCGGCCACCCGGTACCGGCGCTGGTTGTCGGTGCTGCGCGGCGGCGCCCGGCTGGTGATCGGCACCCGCAGTGCGGTCTTCGCCCCGCTCACCGAGCTGGGGCTGGTCATGGTCTGGGACGACGGCGATGACAACCTGGCCGAGCCACGGGCGCCTTACCCGCACGCCCGTGAGGTGGCGATGCTGCGGGCGCATCTGTCGGGCTGTGCCGCACTGATCGGCGGCTATGCGCGCACCGCCGAGGCGCACGCCCTGGTGACTGCCGGATGGGCGCACGATGTGGTGGCGTCGCGGGCGGTGGTGCGGGCTGCGGCACCGCGAGTGGTGGCCCTCGACGACAGCGGGTATGCGGACGAGCGTGACGCCGCGGCGCGCACCGCCCGACTGCCCGCGGTCGCCCTGCAAAGCGCGCGCACCGCACTGGCCGCGGGCACACCGGTGCTGGTGCAGGTGCCCCGGCGCGGGTATGTGCCGTCGCTGGCGTGCGGACGCTGTCGAACCATCGCGCGGTGCCGGCACTGCACCGGGCCGTTGTCGCTGCCGCAGCGCGGCGGTGCGGCACTGTGCCGGTGGTGCGGCCGGGTCGATCCGGCGCTGCGGTGTGGGCGCTGCGGCTCGGATTCGGTACGCGCGGTGGTGATCGGCGCGCGGCGTACTGCCGAAGAACTCGGCCGCGCCTTCCCGGGCACCCCGGTCATCACCTCCGCCGGGGACACCATCGTTGAGCGCACCGATGACGGGCCCGCGTTGGTGATCGCCACCCCCGGTGCCGAACCGCGAACCCCGAACGGCTACGGGGCGGGACTGCTGCTGGACAGCTGGGCGCTGCTGGGCCGCCAGGACCTGCGCGCCGCCGAAGACACGCTGCGCCGCTGGATGGCCGCGGCGGCGCTGGTGCGCGACCGTGCTGCCGGCGGGGTGGTGACGGTGGTGGCCGAGTCGTCGATCCCGACTGTGCAGGCGCTCATCCGGTGGGACCCGGTCGGCCATGCCGATGCCGAACTGGGCGCCCGTGCCGAGGTCGGACTGCCGCCGGCGGTGCATATCGCCACCGTCGACGGTGACGTGGAGTCGGTGACGGCGCTGCTGGAGCAGGCGCGGTTACCCGACGGCGCCGAACCGCTGGGCCCGGTACCGCTGCCGCCCGGGGTGCGGCGCCCGGCCGGTATCGACGACGAGTCGGCCGTGATCCGGATGCTGGTCCGGGTGGGCCGCGATCACGGCCTTGCGCTGGCCGCGGCGCTGCGTGACAGCATCGGTGTGCTCAGCGCCCGCGGGTCACACCGCCCGGCGCGGGTGCAGATCGACCCGCTGCACATCGGCTGACCCGCCGATGGCGAGGCCAGATCGCCCGGCCTTCCCGCGCGGTGACCGCCCCTATCTCCCTTGGACTGTCAGGACCTCGTCCAGCGGGCGCCGGCCGGTGCGCGGTGATTCTTCGCTGGCGGGCGCGTGCCCGATCCGGATCAGCACCTGCGGGAGGGCATCACCGCCCACCAGTGTCTCGACGATCTCCCGGGACGCCTGTACCTCGATCAGGTGTGTCAGCGGGCAGGTGGCCAGTCCGGCGATCGTGCACTCCAGCAGGACGGCCGAGAGCGCTTCGCCGGTCGCCAGGGCGTCGGCGCGGCTATCGCTGTCGGTCGACAGCACCACGACCGTGGCCTGGTCCTCGCTGAGGTGAACCCGCCGTTCCTGCCGGTGGCCGACCGGAAAGGTGCGCCCGATGCCCACCCGGTCAGCTTCGGCGAGCGACGCCAACGAGCGGTAGGGGATTCCCGCGGACTCCTCGAACGGCACCGTCCAGCGACTCAGTTCGGCATGGTAGTTGGAGTCGTAGAGCCGCAACGATTCCGCCAACTGCGACGCCTGCGCAAGCCGAGGGCGGGCGTCCTCGGGCAGCACATCCAGATGCACCCGAATGTGGCCGATGTGGTTGCGCAGCACAGGTTCGAACAACTCCCAGTTCGACGGCGCCGCCAGCGCCAAGCGATCGCTGCGCCGCACCCGGATCGCCTCTACGCGGCGATGGTGTCCGGCGGTGACAAAGCCCATCCGGGCGAAGCGGATCGACGCGAGATGATCGGGGTCGTTGGGATTGGGAAACCGCTGCACCTCGGTGCGTAGGCCGACCGCGGCCACGGCGGCCCGAAGATGATCCAGCGCCGCACCGCACCCGATGACCGCCTGGCGCCCGGATCGATCCGACGGAAGTACCCGGCCGGGGTCGACGAACAACCGGAGCTCGTCGCCGTCGAGCACCCAGCGCCACGGCTGGATGTTGTGCTGCGACGGGGCCCGGCATGCGGTCTGCACCGCATCCCGGATCGTTTCGGTCGCGACCAACGCGGCAGACACCTCAGTCCTCCGATCTCCACCTATCACCCATGATCCCGTGAACCGAGCGCCGGCGAAAGGGCCGTTGGCACTCTGCGGGTCGTCGTCCTACCTGCATAGCAGGCCAACGGCCCCCGGGGTCAGGACCAACGACTCCTGCGAACCGGCCCGGCCTGCCGTAGCTTCGAGGTCGGGGCGGGCGACGATGGCTGGAGGGCCGCACGATGTCACAAGCGGAGAACACCCGCGGGATAGTGGTGGGTGTCGACGGATCGGCCGAATCCGATGCGGCGGTCGCCTGGGCGACGGACGAGGCGGCGATGCGCAACCTGCCGCTCAGCCTGTTGCATGTGGTGACCCCGCTGGAGACCGGATGGCCGCCGGACCCGCGGTCTGACGGCATGCCCAGCTGGCAGGCCGACGCGGCGCGAGGGGTCCTCGAACGGGCCCGCGGAGTTGTCGAATCCCGCGGGCACGCGGTACCCGCGGTGCACACCGAGATTGCCTACTCCCAGGTCGTCGCCACGTTGATCGGTGCCAGCAAGGGCAGTTGGATGACCGTCGTCGGGAGCACGGGCCTGGGCGCGATCGGCCGCTTGCTGCTGGGCTCGGTGAGCACCAGCCTGATCCATCACGGCCACGGCCCGGTGGCGGTCATCCGGACGGATCGCGCCGTCGCCGACGACGCACCGGTGGTGGTGGGGATCGACGGATCGCCGGCCTCGGAGACCGCGGCGGCGCTGGCGTTCGACGAGGCGTCCCACCGGGGAGTGCCACTGGTGGCGTTGCACGCCTGGAGCGACGTCGGGGTCATGCCGCTGCTGAACATCGACCGCAGCGGCTACGAAGAGCAGGCACACGAGATTCTCGCGGAACGGCTTGCCGGCTACCAAGAGCAGTATCCCGATGTGACCGTGCACCGCAAGGTGGTCAGTGACCAGCCCGCACGCTGGTTGATCCACGCGGCCGAGCAGGCCCAACTGGTGGTGGTCGGCAGTCGCGGCCGTGGCGGATTCGCGAGTCAGCTGTTGGGTTCGGTCAGTTCCGCGGTCGCCCAGGCGGCGGGGATTCCGGTGATCGTGGTCCGCCCCCGGCCCGGCGCGAAATGACCTTGGCCGCATCGATCGTCAACACTGGAAGCCATGGCGTCTGAGATAGAGCAGGCGGCGCCCTACGTTCAGGCACACGAAACGCACTCCGGCGTGGTGGTGCTGGTGGGTGACCGGGCTTACAAGGCCAAAAAGCCGCTGCAGACCGACTTCCTCGATTTCCGCACCGTGGCGCAGCGCGAGCAGGCGTGTAGGCGAGAAGTCGAGCTCAACAGCCGCCTTGCCCCCGATAGCTATCTCGGGGTGGCCCACTTTCAGGGACCCGCCGGCGCGCCGGCCGAACCGGTCATTGTGATGCGGCGCTATCACGACGAAGAACGGCTGGCCTCGATGGTCAAGCGCGCCGAGCCCGTCGAACACGTGCTGGACCGCATCGCCGGCCTGCTGGCCGATTTCCACGACCGCGCCGAGCGCAGCCCGACGATCAGCCGGCAGGGGGACCTCGAGGCGGTCCGGCGGCGCTGGGACGACAACTTTCCCACGCTGCACCAGCACGCCGGCACCGCTGTGCCACCCGAAACCGTGCAGCGGGTGCAGCATCTCGGCGCCGAATACCTGAGTGGCCGGGCGAAGCTGTTCACCCGGCGCGTCGAGCAGGGCTGCATCGTCGACGGCCACGCCGATTTGCTCGCCGACGACATCTTCTGGGTGGATGGCCGGCCGGTGCTGCTCGACTGCCTGGAGTTCAGTGACGAACTGCGCTACGTCGACCGCATCGACGACGCCGCCTTCCTGGCCATGGACCTGGAGTTCCTGGGACGCAAGGATCTCGGTGACTATTTCCTGGAGCGCTACGCGGCATGTTCGGGCGATACCGCGGCACGCTCGCTGCGGGATTTCTACATCGCCTACCGCGCGCTGGTGCGGGCCAAAGTCGACTGTGTGCGGCTGACTCAGGGCAAGCAGGGGGCCGCGGCGGTGGCGGCCGAGCACCTGGACATCGCCTTGCGTCACCTGGAGGCCGGTGCCGTGCGGTTGGTGCTCGTCGGCGGCGGTCCCGGTACCGGGAAGTCGACCCTGGCCGGCGCACTCGCCGGCCACGTCGGCGCGGTGGTGGTGTCCACCGACGACGTGCGCCGGGAACTGCGCAGTTCCGGGCAGCTCAGCGGCGAGGCCGGCAGCCTCGGCGCGGGTCTCTACGCGCCGGCCAATGTCGCGGCTGTCTATCGCGCGGTACTGCAGCGGGCGGGCCGGTATCTGGGCGACGGCGTGTCGGTCGTGCTCGACGGCACCTGGCGTGACGCGGAGATCCGCGCCGAGGCGCGCCGGCTGGCCGGCGACAAGCATGCCGCGTTCGGCGAGATCCGCTGTGTGGTGCCGATCGAGGTCGCCGCCGAGCGCGTCCGGACCAGGGCGGCGGGCAACTCCGATGCGACACCCCAGATCGCCGGCGCGCTGGGCGCTGACGACTTCGAGTGGGACACCGCGCATCACGTCGACACGTCCAAGCCGCTCGATGAGTGCGTGCAAGAGGCCCACGAGCACTGGCAGGCCGCCATTGCACAGCCGTACGGGGACGGCGCCGCGCGGTAGCCGCCGCCGCGACCCGTCGCTTCCCTAAACTGTCCCGGTGCGCATCGTCTTCGCCGGCACCCCGGACACCGCGTTGCCGTCGTTGCAGCGGCTGATCGACTCACCGCGCCACGAGGTGGCGGCGGTGCTCACCCGGCCCGACGCGGCGTCGGGACGGCGGGGGCGCCCGCAGCCGTCGCCGGTGGCGCGGCTGGCCCTCGACCACGACATCCCGGTGCTGCGGCCGGCCAAGCCGAACTCGCCGGAGTTCGTCGCCGAGCTGGCCGATCTGGCACCCGAGTGCTGCCCGGTGGTCGCCTACGGGGCGCTGCTGCGCGAGGAGTTGCTGTCGGTACCGGTGCACGGCTGGGTCAACCTGCACTTCTCGCTGCTGCCGGCCTGGCGGGGGGCGAGCCCGGTGCAGGCGGCTATCGCCGCCGGCGACGAAGTGACCGGCGCCACGACGTTCCGGATCGAACCGGACCTGGACTCCGGCCCGGTCTACGGTGTGGCCACCGAGACGATTCGCCCGGGCGACACCGCCGGTGAGCTGTTGGGTCGCCTGGCGGTCTCGGGCGCCGAACTACTGGCGGCCACGCTCGACGGCATCGCCGACGGCGCACTGACCCCGGTCCCCCAGTCACCCGACGGGGTCAGCTATGCCGCCAAGATCAGCGTCGAGGACGCGCGGGTGCGCTGGGAGCTGCCCGCCGCGGCGATCGACCGTCGCATCCGGTCCGTCACCCCGAATCCGGGCGCCTGGACGATGATCGGCGATCTGCGGATCAAGCTCGGACCGATCAGCATCACCGATGAAGCGCCGAAGACGCTGGCGCCCGGTGACATTCACGTCGACCGGCGAAGCGTCTGGGTCGGCACCGGGTCGACGCCGGTAAGACTGGGCCAAATCCAGCCGCCCGGAAAAAAATTCATGGATGCCGCCGACTGGGCGCGCGGTGCCCGGCTCACCGGAGCGCGGGCGTCATGACCCGCCCGTCCCGCCGGCCGCAGCGCGGCCCGCACAAACGCGAACGCAAACCGCTGGACCCGGCACGCCGCGCCGCATTCGACGTATTGCGGGCGGTCTCGCAGCGCGACGCCTACGCGAACCTGATGCTGCCCGCGCTGCTGCGTGAACGCGGGATCACCGGCCGCGACGCCGCTTTCGCGACCGAACTGACCTACGGCACCTGCCGGGCGCTGGGGCTGCTCGACGCGATCATCGGGGCGGCCGCGCAGCGCTCGTCCGACGCGATCAACCCGGTGCTGCTGGACCTGCTACGGCTGGGCAGCTACCAGTTGCTGCGCACCCGAGTCGACGCCCATGCCGCGGTGTCCACCACCGTCGAGCAGGCCGCTATTGAATTCGATTCGGCGCGTGCAGGTTTCGTCAACGGGGTACTGCGAACCATCAGCGGCCGCGATGAGCAATCCTGGACCGCGGAGCTGGCGCCGGACGCGGCCGCCGACCCGATCGGACACGCGGCGTTCGTGCGGGCGCACCCGCGCTGGATAGCGCAGGCCTTCGCCGATGCGCTGGGGGCCGACGCCGGTGAACTCGACGCCGTGCTGGCCGCCGACGACGAGCGTCCCCAGGTGCATCTCGCCGCCCGGCCGGGCATGCTGACCGCCGCCGAGCTGGCGGCTGCCGTCGAGGGCACCGTCGGCCGGTATTCGCCGTACGCGGTGTATCTGCCCGGCGGCGACCCGGGCCGGCTGGAACCGGTGCAGGCCGGTGCGGCCCTGGTGCAGGACGAAGGCAGTCAACTGGTGGCCCGGGCGCTGACATTGGCTCCGGTGGCCGGCGACGACACCGGGCGGTGGCTGGACCTGTGCGCCGGACCCGGCGGAAAGACCGCGCTGCTGGCCGCGCTGGGAGCCGCGACCGGGGCCAGGGTCACCGCGGTGGAACAGTCGCCGCAACGCGCCGACCTGGTCACCGAGAACACCCGCGGCCTGGATGTAGCGGTGCTGACCGCCGACGGCCGCGATTCGGGGTTGCCGCCCGGCTTCGACCGGGTACTGGTCGATGCGCCGTGCACCGGCCTGGGCGCATTGCGGCGGCGCCCCGAAGCGCGCTGGCGCCGCCAGCCCGCCGATGTCCCGGTGCTGGCGAAACTGCAGCGCGAACTGCTGGCCGCGGCGATCGCGCTGACCCGGCCCGGCGGCGTGGTGCTGTATGCGACGTGTTCACCGCACCTGGCCGAAACCGTCGGCGTGGTCGCCGACGCGCTGCGGCGGCACCCGGTGACGGCGCTGGACACCCGGCCGTTGTTCGCGCCGCTGGACGGCTTGGGCCTGCTCGGGGAAGGCCCGCACGTGCAGCTGTGGCCGCACCGGCACGGCACCGACGCCATGTTCGCTGCGGCGCTACAAGTAGGCTGAGCCACGTGTCACGACCCATGATCGCGCCGTCGATCCTGTCGGCGGACTTCGCCCGGCTCGCCGAGGAGGCCGACGCCGTCAAGGGCGCGGACTGGCTGCACGTCGACGTGATGGACGCCCACTTCGTGCCCAATCTGACGATCGGCCTGCCGGTGGTGGAAAGCCTGCTGGCGGCCACCGACATCCCGATGGACTGCCATCTGATGATCGAGGACCCGGGCCGGTGGGCGCCGCCGTACGCCGAGGCGGGCGCCTACAACGTCACGTTCCACGCCGAGGCCACCGACGACCCGATCGCGGTCGGGCGCGACATCCGGGCCGCCGGTGCCAGGGCCGGGCTCAGCATCAAACCGGGCACGCCGCTGGAGCCCTACCTGGAGATCCTGCGGAACTTCGACACCCTGCTGGTGATGTCGGTGGAACCGGGATTCGGCGGGCAGTCCTTCATCCCCGAGGTGTTGAGCAAGGTGCGCGCGGTGCGCAAACTGGTCGACGCCGGCGAGTTGAGCATCCTGGTGGAGATCGACGGCGGCATCAACGCCGACACCATCGAACAGGCCGCCGAGGCCGGCGTCGACTGTTTTGTCGCGGGTTCGGCCGTCTACAGCGCCGAGGACCCGGGCGCCGCGGTCGAATCACTGCGCCGCCAGGCCCTCGCCGCCTCGCCGCATCTGCGCGCATGAGCGCCGAGGCATGAATCCCGAAGGCGACGGCGAGCGAGGGACGAACGAGCAAGGAGCCGAGGCATGAATCCCGCCCCGGCCGCGACGGACGCCGCCGGCTTCGATGCGGCGATGCTGCTCGCGATCGACCAGTCGCAGCAGGTCAAGGGCAACACCTACCCCAATCCGCCGGTGGGCGCGGTGGTGCTCGACCGTGACGGCCAGGTGGTCGGTGTCGGCGGGACCCGGCCGACCGGTGAGGCGCACGCCGAGGTGGTGGCACTGCGCCGCGCCGGCGAGCTGGCCGCCGGCGGCACCGTGGTGGTCACACTGGCGCCCTGCAACCACCACGGCCGAACGCCGCCGTGTGTGGAGGCGGTGCTGGCCGCCGGTGTGGCACGCGTGGTCTATGCCGTCGAGGACCCCAACCCCGAGGCGGCCGGCGGGCCGGCGCGGCTGGCGGCGGCCGGGATCGAGGTGCTCTCCGGGGTGCAGGCCGCCGCGGTGACCGTCGGGCCGCTGCGGGAGTGGTTGCACAAGCAGCGCACCGGTTTGCCGCACGTGACGTGGAAGTACGCCACCAGCATCGACGGGCGCAGCGCCGCCGCCGACGGGTCGAGCCAATGGATCACCAGTGAGGCGGCGCGGGCCGACCTGCACCGCCGCCGCGCGGCCGCGGACGCCATCGTGGTGGGCACCGGAACGGTGCTCGTCGACGATCCGACGCTGACCGCCCGGCTGCCCGACGGCACCCTGGCCGACCGGCAGCCGCTGCGGGTGGTGGTGGGGGAGCGCGAGATCTCCGCGGACGCCCAGGTGCTCAACGACGACTCGCGCACCATGGTGATCCGCACCCACGATCCGGCCGAGGTGCTGCGGGCGCTCTCGGATCGCACCGATGTGCTCCTGGAGGGCGGTCCCACGCTGGCCGGGGCATTCCTGCGGGCCGGGGCCATCGACCGGATCCTGGCCTATGTGGCGCCGATCCTGCTGGGCGGGCCGATCACCGCCGTCGACGATGTGGGCGTATCCAGCATCGCCCGGGCGCTGCGGTGGCGGTTCGACACCGTCGAGCCGATCGGCCCGGACCTGCTGTTGTCCCTGGTTCCGCACTGAGCCATCCCAGCGCCGAGCAGACGTGAAGTCCCCCAAAATAGGACGATTCAGGGGGCCTTCACGTCTGCTCGCGCAACAGAAACAGCGGCGTCGGGGTCCTCGACGGAATCCTTGTTGCTGCCGATGAACAGCCCGAGCACCGCGCCCACCACACAGACGATCGCGGTGATCCCGAAGATCTCGCCGTACATCATGGCGAACGCCAGCTTCGAGTTGTGCGCGGTCGCGGCCATCTTCTCGGCCAGGCTGCCGCCGGGCACCTTGGGGATGCCGGCCAGGATCTGGTTGAAGCGGTACAGGCCCCACGCCGACAGGGCGGCCAGCCCGACGAGCATCCCCGTCATGCGGGCCACCACCACGCCGGACGCGGCGATGCCGTGTTCGCGCGGCGGCACCGACCGCATCACCGCCGACGTCAACGGGCCGATCACCAGCCCCAGCCCGAAGCCGGCCAGCATCTGGTCGGTGTCCAGGGCGGGCAGCGAGAACAGCCCCAAGATGTCATGCCGGTAGGCCAGCAGATCGACCGGCCATTTCGAGATCAGCCAGTAGCCGCCGGCCGCGATCAACAGGCCGACGAACGTCACCCCGCGGTCACCGACCCGGGTGGCGATCCAGCCGCCCAGCAGCGCACCCACCGGTAGCGCGACCAGGAACCGCAGCAGCAGTCCGGCGGCCTCGTTCTGGGTCATGCCCAGCACGCCCTGCCCGAACAGCTCGACGTCGACCAGCGTGACCATCAACGCCGCGCCGGCACACACCGAGGCGCCCAGCGCGGCCAGAAACGGCCCGAACCGGGCGCCGGTCGGGTCGATCAGCTTGGTGCGGGCAAACCGCTCCCACAGCGCGAACAGCACCGTGGCCGCCAAGGCGCCCGCCAACACCTGGGGGCCCCAGTCGGGCAGTGCCTGCTTGGCGTTGGGTTCGGGGTTGTACAGGCCGATCACGGCCAGCCCGAGCGCCGCGGCCAGCAGCAGCCCGCCGACCACGTCGACGCGTTCGGGCGGCGCGTCATCCGGGGCGGCGTCGGCCCGCGACGGCAGGCTGAAGTGAATCATCACCATCGCCATCGCCGTGAGCGGCACGTTGATCCAGAACACGTCGCGCCAATCCCGCAGCAGCCAGACGATGAAGATGCCGTACAGCGGCCCGAGCACGCTGCCCAACTCCTGGGCGGCGCCGATCCCGCCGAGCACACCGGCGCGGTTGCGCTGCGACCACAGGTCAGCGCCCAGGGCCAACGTCACCGGCAGCAGCGCGCCGCTGGCGACGCCCTGGATGGTGCGGCCCACCACCAGCATCGACAGATCCATCGCCAGTGCGGTCACCACCGAGCCGATAGCGAACGTGATCAGACTCACCTGGAGCAGCAGTTTGCGGCTGAATCGGTCCGACGCCCGCCCCAGCAGCGGCATCGCGGCGATGTAACCGAGTAGATAGCAGGTGATGATCGGGGTGAGCTGCTGGATCTTGTTGATCGGGATCCCGACACCGGCAGGCTGCGGCGCCATGATGTCGCGCATGATGGTGACCACGACATAGGTGTCGAGGGCACCGAGCAGGACTGCGAGGCTACCTGCGCTGATTGCGAGTCTGCGGTTAACCCGCATCACGCTCCCGCCGGCTTCTCAACCGTGACCGGGTCATTCCAGTTCGACAGCGTCATCTGGATCGAGTTGCCGGCACTGGGGTCGAGCTGGGCCTGGACCAGCTGGTGGTCGCCATCCTCCTGGATCCAGACCGTGGCCGGCGTCGACGCGGTCGCCTTGAGCTGCGGGGCCAGGGCGTTCACGGCGTCGGCGGGCGCATCGCCGGTGACCCGGACCGCCTTCTGGCCGTTGATGGTGTCGCGGGCCTGCGCCTTCGGGTCCTTCAGCTTGGCCAGCATGTTGGCCAGCCCCTTGTCGGGGCTCAGGATCGCTGCCACATCGTAGATCTTGTCGGCGGCGCCGTAGTTGTCGTAGTCGTCACCGGTGATCGCCGCATACAGATCGCCGTCGATCACGACGAACTTGGCGTCGACGTCCGAGCCCAGCATGGTGATCGTCGCGCTGCCCTTGGCCGCCGTGGTCGGTTCGTTGGTCAGATCGCCCTCGAGCGTCTTGACCGGCAGGTTCTTGATCTGGCCGGTCACCGAGAGGGCCAGGTGGGCGCTCTTGAGGTCGGCGGTGGTGGTGGCCGACTCCTTGACCAGCGTCGTCGCGTCCGGCAACGGCCCGCCGGCATCCTTACTGGAGCAGCCGGCGAACAGCGCGGCAGCGGTGGTGGCGGTGGCCAGGGCGATCACAAGTCTGCGCATGGGTGACATCGTATAGAGGCCCCCCAGCCGGGGGCGGTCCAGCGGGCGCATAACCGATGGCGCCGACCCGCTGCGCCCGACTCCGTCGCGCTTGCGATCGTCGCTAGCCTGTTGTGATGTTCACCGGAATCGTCGAGGAACTGGGCGAGCTGGTCAGCCGCGACGAGCTGACCGACGCCGCGCGCCTGGTCATCCAGGGCCCGACCGTCGTGTCCGACGCCCGCCACGGCGATTCGATTGCCGTCAACGGGGTGTGCCTGACGGTGGTGGAGGTGCTGCCCGGCGGCCGGTTCTCCGCCGATGTGATGCGCGAGACGCTGGATCGGTCCAGCCTGGGATCCCTGCAGGTCGGCGGGCCGGTCAACCTGGAGCGCGCGGCCGCACTGGGCAGCCGGCTGGGCGGCCACATCGTGCAGGGCCACGTGGACGGCACCGGCCGGGTGCTTTCCCGCACTCCCGGCGAGCACTGGGAGGTGGTGCGCATCGCGCTGCCCGCCGCCCTGGCGCGCTATGTGGTGGAGAAGGGCTCGATCACCGTCGACGGCGTCTCGCTGACCGTCGCCGGGCTGGGCTGTGACCCCGACGACTTCTTCGAGGTGTCGCTGATTCCGACCACCCTGCAGCTGACCACGCTGGGTCGCGCCCCGGTCGGCACGCTGGTCAATCTCGAGGTCGACGTCATCGCCAAGTATGTTGAGCGGTTGCTTGCCCGGCCCTAGTTGGTTGACGTGCGATTTTGCCCGTCACGGCGAGGTTACCACGTAAGTACACCGCTACATGTCAAGATATTCAGCATGGGTGGTTCTTTGCCGGACTTGTACGGACTACTGGACTCATGGCGGCTGACCCTGCGCGCCGAGCGCAAATCACCATCAACAATCGCCGCGTACCGGGAAGGCGTGCTGGCATTCCTGCGCTGGGCCGAGGCCGCCGACACCGCGCCGGAGATAACACGGACCAATGTGCAGGCATTCACCGCCGACCTACTCGCGGACGGTGCCGCGCCGGCCACGGCGCGTAGTAGGCACCAGGCAGTGCGGCGGTTCGTCGCGTGGCTGGTCGACGAGGGCGAACTCGAGTCGGACCCGCTGACCGGAATCACGCCGCCGAAGCTGGACACGAAGGTGACGCGGGCGCTCACCGACGACGAACTGAAGGCGCTCATCAAAGCCTGCGCGGGCAAGGATCTGATCGACAGACGTGACGAGGCCATCGTGCGGTTCATGGCCGAGACGGGCGTGCGGGCGGGGGAGCTGCTTGGGATGGCACTGCCCGACGACATCGACGTGTCGCGGGGGATAGCCGTCGTCCGGCGCGGCAAGGGCGGCAAAGGCCGTGTTGTCCCGTTCGGCCCGATGACCGCCGCAGCCGTGGACCGATACCTACGTATGCGCCGTGGACACCGACTTGGGGATGGACCGGTGATGTGGCTCGGCGGCAACGGCCAAGGCCTTGGCTATCACGGTCTAGACAGGGCGCTCAAGATCCGGGCCGAGCGTGCGGGCATCACCGGCTTTCATGTGCACCTGATGCGGTCCACGGCGGCGACACGATGGCTTCGGGCCGGCGGGTCTGAGCAGGGATTGATGGCGGTGGCCGGCTGGTCGTCGCGATCGATGCTGGACAGGTACACGACCGCAAGTGCCGCTGAGCGTGCCGCCGCCGAGGCGCGCGGCCTGAACCTGGGGGAGTTGTGATGTTGCGACTGGAAGCTGGCGATCCCGCAGTGCGCGAGCGAACCGCCGCCGCAGTGCAGGCGAGCAATGAACAGGGAGTGCGGCCAACGCTCGAGATCCGATGTTCTAAGTGCCGAGCCAAACTGGCAACCGTCGGGACTGTTCCCGAATTCGGCCCGCTGTTCGCATCGTCGTGGGCCGTCACAGCTGATAGCTGGCACCGTGTCATCGTCAACGGAGAAGTGCTGGGCGACCGCGCACGCTCGCGATGGATATCCGAGCACTACGAGACTCTTTCCGCATCAGGTAAGCCAATGAATGAGCCGTTGCGACATGGAATTATCGCGCTGCTCGCACTACCTCCCCAGCTCGAACAGGACTATCCACCGCTGCTGATGAGGTGCAGCCGTCACGGCGACTACATCGCAGATCGACTCGAAGTCATCGAGGAACTGCGCCGTGGTGCTGATGTTCACAAAGTTCGCCCGACTGGCGAAACATTCGATTATGAGCCGCCAGCAATAGAGAATCTGAGGACTAAATCTGTTGGGCGGCAGGCGGTAAGGAAACCAAAGGCCGACGTAATGCGCGTGGAAGAATTCGAAGCGCGGCTAGCTGAACGTCGGCGACACACCCGTGGGCGCTAACCGCTCAAAGCACACCGCATGGGCTACACTGTGCTAGTTCAACTGTTTGGCCAGCGCCGCCCGCGAGGGCGAGTCGCCATCCCGAGCGGGACGCTCAAGGCCGGAACCCATGGACGGGGTTCGTTCAGCGGAAGGCTGACGAACCGTGCCCACAACAGGGTTAACACCGACCGAACGAAAACTACGAGCGCAGCTCGGCGCCTACACATCTTGGGCGAACACCGAGGACCGCTCCGCGCGTACCCGCAAGCCGCGTGAGGCGTTCAATAGGCGGTTTGAGGATCAAGTAGACCCCGACCGTATTCTGCCGCCAGACGAACGCGCCAAACGCGCGGACGCGGCCAGGCAGGCGTACTTCAAGGCGCTGGCGCTTAAGTCGGCTACTGCGCGGCGAGCCCGCAAAGAGGGCGCGTAATGGCCGCCCGCAGCGGGGGGAGCCCGCCCATTGAAAAGGCCGGCCCCCGCCAAGAGACCGGCCGATTCCTAACCGCACACACCAGTGCCGCCCAGCATAGCGAATCGTGCGCCCAGCAGGACGTGCCGCGCTGCCGTGTCTGTCGGCATCCACTCCGGGCCGACGTGTCGGTGGGCCGCGGAATCGGGCCGGTCTGCCGTCGCCGAGCGGGGGTGGCGTCATGCATCCATTAACCCGTCGTCGCGAGGCGGCACAGCGCCTGGCGATCCTCAGCACTGGTTGCGCCGACCCCTGGCCGACTGAGCACCCGTCGATACCGCTGACCGACAACCAGCTCGATATGTGGCGTTGGACCGTCGAACACCTAGAGGCCGAGGGGCTTGCGCCGCTGCTCAATCTCGAAGCCCGCCGTGCCTTATGGCGGCGCGGCGGCGCTGACCGGGCACTGGCTGAGCGCCTGAATGGTGGGGAGGCCGCATGAGCGACATTCCTTACGGTCACGATTGGCCCGAACCGACCTGGCCTGACGAGGATGGCCAGACAGCCGGCGCGCGATTGCTCGATGACATCGAGACGTTTCTAGCCCGGTTCGTGGTCTACCCAAGTCATCACGCCCGAGTTGCTCACGTGCTCTGGATAGTTCACGCCTGGTTGATGGACCACTGGGAATCGACACCGCGCATCGCGTTCTTGTCACCAGAGCCGGGGTCAGGCAAGTCGAGGGCACTAGAGGTCACCGAACCTCTGGTGCCTCGGCCGGTGCACGCGGTGAACACCACCCCGGCCTACTTGTTCCGCAAGGTGTCCGACGAAGACGGGCGGCCCACCATCCTGTACGACGAAGTCGACACGGTGTTCGGGCCGAAGGCCAAGGACAACGAAGACATCCGCGGGATGCTCAACGCAGGGCATCGCAAGGGAGCCACCGCCGGCCGGTGCGTCATGCGCGGCAAGGTGGTCGAAACCGAGGAACTGCCCGCTTATTGCGCGGTGATGCTCGCCGGTCTCGATGACCTGCCCGACACCATCATGTCGCGGTCGGTGGTGGTGCGGATGCGTCGACGTGCACCCGGTGAGGATGTCGAACCCTGGCGACCGCGGGTCAATCACCCGGAAGCGCACGCGCTTCGCGAGCAGTTGGCCACCTGGGCTACCTCGGGCGCCGTCGTTGCGCGCCTGGCTGGTGATTTTTGGCCCGATCTTCCCGACTCGGTTACTGACCGTGACGCCGACGTATGGGAGGCCCTACTTGCCGTGGCCGACCTCGCCGGTGGGGACTGGCCACAACGGGCTCGTGGAGCGGCTGTAGCACTTGTAGCAGCATCCAAGGAAAAGGCCCCCAGTGTCGGTGTACTTCTTCTGCGCGACATCAGACAGGCGTTCGTCGACGTTGGTGCCGACCAGCTCACCACTGAACAGTTGCTCTCCGAGCTAAATCGGATGGATGAATCACCCTGGTCGACCATTCGCCGTGGTGAGCCCCTCGATAGTCGTGGTCTGTCACAACGACTGGGTAAGTACGGCATTGGGTCGAAACTCCATGCCGGAGAGCGGGGGTTGCGTGGATACACCACCGCCCAGTTCATCGACGCGTGGTCGCGGTACCTACCCGACGTACGTGCTACATCCGCTCCACCCGCTACAGGTGATCCAAATGGGTCACCTGAGCCCGACTGCGCTGGCGCAGATGTAGCAGATGTAGCAGATGAATCGCGGCCCACCCCCGCAACAAAGGCGACGTGCCCATGCGGCACCGAACTGACCCGACCCGAATCCATTACCGCCGGCCGCTGTCTTGAATGCGCCACGGACAACTAGAAGGAGACCTCCGCAGATGAATCGCCACACCGAATTTCCAGTCCTCGACTCGGATCGCGCCGTCGCCAACCAGGAGCACCACCGCGCCATCATCGATTGCTTCGGCTTCACCGAGCCCTACGTCGACGAGATGGACGCCTGGGTCGCGCTACCCGTCCGGTTAACACACGACACCGCGGCGGGGTGGCGCATTGAGGCTGGACCGTACAGTTTCGGCGCCGCCGATGTCGCAACCCTGGAAGCCGCCATCGCCGCCTACCGCGCGGCTACCGATGGCCAGCGGTGCACCTGCGCCGGGGGCGGCACCCTATGAGCGCACTCAATGGCGAGGCTGTCATTGACCTGCTGGCGGCCATTTTTCGCGACATGCCCGCGCTACCGGGGGCCGCTTGCCGCGACCGCCAGGCGGTGTTCCAGGCCGCCGAGGACGGGCACGACGACGCCATTGCCTCGGCCCTCGCGATCTGCCGCGGGTGCCCCGTGCGCCGGGAGTGCGCGCAATGGGTCGGCTCAATCCACCGTCATCGGCGCCCCCGCGGGGTCACCGGCGGGGCGTATCGACCGGCTGGGCGGGGACGGCGACCACGACAGGCGGTGGCGTCATGATGACCGCCGAATTTGCCCTCGCCGTGGCCTGCCCGACCTGCCGCGCACGAGCCGACGAGCCCTGCCGCAGAAGCGGCGGCACACACCGGGCGCGTCAAGACCGTGCCCTCGGAATCCTCGCCACCAAATCGAAGGGCCAACACCATGACTGACATCCACGACAGCGACGACCTCGACGACCTGATCACGACGAACCGCATTGTTGTGCGCTACGTCCTGGACGGCGAGAATCTGCATATCGACAACGCCGGGTTGGCGCTGCTGTTCGGCATTGACGAGGACGAGATCGTTGCCGGCGAAGAGCATTCGGAAGGCCGTTGGCTTTGGGCTACTTGGCGAATCGAGGAGGCCGCGGAGCATGGCCATCATGGCTTGGGCCCTGTGCTGGCTTACTACGCCGACATCGAGTTTGGCGCCGAGCTGGTGCTGGTCGAGGTGCCGCCGACATGACCGACGTTCAGCTAAACGAAACCGAGGTGCAGGCCTGCTACTACGGGCTGGCGCACTTTATGCGGCAGCAACGTATTCGACAGCGCCCGGTGCCTCGATCAGTGGAGCTGCTCTACCGGCGAATTGACGCGGCCATCCGCACGCCGGTGTCCGACTCGGGACATCAGATATCTGCTGTGCCAACACAATCGGATGTATGGATTACAGCGCGAGAGGCAGCCGACATCCTCGGCGTGTCCAAGCGGCAGGCGCAACGGCTGCACGCGGACCTCGACGGACAGCTAATCGGCGGACGCTGGCTGTTCAAGCGGGAAACGGTGCAGGAGTACGCGCATGAGCGAACTTCCGGCCGAGGTGGAGCAACAGCTCGCTGAACTTTCCGACGAAGACTTTGATGCGCTGATCAGGCGCGTTCGCCCTCCCGAGCATCAGGGCAGCCGACTGCCGACGATGGCGGGCCGCCCATGACGGTCACATTCCCTCCCATCGGCGCCAACGGCGTTCCCGACCCGCTCACGGCCCCCATCTCTGCCTACCGTTACGCACTTGCTAAGCGCGAGGTCATCGACGCCGAATCCAAAGCCCGACCGTTGATTCGGCTTTGGGACAAGAACATGGAGTTCATCGGCGTCATCGGCGGCGAGAAGTCATTGGATGTCAACCAGCTCCTGCACGACACCGGCACCGGCAGCATCATCTTGCGCGGCAGCGACTGGATTAACCGCTTTCTCCGCACCGATGTCCGGGCGAACGACGATTTGAATATCACGATTGACCCGTACCCGAATCGCCGCAACTGGCGGTGGCGCTGGGGAGGCAAGGTGACTGCTGTTCGTCAGGTCCGCACCGAAGCGGGCTTACACGAGCTGCACCTGGACGTGGCCGAGAACCGCGAGCACTGGAAACACTTATATTTTGCCGCCACACCGTGGTTCGCCCCGGAGGTCCAACCGCTCAAAGCCTGGGTGCTGCCTGGAAACACACGCACCATCGTCTCGGCGACGGCGTTCATCAACCTCGCGCGAATCTTCTGGCCGCCGCTGGGCATCATCGACAATTTTGTGAATCCCGGCGCGTGGTTCAAGCCGCTGACGGATGGGCAGTTGTGGTCGCCACTGGGCTGGCCCATACAGGCGCAGTTCGTGAACCCGTTCACCGACACCAGCCGCTTCTCTGTCATCGCCTCGCGCTGGTCGCCGGCTCACGACACCTGCCAGGGGTTGCTCAAGGACGCCGGGTGTCACGTCCGCGTCTATACATGGCTACCCGAAGATGAGGACTCCCCGCACCCGGAGCTGGCCGCGCTCATCGGTCAGGAAGCCGCACGCCCCTCGCGTGCCTGCCTTGTCATTGCGGTGGAAGACAAGTCGGGTGTTGTGGGCCTCACGGGCACCGCTGTTGACGGCGCGATCAACCTGGTCGCCACCACTGCCGATGACCTGATTTCGGAGCTGCTGTATGAGTTCCGCGATGCCGACGCCATCGACCCACGCACCGGGCGAAACGTACCGCCAATCATTCGTGACCTAATCGGCATCGCGCCGAGCCTGCCGAGCATCGTCTTCCGCGACTCAACACCTCAGTCGGCTATCAAGTCCAGTGAGCACGCAACGTTCAAGAGCACAGCGAAAAGCATTCTTGCAGGCGGGAAATCACCCGGCTGGGTTAACCAACTTCAGACCTTTGGAATCAAGTACGGCTTGTCGCAATTCCAGATCGTCAACGTTGGTGGCGGCCCCACGAACCAAACCGGCCCCGCGCCACAGGGTTCCGGCCTGGAGGAGATTTACCAAGGTCAATTTGACAACATGCTGCTGGCCTTCCAGCGATACACAGACCCATTGCGTGAAATCGAGGCCGGGAACTTCGGGTACCTCGAATATTTCACGCAAGAGGGCGGCGGGACCGCCTACACCATCAGCTCGGCACTCACGATTCGACAAGGACATTGGAAAACCCGCCCGTACCAATCCTTCAAAGTGTCGATCTGGAATCGGCGCCCGTACTCGGTCTATTTCGACTTCGACCTCGGTGACCGCACCCTGTTTGAGATTGACGGGCTGCTCTACACGGATCAAGTGAGCGGCATCCGCTTGCACTACGACGAGGACACTCCGAAAACCTTCGACATCACCGTCGGCTCCGGTGGCGACATGGACGACCCACTAGGACAGGCCGTGCGGACGTTGCAAACCATGTGGAACGCAGTTGGCACGCTGTTTGGTTCTAACGACCTTTACTGAGTCATGGGAAAGCCGCTGCGGTCAACCACATCAGCCGTTGTGGCCGGCCGCGCCTTCCAGGGTGTCAGGGCACAGCTCACGCTGTGCAGCATTCACCCACGCCCAGCCGTCATCCCACCTGTAGGACTCGGCAATCACGTGAGGTGGTGTGCCGGTCTTGATCATCGTGCAGAGCTGGTAACCCTGGGCCAACCGCCCCGCATCGGTCGTCCACATGGAGATGTAGTTGCGCGGCGGAATCTGGTCCAAGAACGCCTGGTCGTCTGCCTGGGTCACTGCGACCGGGCCGAGCAGCAATCCCAGCGACACAACCCCGATTCCCGTTGCCGAAGTAGCGCGATTCATCACATTGGCTCCTGTCAATTACGCCCCCAATTATCACCCGTCGGGCCGCGAGGATGGAAGGCCCGCAAATGAATGCCGCCGACAACTGGGCGGACCGTATCGCCAGCCACATAGGGCCGGACGGTGCGGTCATGGTCCCGCCACGTATCGCGCACTGGCTCGAAACCCAAGCCGGCCTGACCGCAGACCGCCGTATCAACCTGCGCGCCGCCGATCCAGCGGCCTACGAAGTGCTGGCGGCGTTGCATCTGTCAGCCCTCAGCCACCGTTCCGGTTCCGGAACGAAACCAGCAGCGGCGCAACCAAAGCCGCAAGAATCAAACCCATGGATGACCACCACCCAGGCCGCCGAGCAACTCGGCGTCACCGACAGGGCAATTCGAAAATGGTGTCGCAACGGGCGAATACCCGCCAAACGCCACGGCTGCCGCTGGCTCATCCACAGCCGGCACCTCAACACCGTACAGATCACCTGACATAGGAGAAGCCCCAATGAAGCTCAACGACGCCAAAACCAAGATGGCCCGCCTCCGCTCCGACCTCCAGGCCGAGGTGGATACCATCACCAGCAACCCCAACTACTCCACCGACGGCATCGTCCACCAAGTCGCCAAGGCCATCCTCGACGCCCGCCAGCAGGCCGTCTCTCTGCGTGATGATTTCGTCACCACCAGCGACAACGCCCGACGCACACTCGGGCGCAAGCTATTCGGGCTGCCCGCCAACGCCGACCCCGCCACCACTTTGAGCTACCGGGACGCCGAGGACCGCGTCGCCAGAATCACCGACCCCGACGAACTGGCCCCCGCGCTCACGCGCGCACTCGACAAGGGTGACGACATTCTCGCCCGCGCTATCGCCGGCCGCGCCGACACCCTCGGCTGCTCCGACGTCGTCAGCCGCTATGCCGACAGCACCGGCCAGACTGATGACGTCGCCGCATTGAATGACCTGCCCTCAGGCGGCAACTTCGACACCGCCTGCGCCATGGTCTTCAACGTTCACACACCCAACCTGCCCGCCGACGTGGCCGACCGCATGCGCTCCGCAACCACCAGCACCGGAGACCTGCGCGCCGACCTGCAGCTGCAGCGCCTAGCCGAGACGCCGCCAGAACAACCCACCAAACCCGAGAAGCCGAACTACTACCTCTAACCACCCCCATGAACACCACCAGGCAAGGCCGACACTCCTACGGCCCACTGGTGACGCCAGGCCCACAGCGTCCCCTTCCGCTCGGGCTGTGGCGGAAGTCGCGGGCCGGTCGTCGCCCTTGTCAGCCCGACGACCGGTCCGCGCTCACACCATCAAGGGAGGGCACATGAGAGCACCCCGGCGGATCAACGACATCCGAGCCAAGCGCCTGCGCGCGCAGATCAGGGCTGAAGGCGGGCCGTGTCACATCTGCGGTGGTGACATCGACTACGGCGCCGACCACCTGGACCCCATGAGTTTTCAGCTTGATCATCTTTGGCAGGTAGCACTCGGTGGCCCCGAGCACGACCCCGTCAACGCAGCCAGTTCGCATCGTGCCTGCAACCGTCGCCGCGGAACCACCATCGACGCCGCAGCCATCGCCGCTGCTGCTCACTACGGCGTCACCCTCACCCCGCCGGCAGGCCAGCGCACCACCCGGCTTGGCTGCGCCCCCGACGGCCAGCCCTGCCCGCGCTGCAACGGCGTCCACAACCCGCGCCCCGGCTGCACGTTCGAGACCTCGCGACGGTGGGTGACTGAATGAACCCCACACGCATAACAGCAGGTCAGAGCCTCGACCGCCCAAGGGGGTGGGGGGTGACCCCCGGCCAGCACCCGAGTCCGGCTCGTGGCATAGGGATTAATCTGGAGGCCCCAATTGACCCGTGAAGCGTCAAACGCTGATTTTGCCCGGCTGGAGGCCCTTCGGGACCGCTTGGAGGCCGTGATCTCCGATCCGGAAACGTCGCCTCGTGACCTTGCCTCAGTCGGCCGGGAGTACCGGCAGACACTGGTGGCGCTGGCTGCGGTGACACCGGCGACCAGCACGTCGAAGCTGGACGAGATCGCCGCACGCCGCCGCAGACGGGGTGCCTAGATGAGCGCCGCGGCCGCCACCACGTCGCCGACGTTCACCCGTGTACCGGCCGGTGATGAGGCCACAGGGCAGGACTGCGTCGACCTGGCCGCGGCCTACGGTGTCCCGCTCGATGACTGGCAGGCCGACATCCTGCGCGAGCTGCTGCGTGAATCCGGCGGTGCGTGGTCTGCCTCCCAAGCCGGTCTGGTGGTATCGCGGCAGAACGGAAAAGGCCAGATTTTGCTCGCCGTCGAGCTGTTCGGCCTGTTCGAGCTGGGCGAGAACATCCTGCACACCGCGCACGCCGTCAAGACCTCATCGGATGCGTTCCGCCGCCTCTGGTCGGTCATCCAGGGTCACGACGACCTCGCCCGCCGGGTGCGCCGCCATTCGCAGATGATCGGCGCCGAGTACGTCGAGCTGGACTCCGGGGCGCGCATCGCGTTCACCACCCGCTCGGCGTCGGCGGGCCGCGGTCTGTCGGTGGACCGCCTGGTGGTCGATGAGGCCGAAGACCTCCCGGCTGCCGAGGTCGGCGCATTGGCACCGACGGTGTTCTCCCGGCCACGGGCGCAGTCGCTGTACTTCGGTACGGCACCGGGCGTGACCCACGATGCCCTGGCGTTCGCGACGATGCGCTCCACCGCTCACGACGGCCTGAATCCGCGCCTGGCGTGGTGGGAGTGGTGCGCCGAGTGGGGCCACGACATCGACGACCAGGACATGTGGGTACGGGTCAATCCCGCCGTTGCGGCGGGACGTGTGCCGTTGCAGGCCATCGTCGATGACCGGGCGATCCTGCCGGCGGGCCAGTTCCAGGCTGAGCGATTGTCGATGTGGGTGCCGGCCGCTGCGCGCCAGCCCGCGATCATCACCGACACCGCCTGGCAGGAGCTACTCGGCGCGGGCGTGGACGAGGCCCCCAATGCCCTCGGTGTGGACATGTCGCACGGCCTGGACATCTCGGTCATCGGATGCTGGAGCCGCGATGACGGCACTGTGCATGTTGAGGAACTGTTCGCCGGTTCCGACACCTCGGCCGCCGTCGAGTGCATCGTCGACGTGGCCAACTGGCGCACGCCCATCATCATCGATGACCTGTCGCCGGCCGCGCAGATGATCCCCGAACTGAAGGCCCGCCGCGTCAAGGCCACCAGGTCCACGGCGCGGGACATGGCCAAAGGCTGCGGACTGTTCGAATCGCGGCTCAAGGCCGGCACGTTGACCCACCGCGGGCAAGCCTCACTGACCGATGCGGTGCTGGGAGCGCAGAAACGCCCCATCGGAGACGCCGGGGGTTGGGGCTGGGACCGCCGGGACTCGTCATGCCGGATTCATCCGCTCGTCGCCGCCACCCTGGCCCTGTACGGGGCTGCGGAGAACCCGCGCCGAAGGAGCACCGCCGCGTTCGCATAACAACTATTAAGTAAAGGGGAGCACCGCCAACTCACGGTGTCTTTGCTCTCGCCAGTCGCTGCCGCGATAGCTTCAGCTGGTGACGTGCTGCAAATGCAACACCTGAGCCGGAATCGCCTCCGCGCCGTGACAACGGCGCTTTGCACTTGGAGCCCAGGCACGCCGCTGCGTTACTGGACCACAACCGTCTGAGCCGGGAAGCTCTCGTCAGTTGGCTTGGCTCGGTAGCCAGGGCCGACCCTGGTTCAGACCCTCACAAAATTGCTTGATCTCTGTCCATTGTCGGTTGAACAGCGGGATCGCGGCCGTTCCAAGTTGCGCGATGTCGTAGCGCGTACGACGCGAGGCCTCGTAGAGGCTCCGGTATGGGGCGCTTATCGAAGGGTAGACCGCTTTGACGAGTTGATTGGTGCCGCGACTACCTTGCTCCACGCCAGAATGCTTTCGCGGGTTGCGCTCGTCCTTAGTGAGGCCGGGTTCGTCAGCCAGAGAAGAATGCACGTAGTGCATGGCTGAGTAGAACAACGCCACCACTGCCCAGTCGTCAAAATGGCCGACCAAGTAGTCAGACGCAGCCTTGTGATGTTCGGCCCGCTTCAAATGCCACTTACGGACACCCATCAGGCTTCGGCAAACGCCTCGTCCTGAACAGACTCCAAAGGCAAGATGTCGAATTCAAGAGCCCACTCGTCAGCGTGGGCCTCTTCGAACTTTAGGAGGGCATCGAGTACCAGCATCCGAGTTTCCCAGGTGTACCGATCGATACACGCACCAACGCGCACTATCCGGGGACCCGCCTCCCATCGGACGCTGAGGTGGGTCTTGCCCGTCTCCTCTACTAAAGGCTGGAGTCGACCGTCGAGTTCGAACTTGAGGGTGTCGGCCGAAATCATGGGCTGCTTCTCCTGGCTTGGCACATTTTTGACGATACCGCTTAGTTGACCATCGCCCACCGACAACTGTAGCGCGCCGCGGATCTTTTAATGGATCTACCTGCCGTAAGAACCAGCCCCTGCCTGTGGCCGGGCGCCGGTTTTGTCGTTGCTGATCACCCCGCGTCCCGCATGACACAAAGGTTGATACAAAGAACCGGCCCCCAGCAATCGCCAGGGGGCCGGTCTGTCGGTGTTAGTGCTTAGTACCTCCACAAGAACTGTGGACACTGTCCCGCGACCACGGACCTGATATACACCCGCGCATCGGCATCGGTGGCGTCCGGCCCGAGCACCTGTCGCACCGTCACCGAGTTCTCCAGACCCTCGGGGGTGTTCCCTGCGGCCAGGAGTCGGCAGATGGCGTTGCCGGCCGGATCTGCGTTCGCTGCGGGAACCGCTGCGAGTAGCGCTGCGAGTACGCCGAGGATGACTGCGTAGGTTTTCATGCGGCACCTCCGAGCGTATCCGGGCACAGTTCGTGCTGCGCCGCCTCGATGAGCATCGGTCGCAGACCCGCGGTGTCCCAGGTGGATTTCGGCATTGCTTGATCCGGTGGTATGCCAGCTCTGATTCCGTCGCAGGTCATGTTGCCGATCATCAGAGTTTCCGAGTCGCCCATGTTTCCGAAGAAGCCGTAGCGGTCGGGCAGTCCGTTGGCGTGCACGCGGTCAAGGAATGACCTGCTGTCAGCGTGGGCCGGCGTGGCGAAGATGGCGCCCAGGGCCAGCAGGATGGCGGTAAGGATGGTTCTCATCGTCGGTCTGCCAGCCATGAGACGTTTGCCGACCACGTCTGTTCGCCGCCTGCCCGCGATGATCCGGGCACGCAGTCGAGCCTCCATGTTGTTCATTGTGCGCCCCTTCTTCGCGGCTAGTTGTAGTGGTATTTCTGCAGGCCACCTGGCCGGAAGTCGAGCCGCGGGTGCTTTGGCTGGCGCCCCCGGCGAATCGCTTCCAGGACGAGCAGAACCAAACGCGCTTCGTCCTCGGTCCAGGATTCAGGCGGAGTGTCGTCGAATTCCCTATGGATGCGGTCGAACAGGTCCGGGCCGGCGGGCTCGGTGGTCATCGCGTCTCCCACTGATCGGCAAGATCGGCGGCTTCCAGTAGCACCGGGACAAGCTGGCGAACCTGCGCCGCCGAATACCCCTCCTCGGACTCGCGCTGATCGAAGAGAATCCCGATGGCCGTAAGCCGGCCGTCGAGGTCTTGCTCGGCCCACACTTGGACTGCCTTGCTCCCGGCGATGTCCGCCGTGACGCTGCGGGCACCATCCTCCACGTCGAACTCACTGCAACTGGTCGCGCCGACGGGCAGTGGGGGGCTGGCGGTGACGGCGTTCATCGCAGGTTTCCGATGCCGGCTGCGGCCGACAAGGTGATGTCGGCGACGAACTGGCCGCGCTCGTGAAGGCGGGCGCGTGCGGCTTTCATGGCTGCTGCGGCAGCTACGGCATGCGTGTAGGCGCTCTCCAGGAGCACGTCGACGGGTGCGGTGCAGTCTCCACTGTGGAAGTCGGCGCCACTGCAGCACCGTTGTGTGGCGGTCATCGGGCCGCTCCCTCGCCATCATCGAGAAGCTGCGCTGCGGCGACCAGCTCCCGCGCCAACTGCAACGCGGTCGTCCCGTTGAGGCCCGTCTTGCGATCAGGCGGGTCGCTGAAGCCGATGACCGCCGACCGAAACACCCGCCCGTCGATGACAGCGTCTTGCCCCTCGATCCACGCGTAATCGCCGACGCCACGGTCCCAGTAGGTCACGGGGTTGCCCGCCTTGTCGCTGCCGTAGTCGGGTTTGGCGTCTGGCAGGCACCATGACGGCGGCTGCGGCGCGGCGCCGATGTCGGCACCCGCGGCGGTCATCGGGTCACCGCCCCGGCGATCGCGTCCAACTCGTCGGCCGCGGTGATCAGCGCCTCGCCGATCTGGCGGGCCTGGGCTGCGGTCATCGGGTTGTCCGGGTGTATCGGGCCGGCCCAAACCTCCCAGCCGACGAAAGTGCCATCGTCTTCCTGGTAGCCGCCCGTGGCGATTTCCACATCTTCGCGCAGCGATCCAGATGCCTCGACGGTCTCCGAGGTGGCGCCGTAGATCATTCGCCCGCCGCCGTCCCAGTCACTGACGCTGGTCGCGCCAGCGGGGATGGGCACGTTGGGGTTGTTGATGTCGGTTGTGGTGTTCATACCCGGCAGCGTGGCACCGGGGTCTGACACGTTCTCGAATCGTGCTTTGGCGGGGGTGGTGCGGTTCATCGTGACTCCCTCGGTTCTCGGAACCGGGCGTTAGCTGCACTCAACATATTTTGACTACACCGCTGTGTTTCGACCTGCATTTACGCTGGTCAGAACACCGTATAGCTCTCGGCTACTCGCCAAGTATGTCGAGCGACTGGTGACCACCAGCCGGTGAATTGCCTACGAAGTCACTGTCAGCGGCATGTGACGGCGGGTGAATCGCGGTCTTCGCGGCGTAAGTTGGCCTACCGACTTGCGGACGAGGACGTAGGAGAATCAATGCTGCACAGCGGCAATCGCGTGACATCTGCCACCGGGGCGGTGCTGTTCGCCGCCGTGCTCAGCGTCGCCACCGCGCCGGTGTTGTCGACTCTCGGCCCGGCGGCACACCGTGCTGAGGTGGCGTTGACCAGCGACAGCTCCGGGCTGGATGTGGGTGATCTGGACAGCTTCCTCAACGATATCGGGCTGGGCGACGTGATCACCGACAACGACTTCTTGCTGGGCACCACCGACCCGACCGAGAGCCTCGGACAGTGGTTCTTCGCCACCTCATCCGTCGAATTGATGAACCTGCTTTCTGGTGTCTACGCGAGCACGTTGTCAACGGTTTTGGTCACCGAGCTGCTGGTACCGGTGATCGGCGACCTGCGCGACATGATCACCGCCCCCGGCGACGTCGGGGCGGACGTGAGCCAACTCCTTGCAGATCTCGGGCAGGGTACCGACCAGGTGCTCGCGGCCGCCGCGGAGTTGCTGCTGTTGGCTTGACCCGGGATCGCCGCTGGTAAAGGCACGGTCACGGCCGCTAGCGGGCTGCTGAGCGCCGTGCCGACACGGTGCCAGATCCCGCTCACCGAGTCACGCGGCAAGGCGCGGCCCCCCGGTGGTTCATACTGGACGGGCGGGTTACGCCGATCGGGCGGCCCGGAGACGGCGAACTCAAGGGTGGCATAGATGACGAAGTTGGACACCGTCGAGCGGGCGGTTGCCGACATCGCGGCAGGAAAAGCCGTCGTCGTCATCGACGACGAGGACAGGGAGAACGAAGGCGACCTGATCTTCGCCGCCGAGAAGGCCACCCCCGAACTGGTGGCGTTCATGGTGCGCTACACCTCCGGGTATCTGTGCGTGCCACTGGACGGCGCCATCTGCGACCGGCTGGGCCTGCTGCCGATGTATGCGCTTAACCAGGACAAGCACGGCACCGCTTACACCGTCACCGTCGACGCGAAAAACAATGTGGGAACCGGTATCTCGGCCTCGGACCGGGCCACCACGATGCGGCTGCTGGCCGACCCGGCGGCCGCCGCCGACGAGTTCACCCGGCCGGGTCACGTGGTGCCGCTGCGGGCCAAGGACGGCGGGGTGCTGCGCCGGCCGGGCCACACCGAGGCCGCGGTCGACCTGGCCCGGATGGCCGGCCTGCAGCCCGCCGGCGCGATCTGCGAGATCGTCAGCCAGAAGGACGAAGGCGCGATGGCCAAGACCGACGAGCTGCGGGTCTTCGCCGACGAGCATGGTCTGGCGATGATCTCGATCGCGGACATGATCGAGTGGCGCCGCAAGCACGAGAAGCACATCGAGCGGGTCGCCGAGGCCCGCATCCCGACCCGCCACGGCGAGTTCCGGGCGGTCGGTTACACCAGCATCTATGAGGACGTCGAGCACGTGGCGCTGGTTCGCGGCGAGATCGCCGGCCCGCACCACGACGGCGACGACGTGCTGGTCCGGGTGCACTCGGAGTGCTTGACCGGTGACGTGTTCGGTTCACGGCGCTGCGATTGCGGGCCGCAACTCGACGCCGCGCTGGCGATGGTGGCGCACGAGGGCCGCGGGGTGGTGCTCTACATGCGCGGCCACGAGGGCCGCGGCATCGGGCTGCTGCACAAGCTGCAGGCCTACCAGTTACAGGACGCCGGCGACGACACCGTGGACGCCAACCTCAAACTGGGGCTGCCGGCCGATGCACGCGACTACGGCATCGGGGCGCAGATCCTGGTGGACCTCGGCGTCCGCTCGATGCGGCTGCTCACCAACAACCCGGCCAAGCGGGTGGGGCTGGACGGCTACGGGTTGCACATCATCGAGCGGGTTCCGCTGCCGGTACGGGCCAACGCCGAGAACATCCGCTACCTGATGACCAAGCGCGACCGGATGGGCCACGACCTGACCGGACTGGAGGAGTTCGACGATTCCGCACACCTGCCGGGCGAGTTCGGCGGGGCGCTGTGAGCCGCGCTGTCGTGGGAGAGCGGCATCGATGAGCGGCCTGGGTGTGCCGGACATGCCGGCCCTGGACGCCTCGGGCGTGCGGTTGGCGATCGTGGCCAGCACGTGGCACGCGCGGATCTGTGACGCCCTGCTGGCCGGCGCCCGCACCGTGGCCGCCGACGCCGGCATCGCCGAACCGACGGTGGTGCGCGTGCTCGGGGCCATCGAGATTCCGGTGGTGGCCCAGGAAGTGGCCCGCAACCACGACGCGGTCATCGCACTGGGAGTGGTGATCCGCGGTGGGACACCGCATTTCGACTACGTGTGTGACGCGGTCACCCAGGGGCTGACCCGGGTGTCGCTGGATGCGGCGATACCGGTGGCCAACGGCGTGCTCACGGTCAACGATGAGGAACAGGCGCTGGACCGCGCCGGACTGCCCGAGTCGAGCGAAGACAAGGGGGCTCAGGCCGCCGCCGCCGCGCTGAGCACGGCGCTGACCCTGCGCGACCTGCGCGCCGCGCCGTGATGGCCGGGTCGGGATCCCCGCAGTGGGATCTGGAGGTGCGTCCGCGCCTGATGCGCATCGGCTTGTGGAGTGCGGCGATCCTGATCGTGGCGATTCACGTGGTGGTGAGCTTTCTGCTGACGATCCGCTCCAGCGGGGTCATCTTTCGCACCTACGACCGGGTGGCGGTGGTGGTGCTGGGCATCATCGTGGCCGGCTCCCTGCTGGTGTGGACGCGGGCCCGGGTGCGGGCGGGCGAATCCGGGGTGTCGGTGCGAAACGGGCTCGGCGACCGGTTGATCCCGTGGTCGGAGGTGCTCGGGGTGTCTTTCCCGCCGGGCAAGCGATGGGCCCGGCTGGAGCTGCCCGACGACGAATACATTCCGCTGGTCGCCATCCAGTCCGCCGACAAGGAGGCCGCCGTGGCAGCCATGCGCACGCTGCGGGCCCTGGTGGCGCGTTACCGTCCCCCCGGCGAGAAGTCCCCCGCAACCGGGAGGTACCCGCAGTGACGGCCCGCTGTTCTGCCTGAAAACGGGGCTTTCATGTCTGCTCGCCGTAGAAAGTAGCCTGGTTACGTGCCAGACCCCGCGACCTACCGCCCGGCGCCCGGCTCCATTCCCGTCGAGCCCGGTGTCTACCGGTTCGTCGACTCACACGGCCGGGTCATCTACGTGGGCAAGGCGAAAAGCCTGCGGTCGCGGCTGACGTCCTACTTCGCCGATGTCGCCGGCCTGCACCCGCGCACCCGCCAGATGGTGACCACTGCCGCGAAGGTGGAGTGGACGGTGGTGGGCACCGAGGTCGAGGCGCTGCAACTGGAGTACAACTGGATCAAGGAGTTCGACCCGCGGTTCAATGTCCGCTACCGCGACGACAAAACCTATCCGGTGCTGGCCGTCACCCTCAACGAGGAATACCCGCGGCTGATGGTCTATCGCGGACCGCGCCGCAAGGGGGTTCGGTACTTCGGTCCCTACTCGCACGCCTGGGCGATCCGCGAAACCCTGGACCTGTTGCTGCGGGTGTTTCCGGCGCGCACCTGCTCGGCCGGGGTTTTCAAGCGGCATCAACAGATCGGACGGCCCTGCCTGCTGGGTTACATCGGCAAGTGCGCGGCGCCGTGCATCGGACGCGTCAGCGCCGAGGAGCACCGCCGGATCGTGGAGGACTTCTGCGACTTCCTGGCGGGCAAGACCGACCGGCTGGTGCGCAGCCTCGAGCAGCAGATGCTGGCGGCCTCCGATGAGCTCGACTTCGAGCGGGCCGCGCGGTTGCGAGATGATGTGGCCGCGCTGAAACGGGCGCTGGAGAAGCAGGCCGTGGTGCTCGGCGACGGCACCGACGCCGACGTCGCGGCGTTCGCCGACGACGATCTGGAGGCGGCGGTCCAGGTCTTCCACGTGCGTGGCGGGCGGGTTCGCGGCCAGCGCGGCTGGATCGTCGAAAAGCCCGGCGACCCCGGAGATTCCGAGAACTCGCTGGAGCGTCTCGTTGAGCAGTTCGTCACCCAGTTCTACGGCGATCAGGCTGCGCTGGAGGGCTCGGCCGACGAGCCGATCAACCCGGTGCCGCGCGAGGTGCTGGTGCCCTGTCTGCCGGCCAACGCCGACGAATTGATCAGCTGGCTCTCCGAGCTGCGGGGCTCGCGGGTGTCGCTGCGGGTGCCGTTGCGCGGTGACAAGCGGGCACTGGCCGAGACCGTTGAACGAAATGCCAAAGACGCACTGCAGCAACACAAGCTGAAAAGGGCCGGGGACTTCACCGCCAGGTCTGCTGCGCTGCAGAACATTCAGGAGGCATTGGGGCTCGCCGACGCTCCGCTGCGCATCGAATGCGTCGACATCAGCCACGTGCAGGGCACCGACGTGGTCGGGTCCCTGGTGGTGTTCGAGGACGGCTTGCCCCGAAAGTCGGACTACCGCCACTTCGCCATCCGGGAGGCGGCCGGCGAGGGCCGCTCCGACGACGTGGCATCGATCGCCGAGGTCACCCGCCGCCGGTTCCGTCGTCACCTGGACACCGAAGTGCTTGCCCCGGAAGGCAAATCACGTAAGTTCGCCTATCCGCCGAATCTGTATGTGGTGGACGGGGGCGCCCCGCAGGTCAACGCGGCGGCCGCGGTACTCGCCGAGCTCGGTATCACCGACGTCGCGACGATCGGCCTGGCCAAGCGGCTGGAGGAGGTGTGGGTGCCCGCTGAACCGGACCCCGTCATCCTGCCGAGGCAGAGCGAAGGCCTGTATCTGCTGCAGCGGATCCGCGACGAAGCCCACCGGTTCGCCATCACCTACCACCGCAGCAAGCGGTCCAAGCGGATGACGGCGTCGGTGCTGGACGCGGTGCCCGGGCTCGGTGAGCATCGGCGCAAGGTGCTGATCTCCCATTTCGGCTCGGTGGCGCGGCTGAAACGGGCTACCGTCGAGGAGCTCACCTCGATCCCGGGAATCGGCGCGGCGACTGCGGCGGCCGTGCTCGAGGCACTGGGGGCCGACGGCACGACGGGTGCCGCTGAACAGCAACGGATGTCGGGATGAACAGCGAAGTGCCCAAGGGCGTGCGAGAGCGCGACGTCGGCGGCCCCGGAGACGGTGCCGGCATCGACGTGGTGCTGGTCACCGGGCTGTCCGGTGCGGGGCGCGGGACCGCCGCCAAGGTGCTCGAGGACCTGGGCTGGTACGTCGCAGACAACCTGCCACCGGAGCTGATCGCCCGGATGGTGGACCTGGGCTTGGCGGCAGGCTCGCGGATCACCCAGCTGGCGGTGGTGATGGACGTGCGTTCGGCCGGATTCACCGGCGACCTCGACTCGGTGCGCACCGAGCTGGCCACCCGCGGCATCAACCCCCGAGTGCTGTTCATGGAGGCCGGCGACGACGTGTTGATCCGCCGCTACGAGCACAACCGTCGCAGTCATCCGCTGCAGGGCCAGCAGACGCTCACCGAGGGCATCACCGCCGAGCGGGTCATGCTGGCGCCGGTGCGCGCGGTGGCCGACCTGGTGATCGACACCTCGGTGCTCAGTGTGCGCGAGCTGCGGGAGAGCATCGAGGAGATGTTCGGCGGGGACGCCGTCAGTGCGCCGACATCGGTTACCGTCGAGTCCTTCGGCTACAAGTACGGTCTGCCGATGGACGCCGACATGGTGATGGATGTGCGGTTTCTGCCCAATCCGCACTGGGTCGACGAACTGCGTCCGCACACCGGACAGCATCCGGCGGTGCGCGACTACGTGTTGAGCCAGCCGGGTGCAGACGAATTCCTCGACGCCTACCATCGGCTGCTGTCGCTGGTGGTGGGCGGCTACCGACGAGAGGGAAAGCGATACATGACCGTGGCCATCGGGTGCACCGGCGGCAAGCACCGCAGTGTCGCCATCGCCGAGGCGCTGGCGTTGCGGTTGGACACCGAGGACGCGTTGGACGAGTTGTCGGTGCGCGTCCTGCACCGGGATCTGGGTCGCGAATGAGTTGCGCCGGCGACGATGCCGTGGGGGCACACCCCCTCGCCGCTGTGCGGTTGGGGGTACCCCCGCCCGCTTGCGGGCGACGGAGCTTGCGGAGCGATGAGGAGCGGCGGCAATGAGTGTGGAGCCCGCCAACGGCAACCCGGGCATCGTTGCGCTCGGCGGCGGGCACGGCCTGTATGCGACGCTGTCGGCCGCCCGGCGGCTGACCCCGCACGTCACAGCGGTGGTCACCGTGGCCGACGACGGCGGCTCGTCGGGGAGGTTGCGCGGCGAGCTGGACGTGGTGCCGCCGGGGGATCTCCGCATGGCGCTGGCGGCATTGGCCTCCGACAGCCCCACCGGACGGCTGTGGGCCACCATCCTGCAGCACCGGTTCGGCGGCACCGGCGCGCTGGCCGGCCACCCAATCGGCAACCTGCTGCTGGCCGGCCTCAACGAGGTGCTGGCCGACCCGGTCGCGGCGCTCGATGAACTCGGGCGGATGCTCGGCGTCAAGGGACGGGTGCTGCCGATGTGCCCGATCGCGCTGCAGATCGAAGCCGACGTGTCCGGGCTCGACGCCGACCCACGGCTGTCCCGGCTGATCCGCGGCCAGGTGGCGATCGCGACCACTCCGGGCAAGGTTCGCCGGGTGCGGTTGCTGCCGGGCAACCCGCCGGCGACCAGGCAAGCCGTCGACGCCATCATGTCGGCGGATCTGGTGGTGCTGGGCCCGGGATCGTGGTTCACCAGCGTGATCCCGCACCTGCTGGTACCCGGGCTGGCGTCGGCGCTGCAGGGCACCAAAGCCCGCCGCGCCCTGGTGCTCAACCTGGTCGCCGAACCGGGGGAGACCGCCGGATTCTCGGTGGAGCGCCACCTGCACGTCTTGGCCCAGCACGCCCCGGGTTTCACCGTCGATCACATCATCATCGACGCCGGCCGGGTGCCCAGTGAACGCGAACGCGTACAGTTGCGTCGCGCTGCGACCCTGTTTGAAGCCGAGGTTCGGTTCGTGGACGTCGCCAGACCTGGTACACCTTTACATGACCCAGGAAAATTGGCGGCAGCGCTGGACGGGGTTCGAGATACCGGCGCGTCGTCGCGGAGGATCCCGACACCGGCCACAGCGCCCGTCGAGGGCGGGGGCCGGCGATCCGGCGTGAGTGGACCGAGCGGGCTCGGGCCGGGAGGTGACAAGTCGTGGCGATGACGGCGGAAGTCAAGGACGAGCTGAGCCGTCTCGTGGTTAGTTCGGTCACGGCGCGCCGCGCCGAGGTCGCGGCGTTGCTGCGCTTCGCCGGCGGCCTGCACATCGTGGCCGGCCGGGTCGTGGTCGAAGCCGAGGTGGATCTGGGCGTCATCGCGCGCCGGTTGCGCAAGGACATCTTCGACCTGTACGGCTACAGCGCGATCGTGCATGTCCTGACCGCCAGCGGGATGCGCAAGAACACCCGCTACGTGCTGCGGGTCACCAAGGACGGCGAAGCACTGGCCCGCCAGACCGGATTGCTGGACTTGCGTGGCCGACCGGTGCGCGGCCTGCCCGCCCAGGTTGTCGGCGGTAGCGTCGCCGACGCCGAAGCCGCTTGGCGGGGAGCGTTTTTGGCGCACGGATCGTTGACGGAGCCGGGCCGGTCCTCGGCGCTGGAGGTCGGTTGTCCGGGCCCGGAGGCGGCGCTGGCGCTGGTCGGTGCGGCACGGCGGCTCGGGGTCAGCGCGAAGGCCCGCGAGGTGCGCGGTGCGGACCGGGTGGTGGTGCGCGACGGCGAGGCGATCGGCGCCTTGCTGACCAGGATGGGCGCCCAGGACACCCGGCTGGTGTGGGAGGAACGCCGGATTCGCCGTGAGGTGCGCGCGACGGCCAACCGGCTGGCCAACTTCGACGACGCCAACCTGCGTCGGTCGGCCCGCGCCGCGGTGGCCGCCGCGGCTCGGGTGGAACGCGCCCTGGACATTCTGGGCGACACCGTCCCCGAGCACCTGGCCTCGGCCGGCAGGCTGCGCGTCGAGCACCGGCAGGCGTCGCTGGAGGAACTGGGCCGGCTCGCCGATCCGCCGATGACCAAAGATGCGGTGGCCGGCCGGATTCGGCGGTTGTTGTCGATGGCCGACCGCAAGGCCAAGCAGGACGGCATCCCCGACACCGAGTCCGCGGTCACCCCGGAGTTGCTGGAAGACGCCTGAGGGTGTGTTCGGTGATCCACCGAACCGGTCGCGGGCCCCAAATCGGCACCCGAGCCCGAAATCGCCTCGCCCGACCGCGGTTACCGCTATAACTGAACGCGGTACACGGCAGGGAGTGAGGCCAAGATGGGGTTCATCAAACCGTCGGTTCCGGACGTGGACCCAGCGGGCTGGCGCACCACTCCGTGGGCAACCCGGGCACAGATCTGCAGCCGGCACTGGGCCGAGCACGGATTCGGCACCCCGTCGGCGGTCTACCTGCTGTATCTGCTCAAGATCGCGGCCTACGCCGGCGGCGCCGCGGCGGTCGTCGCACTGACGCCGGGGCTGGGCGGGCTGCGCGAAGTGGCGCAGTGGTGGACGGAGCCGATCGTCTACCAGAAGCTTGTCGTCTTCAGCTTGCTGTTCGAGATCCTCGGACTGGGCTGCGGTTCCGGCCCGCTGACCGGACGATTCTGGCCGCCGATCGGCGGATTCCTGTACTGGCTGCGGCCTCACACGATTCGACTGCCGCCCTGGCCGGACCGGGTCCCGCTCACCGGCGGCGACACCCGGACGCTCATCGACGTCGCGCTGTACGCCGCGGTGCTGGCCTCCGGCAGCTGGGTGTTGCTCGCGCCGGGCGTCCCGGACACCAGCCCCGGCGGCCCCGGCGCGATCGGCCTGATCGACCCTGTCCGGGTGGTCCCGCTCATCGCCGCACTGGTGCTGCTGGGGCTGCGGGACAAGACCATCTTCCTGGCGGCCCGCGCCGAGCACTACGGGCTGACGTTGCTGGTGTTCTTCTTTCCCTACGTCGACCAGATGGCCGCGTTCAAGCTCATACTCCTCGGATTATGGTGGGGCGCAGCGACGTCCAAACTCAACCATCACTTCCCATATGTGGTGGCCGTGATGATGAGCAACAATGCCCTGTTGCGGCCGAGGATGTTCACCCGGTTCAAACGCCTGCTCTACCGTGATCACCTCAACGACCTGCGACCCACCCGGATACCGCAACTGATGGCGCACGTCGGCGGCACCACCGCCGAATTCATCGTGCCGGCGCTGCTGGTGCTGGTCGCCGGTGATCAGCCCTGGCGGTGGGCGCTGATCGCATTCATGGTGGTCTTCCACCTCAACATCATCTCCAACCTCCCGATGGGAGTTCCGTTGGAATGGAACGTGTTCTTCATCTTCTCGCTGTTCTATCTCTTCGGCCACCACACGGAAATTCAGGTGTACGACCTGAGCTCACCACTGCTGGGGGTCATTCTGGTCGCCGGCCTGGTGGTCATGCCCATCGCGGGAAACATGTTTCCCCAACAGATCTCGTTTTTGCCGGGGATGCGTTACTACGCCGGAAACTGGGCCTCGAGCCTGTGGTGCTTCCGCGACGGCGCCGAAGACACGCTCGAGGCGGGCACGGTCAAGAGTTCGGCACTGGTCATCAACCAGCTCGCCAGGCTCTACGACCGCCCCACCGCCGACCTGGTGGCCGACAAGGTTCCAGGGGCCTTTCGGGCCATGCATCTGCACGGCCGGGCACTCAACGGCCTGCTGCCGCGGGCCTTGGGAGGAGCCAACCAAGCCGACTACAGCATCCGGGACGGCGAGATCATCGCCGGCCCGCTGATCGGGTGGAACTTCGGCGAAGGCCACCTGCACAACGAGCAGCTGCTGGCCGCGGTGCAGCGCCGCTGTCACTTCGCCGAAGGCGACCTGCGGGTGATCCTGCTGGAAGGGCAACCCATTCACCGCCAGGAACAGGCCTACCGCATCGTCGACGCCAAATCCGGCCTGATCGAAGCGGGCCACGTGGCAGTGGCCGACATGCTCAGCCGTCAACCGTGGCCCGAGGCCGGCGACGAGTTTCCGGTCCGCATCACCGCGCAGTAGGCTACGGCCGCGTCGTCGCCGTACCCGATGACCTGTAGGTGCGGTCACGCACTAGGCTGGCGGCGACTACACCAGCAAACTAGGCGACACGAGGAGAGACCAGTGACGGTCCGGGTAGGCGTGAACGGCTTCGGCCGCATCGGGCGCAACTTCTTCAGGGCATTGGACGCGCAGCACGCCCAGGGTGCCAACACCGATATCGAGATCGTCGCGGTCAACGACCTGACCGACAACGCCAGCCTGGCCCACCTGCTGAAATTCGACTCCATCCTGGGCCGGCTGCCCCACGACGTCAGCCTCGAGGGCGACGACACCATCGTGGTCGGCAACACCAAGATCAAGGCCCTGGAGGTCAAGGAGGGTCCGGCCGCGCTGCCCTGGGGCGACCTCGGGGTGGACGTCGTCGTGGAGTCCACCGGCATCTTCACCAAGCGCGACAAGGCGCAGGGCCACCTGGACGCCGGCGCCAAGAAGGTGATCATCTCCGCGCCGGCCAGCGACGAGGACATCACCATCGTGCTCGGCGTCAACGACGACAAGTACGACGGCAGCCAGAACATCATCTCCAATGCCTCGTGCACCACGAACTGCCTGGGCCCGCTGGCCAAGGTGCTCAACGACGAGTTCGGCATCGTCAAGGGCCTGATGACCACCATCCACGCCTACACCCAGGACCAGAACCTGCAGGACGGCCCGCACTCCGACCTGCGGCGGGCCCGGGCGGCCGCGATCAACATCGTGCCGACCTCCACCGGCGCCGCCAAGGCGATCGGCCTGGTGCTGCCGGAGCTGAAGGGCAAGCTGGACGGCTACGCGCTGCGGGTGCCGATCCCCACCGGCTCGGTCACCGACCTGACCGCCGAGCTGAGCAAGTCGGCCTCGATCGACGACATCAACGCCGCGATGAAGGCCGCCGCCGAGGGACCGATGAAGGGCATCCTGAAGTACTACGACGCCCCGATCGTCTCCAGCGACATCGTCACCGACCCGCACAGCTCGCTGTATGACGCCGGGCTGACCAAGGTGATCGACGACCAGGCCAAGGTGGTGTCCTGGTATGACAACGAGTGGGGCTACTCCAACCGGCTGGTGGACCTGATCGCGCTCGTCGGCAAGTCGCTGTAAGAGCGATCGTGGCTGTGTCTTCGGTCAAGGCTGTTTCAGAACTGATCGCCGAGGGGGTTTCGGGGCGGGGCGTGTTGGTGCGCTCCGACCTGAACGTACCGCTCGATGACGGCAAGATCACCGACCCGGGCCGGATCACCGCATCGGTGCCCACGCTGCGCGCGCTGGTCGACGCCGGCGCCAAGGTGGTGGTGGCCGCGCACCTGGGCCGGCCCAAGAACGGGCCGGACCCCAAGCTGTCGCTGGCCCCGGTTGCCGCCGCACTCGGCGAGCAACTGGGTCGGCACGTCCAGCTGGCCGGTGATGTGGTCGGCACCGATGCGCTGGCCCGCGCCGAAGGCCTCACCGACGGCGACGTGCTGCTGCTGGAGAACATCCGGTTCGACCCCCGCGAGACCAGCAAGGACGATCAGGAGCGCCTCGCGCTGGCGCGGGCGCTCGCCGAACTGGTCGCCGCGCCGGACGGCTCGCCGGGAGCGTTCGTCTCCGACGGCTTCGGCGTGGTGCACCGCAAGCAGGCCTCGGTCTATGACATCGCCACCCTGCTGCCGTCGTACGCCGGAACGCTGGTCGCCGCGGAGATCCAGGTGCTGCGGCAGCTGACCGAATCGACCGAGCGGCCCTATGCCGTGGTGCTGGGCGGGTCGAAGGTCTCCGACAAGCTCGGTGTCATCAAGTCGCTGGCGACCAAGGCCGACTCCATCGTGATCGGCGGCGGCATGTGCTTCACCTTCCTGGCCGCCCAGGGTCTTCAGGTCGGGACCTCGCTGCTGGAGGCCGACATGGTCGACACCTGCCGGCAACTGCTCGACGACTACGCCGACGTGCTGCGGCTCCCGGTCGACATCGTCGTCGCCGACAAGTTCGATGCCGGTGCCACCCCGGAAACCGTTGCCGCCGATGTGATTCCGGAGGGCAAGATGGGTCTGGACATCGGTCCCGGCTCGGTGCAGCGCTTCGCCACGCTGCTTGGCAACGCCAAGACCATCTTCTGGAACGGGCCGATGGGCGTGTTTGAGTTCCCGGCGTTTGCCGCCGGCACCAAGGGCGTTGCCGAGGCGATCGCAACGGCCACCGGCAAGGGCGCGTTCAGCGTCGTCGGCGGCGGGGACTCCGCCGCGGCGGTGCGGGCGCTCGGCTTGCCCGAGGACGGTTTCTCCCACATCTCCACCGGCGGTGGGGCGTCGCTGGAATACCTTGAGGGGAAACCACTGCCAGGGCTGCAGGTACTGGAAACCGAAGGGGCGCAATGAGCCGCAAACCGCTGATCGCCGGCAACTGGAAGATGAACCTCAACCACTTCGAGGCGATCGCACTGGTGCAGAAGGTGGCGTTCTCGCTGCCGGACAAGTACTACGACAAGGTCGACGTCACGGTGCTGCCGCCGTTCACCGACCTGCGTAGCGTGCAGACCCTGGTCGACGGGGACAAGCTTCGGCTGACCTTCGGCGCCCAGGACCTCTCGCAGCACGACGCGGGCGCCTACACCGGCGAGATCAGCGGGGCGTTTCTGGCCAAGCTGGGGTGCAGCTTCGTCATCGTCGGGCACTCCGAGCGGCGTAGCTATCACGGCGAGGACGACGCACTGGTGGCCGCCAAGGCGGCCGCCGCGCTCAGGCACGGACTCACCCCGATCATCTGCGTCGGCGAACACCTCGAGATCCGGGAAGCGGGCAACCACGTCGAGTACTGCGTGGACCAGCTTCGCGGCTCGCTGGCCGGGCTGAGCGCCGAACAGATCGGTGCGAGCGTCATCGCCTACGAACCGGTGTGGGCGATCGGCACCGGCCGGGTCGCCGGTGCCGCCGACGCCCAGGAGGTGTGCGCGGCGATCCGTGCCGAACTGGCCAAGCTCGCCTCCCCGAAGATCGCCGAGGCGGTACGGGTGCTCTACGGCGGCTCGGTCAACGCCAAGAACATCGGCGAACTCATCGCCCAGCCCGACGTCGACGGCGGTCTGGTCGGCGGCGCGTCGCTGGACGGCGAGCAGTTCGCCACCCTGGCGGCGCTGGCGGCCGGCGGGCCGCTTGTCTAGCCGCGCCCGGTCGCGCCTCGGCGGCACGGTAGGGTAGCGGCCATGATCTTGACGCTGCAGATCCTCTTGGTGATCACCAGCCTGCTGGTGATGCTGCTGGTGCTGCTGCACCGCGCCAAGGGCGGCGGCCTGTCCACCCTGTTCGGCGGCGGCGTGCAGTCCAGCCTGTCGGGCTCGACGGTGGTCGAGAAGAACCTCGACCGGCTGACCTACTTCGTCATCGCCATCTGGCTGGTGTCGATCATCGCGGTCGGGCTGCTGATCAAGTACGCCTGAGCCAGGCGGCGTCTAACGCGCCACCCGGTTCCGCATGGCGTTGAACATGCCCCGGACCATGTTCTCAGTCGCGGCCAGCGGCGCCATCGCGGTCTCGCCGACGCTGACGATGTCGTCCATCCGGCTGACGATGGTTTCCACCGGCTCGATCAGGGCAACCAGCCGGCGGGCCAGGTCGTCGAGACTGGCCATGGTCTCATCAAGGTGGTCCAGGCCGTCACCGAGGCGTTCGACGGTGGCGTTGAGGCCGACCAGGGAACTGTTCAAGGCGTTCATCGTGTCGCCCAGGCCGTTCAGGACGTCTTCGAGTTGCCCGACGGTCACGTCGGCGTTCAGCGCCGCCTGCGCCAATGTCTTGAGCCGATTGCGTTCCCCGCCGGTACCCGAGCCTCTGTCTGCCATGCCGCTCATTATGACGCGGCGGCAGCCAGTGTCGGGCGCCGGTCAGTGAGATTGCGCGGGCAGTTGCGCGGCTGCCTCGGCGTCGAGCAGCCACACCGTCGCTTCCCGCCCGACCGCGCCGGCCGCCGGCACCGACGCCGGGTCGGCGCCGCCGACCGCGGCGGCCACCGCCTCGGCCTTGGCCGCCCCGGACACCACCAGCCACACCTGGCGTGAGCGACGCACCGCGGGCAGCGTCAGCGTGATGCGCCGCGGCGGCGGCTTGGGGGAGTCGGGCACTCCGACCACCAGACGGCTCGTCTCCCGTACCGCGGGGGTGTCGGGGAACAGCGAGTTGACGTGCCCTTCGGCGCCCATCCCCAGCAGATGCACGTCGAAGTCGGGGGCGGGCTGGCCCGGCTCGGCGTTGGCGGCCAACACCTCCTGGTACGCCTGCGCGGCGGCATCGAGGTCATCGCCGCATTCCCCGTCACTGGCGGGCATGGCATGGATGTTGGCGGCCGGAATGTCGATGCGGCCCAACAGCGCCTCGCGGGCCTGCTTGTCGTTGCGCTCGTCGTCGGCCGCCGGGACGAACCGTTCGTCGCCGAAGAACAGCTGCACGTTTTTCCAGTCGATGCGGGCGGCGTGATCACCGAGGCGCCGCAGCAGCGCGATGCCGCTGCCGCCGCCGGTCAGCACTATCAATGCGCGGCCCCGCGCGGCCAGCGCCGCCTCGATGGCATCGGCAAGCCGGTCACCGGCCGCGGCGATGAGGTCGTCGGTACTGGGGTAGATCACTACGGTCACAGATACTCCACTTCTTCGAGGCCGGCCAGCGCGGCACCATACACAGCGTCGGAGTCCAGTCGGCGGAGGTCTTCGGCCAGGCATTCAGCGGTCACCCGGCGCGGTAGCGGCACCAGCGCGTCGGGCCTGGCCGTGCGGCTCAAGGTGCCGATCACGCCGTGCTGCGGCCGGCTCAGCGTCACGGTCTCGGTGTCGCGTACCAGCTCGATCTTCAGCTCGCCGACGGCGCGTCGCACCGGGCCGTCGATGCGGCTGGCCAACCAGCCGGCCAGGATGTCCAGGGCCGGCTCGGTGGACAGCCCCGATACCAGGGCCGAGCGGACCGGTTCGTAGGGCGGCTGATCCAGCGCGGAGGCCAGCAGCGCCCGCCAGTAGGTGATGCGGCTCCACGACAGATCGGTGTCGCCGGCGGTGTAGCCGCCCAACCGGCTCTTGATCGCCGCCAGCGGGTCGGGGCTGTTGGTAGCGTCGGTGATCCGCCGCAGCGCCAACGCTCCCAGCGGATCCTCGGCCGGCGCCGCCGGCGCCACCTCGGGCCACCAGGCGACCACCGGAATGTCGGGCAACAGAAACGGCACCACGACCGAATCGGCGTGCCCGGACAGCGGGCCGGACAACCGCAGCACCACCACCTCGCCGGCACCGGCGTCGCCGAACATCCGCAGCTGGGCGTCCAGGCGGGGGTCACCGGCATCGGTGTCGTCGGTCATCACCACGATCACCCGGCTGGGATGTTCCTGGCTGGCGATGTTGGCCGCGGCGATCGATTCTTCGAGCAGCATGTCGTTCTCGGTGCTTTCCAGGGCGATGATCAGGGTCAGCACCCGGCCCGTCGTCGCCGCTCCGACCTGCTCGCGCAACTCGTCGAGCTTCTTGTTGATCGCGTTGGTGGAGGTGTCGGGCAGCTCGACAATCATTTACGGCCTCCGCCATTCCCGGCCGGAGCGTGCCAGCATCTCGAACGACGACCGCGGCCCCCAGGTGCCGGCCGCGTACGGCTCGGGTCTGCCGTGCTCCGCCCAGTTCTGCAGCACGGGATCGAGGATCTCCCAAGACAATTCGACTTCGGCGTTGACGGGAAACAGTGACGGCTCGCCGAGCAGCACGTCCAGGATCAAGCGTTCGTAGGCTTCCGGCGAGTCCTCGGAGAACGCCAAGCCGTAGGAGAAGTCCATGTTGACGTCGCGGACCTCCATGAGGTGGCCGGGCACCTTGGAACCGAACCGCAGCGTGATCCCCTCATCGGGCTGCACCCGGATCACCAGTGCGTTCTTGCCCAGCTCGTCGGTCATGGTGGCGTCGAAGGGCAGGTGCGGCGCCGGTTTGAACATCAGCGCGATCTCGGTGACGCGGCGCCCCAGCCGCTTTCCACTGCGCAGATAGAACGGCACGCCGGCCCAGCGCCGGGTGTCGACCTCCAGCGTGATCGCCGCATAGGTCTCGGTGCGCGAGTCGTGAGCGAAGCCCTCCTCGTCGAGCAGGCCGACGACGTGTTCGCCGCCCTGCCACCCGGCGGCGTACTGGCCCCGCGAGGTGGTTTCGTCCAGCGGTTGTGCCAGCCGGGTGGCGGAGAGCACCTTGATCTTCTCGGCCTGCAACTCGGCGGGGGAGAAGCTGACCGGCTCCTCCATGGCGGTCAGGGCCAGCAACTGCAGCAGGTGGTTCTGGATGACGTCGCGGGCCGCGCCGATGCCGTCGTAGTAGCCGGCCCGCCCGCCCAGGCCGATGTCCTCGGCCATGGTGATCTGCACATGGTCGACGTAGTGCGCATTCCAGATCGGGTCGAACAGCTGGTTGGCGAACCGCAGCGCCAGAATGTTCTGGACGGTCTCCTTGCCCAGATAGTGGTCGATGCGAAACACCGACTCTTCCGGGAAGACGCGGTTGACCACGCTGTTGAGCTCGCGGGCGCTGTCCAGGTCGTGGCCGAACGGCTTCTCGATCACCACCCGGCTCCAACTGCCGTCCCGCGGGCGTGCCAGCCCGCTGGCGTGCAGTTTCTCGCACACCACCGGGAAGGAATCGGGTGGGATCGACAGGTAGAAGGCGTGGTTGCCGCCGGTGCCGCGTTCGGCGTCGAGCTTCTGCAGCGTCTCGGCCAGCCGGGCGAATGCCGCGTCGTCATCGAAAGTGCCTTGCACGAACCGGAATCCCTCGGCCAGCCGGTCCCAGACCACCTGGCGAAACGGGGTCCGGGCGTGCTGTTTGACGGCCTGGTAGACCACCTCGGCGAAATCCTGGTCGGCCCACTCCCGGCGCGCGAAGCCAACCAGCGCGAAGGTGGGTGGCAGCAGGCCCCGGTTGGCCAGGTCGTAGATGGCCGGCATGAGCTTGCGGCGCGCGAGGTCACCGGTGACACCGAAGATCACCACCCCGCACGGGCCAGCGATGCGGGGCAGCCGTTTGTCCCGCTTGTCCCGCAGCGGGTTTCGCCAGCCCCCGGCGGTGTGTCGCGCTGTTGCTGCGCTCACCATCAGGTCACTTGGCGGCGTTGAGCTGCGACGCGGTGGCCTCCAGCAGTTCCCCCCACGACGCCTCGAATTTATCCACACCTTCGGATTCGAGCACCAAGAACACATCCGAGACGTCGATGCCCGCGGCGGCGAGCTGATCGAAGACCCGCTGCGACTCCGACGCGGTGCCGGCGATGGTGTTGCCGGTGATATCGCCGTGGTCGGCCACCGCCTCCAACGTGGGCTCGGGCATGGTGTTGACGGTGTGGGGGGCGACCAACTCGGTGACGTAGAGGGTGTCCGGGTAGTCGGGGTTCTTGACCCCGGTCGAGGCCCACAGCGGCCGCTGGACCCGGGCGCCGTCGGCGGCCAGCGTGGCGAAGCGCTCGCCGCCGAAGACCTGTTCGTAGGCGGCGTAGGCCAACCGGGCGTTGGCGACGCCGGCCTTGCCGCGCAGCGCCAGGGCATCGGCCGAGCCGATCTTCTCCAGGCGAGCGTCGATCTCGGTGTCCACCCGGGAGACGAAGAAGGATGCCACCGAGTGGATCTTGGCCAGGTCATGTCCGGCCGTCTTGGCCGCCTCCAGGCCGGCCAGGTAGGCGTCCATCACCTCGCGGTGGCGCTCGACGGAGAAGATCAGCGTGACGTTGACCGAAACCCCTTCGGCCAGTACCGCGGTGATGGCCGGCAGCCCCGCCTTGGTCGCCGGGATCTTGATGAACAGGTTCGGCCGGTCGACGATCTTCCACAGCTCGACGGCTTGGGCGATGGTCTTGTCGGTGTCGTGGGCCAGCCGGGGGTCGACCTCGATCGACACCCGGCCGTCGACGCCGTCGGATGCCTCCCAGGCCTTGGTCAGCACGTCGCAGGCGTTACGGACGTCGTCGGTGGTGACGGTGCGGATCACGGCGTCCACATCGGCGCCGCGCGCGGCCAGCTCGGCCAGCTGCTTGTCGTAGGCGTGGCCCTTTTCCAGCGCCTTCTGGAAGATGGTCGGGTTGGTTGTCACCCCGACGACACTGCGGGTGGCGACGAGCTGCGCCAGGTTGCCCGACGTCAGCCGGTCACGGGACAGGTCATCGAGCCACACCGATACGCCGGCGGCGCTCAGCGCGGCCAGCCGTTCGTTCTGAGTCATGTTGCGCTCCTTCTCAATCGGCCGTCATGCGGCCACAGTTTGCGTCATCTCTCCAAGGCGCGTTCGGCGGCGGCGACGACGGCCTCTGCGGTGAATCCGAACTCGCGGAACAAGGTCTGGTAGTCCGCGGACTCGCCGTAGTGCTCGAGCGAGACGATCTCCCCGGTGTCGCCCACCAGCTTATGCCAGCACTGCGCGACGCCGGCCTCGACAGCGACCCGCGCCGAAACGGCGGGCGGCAGCACCGCGTCGCGATACTCGGCCGGCTGCGACTCGAACCACTCCAGGCAGGTCATCGACACCACGCGCGCATTGATGTCCTTGTCCGCCAGGAGTTTCTGGGCTGCTACCGCGAGCTGCACCTCCGACCCGGTGGCGATCAGTATCACGTCGGGTTGCTCGGCTCCGGCCCCGCCGAGCACGTATCCGCCGCGTGCGACGCCGTCGGCGTCGGTGCCCTCCAGGATCGGCACGCCCTGGCGGGTCAGGATCAGCCCGACCGGACCGCTGTCGGCGCCCCGGGCCAGCACGGTGCGCCAGGCGTAGGCGGTCTCGTTGGCGTCGGCGGGACGCACTACCGACAGCTGCGGGATGGCGCGCAACGCCGACAGGTGCTCGACCGGCTGGTGGGTGGGCCCGTCCTCGCCGAGACCGATCGAGTCGTGGGTCCACACGTAGATCGGATCGATGTCCATCAGCGCCGCCAGTCGCACCGCGGGCCGCATGTAGTCGGAGAACTGCAGGAAGGTGCCGCCGTAGGCGCGGGTCGGGCCGTGCAGCACGATGCCCGACAGGATCGCGCCCATCGCGTGCTCGCGGATCCCGAAGTGCAGGGTGCGGCCGTACGGGTCGGCGGTGAACTCCTTGGTCGAGATCGACGCCGGCCCGAAGGACTTGACATTGTCCATCGTGGTGTTGTTACTGCCGGCCAGATCGGCTGAGCCGCCCCACAATTCGGGAAGCTTCGGCCCCACCGCATTGAGCACCTTGCCGGAGGCGGCACGGGTCGCCACCGCTTTGGAGCCGGGCTCCCAGTACGGCAGGTCCGCGTCCCAGCCGTCCGGCAGCTCACCGGCGGTCAACCGGTCCAGCAGTGCTTTGCGCTCCGGCTCGCGGGCCGCCCAGGCGTCGAATTCGCCCTGCCAGGCATCGTGGGCCGCTTTGCCGCGGCCTACCAGCGCCCTGGTGTGGGTGATCACGTCCTCGCGGACGTCGAAGGACTTGTCCGGGTCGAATCCGAGGGCGGACTTGGTGGCGGCCACCTCGTCGTCGCCGAGTGCCGCGCCGTGAGCCTTCCCGGTGTTCATCAGGTTCGGCGCCGGGTAGCCGATGATCGTGCGCAGCTCGATGAACGACGGCTTGTCGGTGACGGCCTTCGCCTTGGCGATCGCCTCCTCGATGCCGGTCACGTTCTCGCCGCCCTCGACTCGCTGCACGTGCCAGCCGTAGGCCTCATACCGGGCGGCGGTGTCTTCACACATCGCGATGTCGGTGTCGTCTTCGATGGAGATCTTGTTGTGGTCGTAGAACACGATCAGGTTGCCCAGTTGCTGGACCGCGGCCAGTGACGACGCCTCGCTGGTCACGCCTTCCTGGATGTCGCCGTCCGAGGCGATCACGTAGATGTAGTGATCGAACGGGCTCTCGCCGGGGGCGGCGTCCGGGTCGAACAGACCACGCTCGTAACGGGCGGCCATCGCCATCCCGACCGCTGACGCCAGACCCTGACCGAGCGGGCCGGTGGTGATCTCCACCCCCTTGGTGTGGCGGAACTCCGGGTGCCCCGGGGTCTTGGAGCCCCAGGTGCGCAGCGCCTCGATGTCGGACAGTTCCAGCCCGAAACCGCCCAGGTACAGCTGGATGTAGAGCGTCAGGCTGGAGTGCCCGCAGGACAGGATGAACCGGTCGCGGCCGAGCCAGTGGACGTCGGAGGGGTCGTGGCGCATCACCCGCTGGAACAGGGTGTAGGCCAGCGGCGCCAGGCTCATCGCCGTACCGGGATGGCCGCTCCCGCACTTCTGGACCGCATCGGCGGCCAGCACTCGGGCCGTGTCGACCGCGACCGAGTCGATCTCGGCCCAGTCGGCGGGGTGGTGCGGGCGGGTCAGGGCGGAGATCTCTGCAGCAGTGGTCACGAACTTCCTCATTGTCGACAAGCCTGGTTGGTTCTCAGCCTAATGCGGGCACGGGCAGTGTTGCAGGCCCGGTCGGCGAGTGGATTACCCGCGAATCGACCCTGGGATTCGGTCGACCCGGCAGCGCGGTCTACCATCGTCCGTAGTAGACGCTGGCGTCGCTGCTGCCATCTGAGGAGTCATCACGTGAGTATTCGGGAGCGCGCCGCGCCGCGCCGAATACGCGCCGTACGTAGCACCCTGTTGGCGTACCTGTCACTGACCAAGCCGCGGATCATCGAGTTGTTGCTGGTCACGACCATCCCGGCGATGCTGCTGGCGGACCGCGGCACGGTGAATCCGCTGCTGATCTTCAACACGCTCATCGGCGGGATGCTGGCCGCCGCGGGCGCCCACGCGCTGAACTGCGTCGTCGACGCCGACATCGACAAGGTGATGAAGCGCACCGCGCGCCGGCCGCTGGCCCGCGACGCGGTACCGACCCGGAACGCGCTGATCTTCGGCCTGGTGCTCGGCGCTATCTCCTTCGGCTGGCTGTGGCGGTTCACCAACCTGATGTCGGGCCTGCTGGCGGTGGCCACCATCGCCTTCTACGTGCTGGTCTATTCGATGCTGCTCAAGCGGCACACCTCGCAGAACGTGGTGTGGGGCGGTGCGGCCGGCTGCATGCCGGTGGTGATCGGCTGGTCGGCGGTGACCGGCACCGTCGGCTGGCAGGCGCTGGTGATGTTCGCGGTCATCTTCTTCTGGACGCCACCGCACACCTGGGCTCTGGCCATGCGCTACAAGGATGACTATGCGGCGGCGGGGGTGCCGATGCTGCCGGTGGTCGCCAGCGAGCGTGTCGTCACCCACCGCATCGTGGTCTACACCTGGGCGACGGTGATCGCGACGCTGGCGCTGGTGCCGGCTGCGGGGTGGCTGTACGCCTCGGTCGCGTTCCTGGCCGGCGTCTGGTTCCTGACCATGGCCCACCAGCTCTACGCCGGGGTGCGCCGCGGCGAGCCGGTCAAACCGCTGCGGCTTTTCCTGCAGTCGAACAACTACCTGGCGGTGGTGTTCTGCGCCCTGGCGGTGGACTCGGCCATCGGCCTGCCCACCCTGTTCTGAGTCCCTCGGCGGTTGCCGCCGGCCCACCGATCTCCCAGCGTGCCCCCAGGTAACGCGAGGGTTTAACACCTTGCGCCGATGGCGGCGGCAGGTTTTCATTATCGCTAATGAAAATCATATTCAATAATTCGGTGGATGCCGGGCGGTGACCGCGCCGGCGCCGGTCTGGATGGCATCTCCACCGGAGGTGCACTCGGCGCTGTTGAGCACCGGAGCGGGACCCGGTCCACTGTTGGCGGCCGCAGCGGCCTGGTCGGCCATGGGCGCCGAATACACCGAGGCCGCCGACGACCTCATGGCGCTGCTGGGGGCGGTCGGGGCCAGCGCGTGGCAGGGGCCCGCCGCGGAGTCCTACCTGCGGGCCCATGCGCCCTACCTGTCCTGGCTCCGGCAGGCCGCGGCGGACAGCGCGGCGGCCGCGGCCCGCTGCGAGACGGTCGCCGGGGCCTATCGCAGCGCGCTGTCGGCCATGCCGACGCTGTCGGAACTGGTGGCCAATCACCTCACCCACGGGGTGCTGGTGGCGACGAATTTCTTCGGGCTCAACACCATCCCGATTGCGCTCAACGAGGCCGACTACGTCCGGATGTGGGTGCAGGCCGCGACGACGATGTCGATCTATCAAGCGGTCAGTGGCGCGGCGGTGGCCTCGACTCCACAGCCGCCGCCGGCGCCGGCGATTCTCAAGGCCGATGCCCACGGTGGCGACAATCAGGGCACCGACCCCACGGTCAACGACCCGCTGGACCAGCTGATCGCCCAGCTGCTGCAGACGGCCAGCAACGGACAGGTCAACTGGGATCCGGCCCACGCCATGGTCAACGGAATCCCCTATGACCAGTACGTCGATCCCAACCAGCCGCTGTTCTGGCTGGTACGGGCGCTTGAGCTGTTCGAGGATTTCCAGCAGCTCGGCGTGAATTTCCAGCAGAATCCGGCGCTGGCCGTTCAGTATCTGGTCCAGCTCGCCGAGTTCGACTGGCCGACACACCTCGCCGAGATCGCCACCTGGGCGGGGCAGTCGCCGCAGCTGTTCGCCGCGGCGCTCGCCGTGGTGGTCGCCCCGGTCGGCGCCGCGGGTGGGTTCGCCGGGCTGGCCGGATTGGCCGGTCTGCCGCAGCCCGTGGCGCCGATCCCCGCGCTGCCGGCCGGCCCCGGCGGCCATGCGTTGCCCGCGATCGGGACCGTCCCGCCCGCACCGGCGGTGCCCGGAACCGTCAGCGCGTCGGTCCCGGCGGCCCCCGCTGGCGCGGCCACGGGTGCCGCGCCGGCAGTGGCCGGGCCGCCACCGGCGGGCGGTTCGACGTTCGTTCCGCCCTACCTGATCGGCGGACCCGGAATCGGTTCGGGTTCGGCAATGGGCGCCGCCGCCCGCGCGGCCCGCAAGGCCTCCGAACCCGACGGCGCCGCGGCGGCCGCAGCGGCACCGGAGGCCCATCGTGGGCGGGGGCAGGCCCGGCGCCGACGGCGCGCCGCCAACCGCGGACACGCCGATCAGTTCATGACGATGGGCGTCGGTGTCGACCCGGAGTGGCAGCGGCCCGATGACGACCCGGCGGCCGCCGACCGGGGTGCCGGAACGCTGGGTGTCGCCGGCAGCGCGGCCAACGGGCGGTTCACCGCGGTGGGGATGGCCCGGCTGGACGACGCGTTCGGCGGCGGGCCACAGCAGCCGATGGTGCCGGGTAGCTGGGGCGAAGCCGACACCGCCCGGTAAAGTTCGGGTAGCCGAAAAACAAAGTTCCTATGCAGTAAACTCGGTGGTTGTGCCAGGGGTATGGATGGCGTCGCCGCCGGAGGTGCATTCGGCGTTGTTGAGCGCCGGGCCGGGGGCGGGGCCGCTGCTGGCGGCGGCGGGGGCGTGGTCGTCGTTGAGCGCCGAGTACACGGCGGTCGCCGAGGAGCTGACCGCAGTGCTGGCCACCGTCGCAGCCGGGGTGTGGCAGGGGACCGGCGCGGAGGCCTATCTAGGTGCCCACGGGCCGTACCTGGCCTGGTTGAACCAAGCGGCCGCGCACAGTGCGGTGGTCGCCGCGCAGTGCCAGAGCGCGGCGGGCGCCTACAGCGCTGCGTTCGCGGCCATGCCGACACTTCCGGAGCTGGCCGCCAATCACGCGGCGCACGCCCTGCTGGTGGCGACCAACTTCTTCGGCATCAACACCATTCCGATCGCGGTCAACGAGGCCGACTACTTCCGGATGTGGGTGCAGGCGGCCACCACCATGACCACCTATCAGGCGACCTGTGAGGCGTTGGCGGCAGCGACCCCCCATGCTGCTCAGGCGGTCCCGATCCAGAAGGCTGCGGGCCCGTCAGCGTGGTCATCGGAACCGATCACCGAGAATCCGCTGCAGCAGCTCCTTGATGTCCTCGAGCCGTTCCTGAAAAGCCTCGGTTTTGAAGACGGCGGCCCGGTGCGCGAGCCCATCACCAACGCCGTGACAACCGTCGTCGCGGACTTTCTGGAGCACTTCGGGATCAACTGGGAGCCAGCCGCCCGAACACTCAACGGCTTCGACTATGAGTTATACGTCGATGCCACCCAACCGATCTGGTACCTCGTGCGAACTCTGGAGCTATACCAGGACTTCCTGATCATGACCCAGGACCCAACGCAGATCATCCCGGCGCTGCAGTACGTCGCGGCCCTGATGCTGTTCGACTGGCCCACCCATATCGCCCAGTTGCTGCAGGCGATCAGCCAGCCGACGGCGATGGTCGCCGCGGCGGGTGCGGTGGTGGCACCTGGCGGCGGTCTGAGCGGCCTCGCCGGCCTGGCCGGGTTGGCCGAGCCGGTGCCGGGTGTTGCGGTGCCGGTAGGCCCAGTGACTGCAGCGGTTGTGGCCGATGTGCCTGCGGTCGCGGTCGGCCCGGCGGTGGCGGCTGCCCCGCCGCCGCCCGCCCCGCCGCCAGCAGCCCCGGCGGCCGGTGCGGCCCCGGCGCCTCCGGCTGCCCCGCCACCGGCGACGACCGTGTCTGCCGGTACACCGCTGTTCCCCTACCTGGTCGGGGGCGGGCCCCGGATCGACTACGGATCGGGGCTCGGCGCCCACGCCGCCGCCGCCGACAGCGCCAAGCGGAAGCGGCCCACCCCGGCGGCCGCCTCGGCTGCGGCGGCGGAGTCACGCCGGGCCAAACGCCTCCGGCTGCGCAAGACCAGAGCGGGGCACGGTGACGCCGCGATGGATCTGACCGTCGGGGTGACCCCGGACTGGGAGCCGGCATCGGTGTCCGATCGTGGTGCTGGGGAACTGGGGCGCACCGGCAGAGCCCAGGCTGACGGCAGCCGCGCCACCGGGCTCACCCGGCTGGAAGGGGCCGAATTCGCCGAGGGGCCGCGGCTGCCGCTGCTGCCGGAGAGCTGGCGGTCCGGCTGAGCGTGCGGACCGGGGGCTCGTCGTTAGGGGATCAACACGATCGAACCGGTGGTCTTGCGGGCCTGGAGGTCCCGGTGCGCGTCGGCGGCCTCGGCCAGCGGGTAGCGCCGGCTGACCGTCACCTCGATCGATCCTGCCGCGACCGCGTCGAACAATTCTCCTGCGCGCCAGGAGAATTCCTGCTCGCTGCGGGTGAAGTGAGCGAGGTTCGGCCGGGTCAGGTAGACCGAGCCCGCGGCGTTGAGCCGCTGCGGATCCACCGGGGCAACCGGCCCGCTGGCCGCGCCGAACAGCGCCAGCGTGCCCCGGACTGCCAGACTGGCCAGGCTCGCGTCGAACGTCGCCGCGCCTACGCCGTCGTACACCGCGGCGACCCCGGATCCGTCGGTCAATTCCCGGATGCGGGCGCCGAAGGCGGCGGCGGCCGTGTCACCCGAGCCGGGGTAGTCGAGGACCTCGACGGCGCCGGCCTCTCGGGACAAGTCGGCTTTCGCCGGTGTCGACACCGTGGTGATCACCCGGGCGCCGAGCGCAGTGGCCCACTGGGTCAGGATCAGCCCCACCCCGCCGGCGCCGGCGTGCAGCAGCACGGTGTCGCCGGGTGACACCGGGTAGACCGACTTGATCAGGTAATGCGCCGTCAGGCCCTTGAGCAGTACCGCCGCCGCCACGTCGGAGTCGACGCCGGCCGGGATGGGCGCCACCAACGCTGCCGGCGCGGTGCAGTACTGCGCGTAGCCGCCGGTCGCGGCCGCCGTCACCACGCGGTCACCCGCGCTCAGCGTCGTCACGCCCGCGCCGGTCTCGGCGACGACGCCGGCGGCTTCATTGCCGAGCACGAACGGCAATGCCGCCGGGTAGATCCCGGAGCGGAAATAGGTGTCGATGTAGTTGACCCCGATGGCGTCGGCCCGGATCACCACCTCCCCGGCGGCGGCGGAGGGTTGCGGCCTGTCGACCAGTTCCAAGACCTCAGGGCCGCCGGTCGCGGCGATTTCCACGGCGTGCATGGTGACTATCATCTCCGACTGTGGAGTCTGCATGAAGCTGGCCCGGCCCGAGATCTTCCACCCGCGCATCGTGTTGGCGGGCGATTCGCGGCGCGACCACGACGCTTCCGACGCCGGTGATGACGCCGGTGATGACGCCGGGCTGGTGCATGCGCTGCGACACCGCGGCCTGCACGCCCGCCAATTGCCCTGGGACGAGCCGGAAACCCTTGAGGCCGACCTGGTGATCCTGCGGTCGGCGGGCGGTGAGCCGGACCGGCGCGCCGAATTCACGGCGTGGACCAAGCGGGTGCGCAACCTGTTGAACCCACCGGAGGTGGTGGCCTGGAACGCCGATCCCCGCTATCTGGCCGACCTGCAGTGTGACGGGGTGCCGACGGCGTCCGGCGCGGCCACGGAGCGCACGGCGCTGGTGTTCTTCGGCGCCGGCCGGTCGCACGCGTTCGGCGCCGCGGGTACCGACCCGGACTTCGAGTTGTGGGACGTCGGCCGCGCCGCACTGCGCGCCGCCGCCGAACGCTTGAGCATCCGCCTCGAGGAGTTGCTCTACGCGCGCGCCGAGGTGACCGGAGCCGGCGCCGACGCGCGGCTGGTCAGCCTGGATCTGGTCGCGCCGGACCTGGGCTGGGCGGAACTCGGCGCCGACGAATGTGACCGCGCGCAGCGCCGATTCGCGCTGGCGGTCACCTCGGCGCTAGACCGGCTCGGGCTGGGCCCGCTCGCGCAGCGACGCCCATAGCGCCGCGGTCGCGCCGGTGACCAGCACGGCGCCCGCCACATGGATGGTGACCAGCACCGCGGGCACCCCGGTGAAGTATTGAACGACCCCGATCACCCCCTGCGCCAGGGTCAGCGCGGTCAACCAGGCAAGCCGGTTGATCACCGGTTTGGCCGCTCGTACCGCGGCCAGCCCGAACGCCAGTCCCACAAGTAGGCCCAGGAAGCCGATCAGCAGCGACTCGTGCACGTGTGCCAGCGTGACCACCTCGACCTTGAGCCGAGCGACCGTGCGGGTGGTGCTCTTGTCGCCGGCGTGCGGTCCGGCGGCGGTCACCAGGGTTCCGGTGACCAGCACCGCGGCCAGCATGACGGCGCACAGCGCGGTCAGCCGCCGCAACGGGACGGGGACCCGGTGGCGTACCACGACCGTCTCGCCGTCGGGCTCGCCGACCTTGACGTACAACAGCACCGCCAGCCAGACCATCAGCATCGAGACCAGCAGATGCACCGCCACCGTCCACCAGGCCAGCCCGGTGCGCACCGTGATGCCGCCGATGATCGCCTGCAGCACCGTGGAGGCCGGCATCAGCCAGGCGTAGACCAGCACCTCCCGGCGTCGCCGCGCCCGGATCACCGCCAGCACCGCCAGCGCCGAGGTGATGACCACCGCGAAGGTCACCATCCGGTTGCCGAACTCGATGGCCTGATGGATTCGCGGCACCTCCGAGACCGCGACCGGGACGTAGCTGCCCGGGAAGCACTGCGGCCACGTCGGGCAGCCCAGCCCGGACGCGGTGACGCGGACGATCGCTCCGCTGACCGAGATGAAGCCCTGGGTGAAGACGACGGCGGCGGCCAGCAGCCGCTGGGTGCGCAGACTGGGATCGGGCAGCAGATCCACCAGGCGCATCAGGAAGCGTGCCACGGGGCTGATCGTAGAGGATCGGTAACTACGTACCGTAGTAGGTCAGCTGAACCGGAACCAGCGCACCGCGCCGAGGCCGGCCAGCAGCCCCCACGCTGCCACCACCGCGAATCCGAACCAGTCGAAGGAGACCGCCAGGGCCTGCGCCAGCGCCTCGGTGAGCGCCCCCGACGGCGTCAGCCGGGCCAGCCAGCGGACCGCGCCGGGCACCAGCTCGGTTTCCACGGTCAGCGCCGCGAACCCGCCGAAAACGAACCACATCAGGTTGGCGACGGCCAGTACGATCTCGGCGCGCAGGCTGCCGCCGAGCAGCAGCCCCAACGCCGCGAAGCACGCCGTGCCCAGTGCGATGACGACAGCGCCCAGCGCCAGCCCGAGCGGTGTCGGCCGCCAGCCCAGGGCGATGCCGATCAACCCGAGCAGCACCGACTGCAACAGCACCACCGTCGCCACCGACAGCGACTTACCGGTGATGACGCCCCATACCGGCAACGCGGTGGCGCCCAGGCGTTTCAGCGCGCCGTACCGGCGGTCGAATGCCACCGCGATCGCCTGGCCGGTGAAGGCGGTGGCGATCACCGCCAGCGACATGATCACCGGCAGCACGGTGGTGACGCGCTCGGCGTGCCCCTCACCGAACGGGCCCAGCGGCAGCACCGTCAGCCCGATCAGCAGCGTGATCGGGATGAACATCGTCAACAGCAGCTGTTCGCCGTTGCGCAGCAGCAGGGTCAACTCGAGCCGGTACTGCGCGGCCAGCATCGTGGGCACGCCGGCCGGGCGCGGGTCGGGCGTGAAGGTGCCCGGCGGGAAGACCGGCTGGTCACTCATTTGCGCAGCTCCCGTCCGGTCAGGTCCAAGAACACATCCTCCAGGCTGCGCTGCTCCACCCGCAGCTGGGTGGCCAGCACATCCAGGAGGGCGCACCATGCGGTCACGGTCGCCAGCACCTGCGGGTCGACTGCCCCCTCGACGAGGTACTCGCCGGGTTGCGGCTCGCTGGCCCGATAGTCCTCGGGCAACGCGGTGAGCAGCAACGACAAGTCCAGTCGGGGAGGGGCGGTGAACCGCACCTGGCCCTGAGCGCCGCTGCGGGTCAACTCCGCCGGCGTGCCGGCGGCGACCACCTTGCCGTGGTCGATGATCAGCAGCCGGTCGGCCAGTTCCTCGGCCTCCCGCAGGTGGTGTGTGGTCAGCACCACGGTCACGCCGTCGCGACGCAGCGCGTCGATCAGTTCCCACACCAGCAGCCGCGCATGGGCGTCCATGCCGGCCGTCGGCTCGTCGAGAAACACCAGCTCCGGGCGACCGACCAGCGCGCAGGCCAGCGCGAGCCGCTGTTGCTGCCCGCCCGAGAGCCTGCGGTAGGTGGTACGGGCCGCGTCGGTGAGGCCCAGGGTCTCCAGCAGCCACTGCGGGTCCAGCGGGTTGGCCGAGTACGACGCCACCAGCTGGAGCATCTCGCCGGCGCGCGCCGCGGGGTAGCCGCCGCCGCCCTGCAGCATCACCCCGATGCGTTCGCGCAGCCGGTCGTTGTCGGCGATCGGGTCCAGCCCCAGGACCTCGATGGTGCCGGCGTCGGGGCGCACGAAGCCCTCGCACATCTCGACCGTCGTGGTCTTGCCGGCGCCGTTGGGGCCCAGCAGCGCGAACACTTCGGCGGTGTGGACCTCCAGATCGAGGCCGGCGACCGCCTCGGTCGCCGTCGGACCGGCCCCGTAGCGCTTACGCACGCCCCGCAACCGCACCGCCACAGCTGAGCTCACGGAGAATCAGCGTAAGCGTCGGCGACGGGGGCGGACCGCGGGGTCGGCCCCGCCAGCGGCTCACCATCGGGTCGGCCGCCCTCGGCGGGCAACTCCCGCCACGGCAGGTGCCGGTAGGTCAGCAGGAACAATGCCAGCACCACCACGGCGCTGGCCAGCGTGGCGTCCACGATCTGGAACAGCGCGAAACGGTCACCGTTGGCGGTCGGGCCGAAGATGCCGACCACCAGCGTCACCGCGATCACCGCGATCCGGAAGCTCGGCCGGGTCGCCCAGGCGGCGAGCGGGATGATCGCCCACAGCAGGTACCAGGGCTGCACCACCGGGAACAGCAGCACCGTGATGCCGAGTGCGACGCCGAGCCCGCCGACCGGATGCAGCCGGCCCTGGAAGACCACCAGCAGCAGCCAGATGACCATGACCGCGATGATCAGCACGCCGATGCCACGGGTCAGCGACAACACGGCGGTGGTGTGATCGCCCAGGCCCAGCAGGGTCCCGACCTGGCCGGTGCCGAGGGCGATCAGGGTCGGCGGCGACATCCAGCTGCGGACCACGTTGGCGGTGCCCAGGGTGTGGACCCAGCCGAAGCCCAGCCCGCTGGCCCAGCCGATCAGCCCCATCACGGCCGCCGCCAGGGCACCGGTGCCGACGCCGGCGAGCAGGAATGCCCGCAGGTCGCCGCCCCAGCGCCAGCCCAGGGCCATCGCCACGAATCCGAGCGCCAGCAGCGACGGCAGCTTGACCTGCGACGACATCGCGATCAGGACCGCCCCGGTGAGCAGTTCGGCCAACGGCGCCCAGTCCTGCGGCTGGCGCCACCGGCTCGGCAGCAGCGGTTTGGCCGCGGTGATCCCGCGCAGCGCGAACTCGGTGCCGGTCAGCATCAGGCCGAGCATCAGCGCCTCGTTGTGGATACCGGCGACCAGGTGCATCAACAGCAGCGGGTTGGCCGCACCCAGCCACAGGGCGCTGACCTCGGCCACCCCGCACCGTGCCGCCAGCCGCGGCACCGCCCACACGATCAGCCCCACGCCGGCCAGCACCACCACCCGGTGGCACAGCACCGCGGTGACGATGTTCTCGCCGGTCAGCGCCGATATTCCCCGGCCGATCCACAAGAAGAGCGGGCCATAGGGGGCCGGTGTCTCGCGCCACAGGCTCGGCACCGACAGGGTGAACACGTGGTCGAGGCCGAGGGCCGGCGCCGGGCCCACCCGGTAGGGGTCCAGCCCCAGCCGGGAGATCTGGCTCTGCGCCAGGTAGGAGTAGACGTCCTTGCTGTACATCGGCGGGGCGACCAGCAACGGCAGCATCCACAGCAACAGCGTGCGGTCGAGTTGGCTGCGGGACATCCGGCGGCCCGGCCCGCCCGAGGACAGCGCGAAGCGGCCCAGCATCAGCCAGGCCAGGGCCATCATCACCGCGCCGGTGGTGGTCATGGTCAGCGCCACCGTCTGCAGCCGTGACGGCAGGTTCAGCAGTCGTACCCCGAAGGTCGGGTCCTGGACCACCGGCCGGGCGCCCGCCCCGAGCGCACCGATGCCCATCAACACCGTGCCGGTGGCCCCGAACAGCCGGGTGCGCCGCAGCGCGACCAGTTCGGCAGCGTTGAGGGGGGCGCCGACGGTGCGCTCGTCGCCGTGCAGGTGGGCGATCGAGCTGCTCAGCGAGTGCCGGCGGGCTGCCATCCCAGCAGCGTAACGGCCCACTGTGCGGCGACCGGCAGGAGCGCGCTGTGACCAGCGTTACCATCGATTCGTGCCGAACTGAGGTAACCCTTTCTGGACCTGGCCGCCGAATTGCGTCACACTGGTGTTGTGAAATTCAAGGCTGAGGCCAACGCCGCATCCCAAACCGCCGGGCAGCGCCCCGGCGGTGCGGTTTCGGCTGCGCCTCAACCGGCCGCCGAGCTCGCCGGCAGCCATGATTCGTCCGAGGGCCGCACCCGCCAGGCGGTGGTGCGCCTGCTGATGGAGTCCGGTTCGATCACCGCCGGTGACATCGGCGCCCGGCTGGGCTTGTCGGCAGCCGGCGTGCGGCGCCACCTCGACGCGCTGATCGAGCTGGGCGACGCCGAGGCGCATGCGCCGGCGGCCTGGCAGCAGGTGGGTCGCGGCAGGCCGGCCAAGCGGTACCAGCTCACCGACGCCGGCCGGGGCAAGCTCGGGCACCGCTATGACGACCTCGCCGTGGCGGCGATGCGTCAGCTGCGCGAGATCGGCGGCGAGGACGCGGTGGTGGCCTTCGCCCGGCAGCGCATCGACAGCATTCTGTCCGAGGTCGCGGCCGTGGCCGCCGAGGGCGACTCCGCCACCGACGGGGATCTCGAGGCGACCGCCGAACGCATCGCCGCGGCGCTGACCGAGGCCGGCTACGCCGCCAGCACCGCGCGGGTGGACGGCGGTGTCCCGGGGGTGCAGATCCTGCAGCATCATTGCCCGGTGGCCAACGTCGCCAAAGAGTTCCCGGAGCTGTGCCGCGCCGAGCGGCAGGCGATGGCCGAGGTGCTGGGCACCCACGTGCAGCGGTTGGCGACCATCGCCGACGGCGGGTACGTCTGCACCACCCACGTACCGCTGACCATCAAGAGCGCCAAGTCCGCCAGGGTCGGCAAAACCACCAAAGCCGGCCGGGCCGGCACCGCCGCAAAAAAGCAATAACAACACCGATCGACCTTCGGCGCGGAGCCTGCGCCGAAGCCATCACGAGCACTGAAGGGGCGTCACCATGACACTCACACCGGAGGCCACCGCAGCAGCGGCCGAGCCCACCCAGGAAGAGACGATCGCGTCGCTGGGCCGGTACGAATACGGTTGGGCCGACACCGATGCCGCGGGTGCCGCCGCGCAGCGTGGCCTGTCCGAGGATGTGGTCCGCGACATCTCGGCGAAGAAGAACGAGCCGGAGTGGATGCTCGAGGCCCGGTTGCGCGCCTACCGCACATTCATGAAGAAGCCGATGCCCAACTGGGGCTCGGATCTGTCCGGCATCGACTTCGACAACATCAAGTACTTCGTCCGGTCCACCGAGAAGCAGGCCCAGACCTGGGATGACCTGCCCGAGGACATCCGCAACACCTACGACCGGCTGGGCATCCCGGAGGCCGAGAAGCAGCGCTACATCGGCGGGGTCGCGGCCCAGTACGAATCCGAGGTGGTCTACCACAAGATCCGCGAGGACCTGGAAGCCCAGGGCGTGGTCTTCCTGGACACCGACACCGCGCTGAAAGAGCACGAGGAGCTGTTCCGGGAGTATTTCGCCACCGTGATCCCGGCCGGCGACAACAAGTTCTCGGCGCTGAACACCGCGGTGTGGAGCGGTGGATCGTTTATCTACGTGCCCAAGGGTGTGCACGTCGACATCCCGCTGCAGGCCTACTTCCGGATCAACACCGAGAACATGGGCCAGTTCGAGCGCACCCTGATCATCGTCGACGAGGACGCCTACGTGCACTACATCGAGGGCTGCACCGCGCCGGTGTACTCGAGCGACTCGCTGCACTCGGCGGTGGTGGAGATCATCGTCAAGCCGCGCGGCCGATGCCGCTACACCACCATCCAGAACTGGTCGGTCAACGTCTACAACCTGGTCACCAAGCGGGCGCGAGCCGAAGCGGGCGCCACCATGGAGTGGGTCGACGGCAACATCGGCTCCAAGGTCACCATGAAGTACCCGGCGGTGTGGATGACCGGTGAGCACGCCAAGGGCGAGGTGCTCTCGGTGGCGTTCGCCGGCGAGGACCAGCACCAGGACACCGGGGCCAAGATGCTGCACCTGGCACCCCACACCTCGTCCAACATCGTCTCCAAGTCGGTGGCGCGCGGCGGCGGCCGCTCCTCCTACCGGGGCCTGGTGGGGATCCACAAGGGCGCTCACGGGGCGAAGTCGAGCGTGAAGTGCGACGCGCTGCTGGTCGACGACGTCAGCCGCAGCGACACCTACCCCTACGTCGACATCCGTGAGGACGACGTCACCGTGGGCCACGAGGCCACCGTGTCGAAGGTCAGTGAGAACCAGTTGTTCTACCTGATGAGTCGCGGCCTGACCGAGGACGAGGCGATGGCGATGGTGGTGCGCGGCTTCGTCGAGCCGATCGCCAAGGAACTGCCGATGGAGTACGCGCTGGAGCTCAACAAGCTGATCCAGCTGCAGATGGAAGGCTCGGTGGGCTAGTGGCGTCGACTGAGCTGCGGCCCGCCTCGCCGACCAACCTGACCGAGGCCGCCGAAGGCATCAACAAAGGCGAGCAGTTCACCTCGTTCGACGTGGACGCCTTCGAGGTGCCGCACGGCCGCGACGAGATCTGGCGGTTCACCCCGCTGCGCCGGCTGCGCGGCCTGCACGACGGCTCGGCGGTGGCCGACGCATCGGCGGCCATCGCGGTCACCGCGGACGCGGCGGTGCGGGTCGAGACCGTCGCGCGCGGCGACGACCGGCTGGGCGCCGCGGGTGTTCCGGCTGATCGCGTTGCCGCCCAGGCTTTCTCAGCGTTCCAGGAGGCGACGGTCGTTACCGTTCCCAAGGAAGCCGTCGTCGAGGAGCCGATCACGATCACCATCACCGGTCCCGGTGAGGGGTCGACGGCCTACGGCCATCTGCAGCTGCGCGCCGAGGAACTGTCGCAGGCCACCGTCGTGATCGACGTGCGGGGCAGCGGAACCTACGCCGACAACGTGGAGTTCGTCGTCGGCGATGCGGCGAAGCTGACCGTGGTGTGGCTCGCCGAGGCCGCCGCCGATCTGGTCTACGTGACCATGCACCACGGGGCGCTGGGCAAGGACGCGGTGCTGCGCCACAGCGCCGTGCTGCTGGGCGGTGAACTGGTGCGGCTGACCGGCCGGGTGCGGTTCGACGGACCGGGCGGTGACGCCGAGTTGCTCGGCCTGTACTTCGCCGACGACGGCCAGCACCTCGAATCGCGGCTGCTGGTCGACCACAGCCAGCCCAATTGCCGCTCGAACGTGCTCTACAAGGGCGCACTGCAGGGCGACCCCGATTCGGGTCTGCCCGACGCCCACACCGTGTGGGTCGGCGACGTGCTGATCCGCGCGACGGGTGTCGGCACCGATACCTTCGAGGTGAACCGCAACCTGGTGCTGGCCGACGGTGCGCGGGCGGATTCGATCCCGAACCTGGAGATCGAGACCGGCGAGATCGTGCAGGCCGGCCATGCCAGCGCCACGGGCCGGTTCGACGACCTGCAGCTGTTCTATCTGCAGGCGCGCGGCATCCCGGAGGATCAGGCCCGACGCCTGATCGTGCGCGGTTTCTTCGGCGAGATCATCTCCAAGATCCCGGTGCCGTTCGTCCAAGAACGCCTCACCGAGGCCGTCGAGCGCGAACTCGCCGTCACCGAGAACAAGTAAACGACTTAAAGGACACGAAACAGCAATGAGCACACTGGAAATCAAGGATCTGCACGTGAGTGTGTCGCCGGGCGGTGCCGGCGACGACGGTGCGGCGGCGATCCCGATCCTGCACGGAGTCGACCTGACGGTGAACTCCGGTGAGACACATGCCCTGATGGGTCCGAACGGCTCGGGCAAGTCGACCCTGTCGTACGCGATCGCCGGTCACCCCAAGTACACCGTGACCTCCGGGTCGATCACCCTCGACGGCCAGGACGTGCTGGAGATGACTGTTGATGAACGGGCCCGCGCGGGTCTGTTCCTGGCCATGCAGTATCCGGTCGAGGTGCCCGGGGTGTCGATGTCGAACTTCCTGCGCACCGCGGTGACCGCGGTGCGCGGCGAGGCGCCGAAGCTGCGCGCCTGGATCAAGGAGCAGCGTGCGGCGTTCGCCGAACTCGGTATCGATGCCGGCTTCGCCGAGCGCAACGTCAACGAGGGCTTCTCCGGCGGCGAGAAGAAACGCCACGAGATCCTGCAGCTGAGCCTGCTCAAGCCCAAGATCGCGATCCTCGACGAGACCGACTCCGGCCTCGATGTCGACGCCCTGCGGGTGGTCAGCGAAGGGGTGCAGCGCTATCAGGAGACCGAGAACGGCGGCATTCTGCTGATCACCCACTACACCCGGATCCTGCGCTACATCCAGCCGCAGTTCGTGCACGTGTTCTCCGGTGGGCGCATCGCGGAGTCGGGCGGTCCGGAGCTGGCCGACGAGCTGGAGGAGAAGGGCTACGAACGCTTCTCCGACGCGGCGGCGGCGGGAGCGGCGGGAGCCTGAGCATGACGGTGTCCGACACGACGTTGTCGCCCAGTCGTCCGGCGGTGCCGGACCTGGATGCGATTCGGGCGGATTTCCCGATCCTGAGCCGCGTCATGCGTGGCGGCAGCCGGCTGGCTTACCTCGATTCCGGCGCGACCTCGCAGCGTCCGCTGCCGGTGCTCGATGCCGAGCGGGAGTTTGTGCTGCACTCCAACGGCGCGGTGCACCGCGGGGCGCACCAGCTCATGGAGGAGGCCACCGACGCCTACGAGGACGGCCGGGCGGCCATCGCGCAATTCGTCGGCGCCGACCCGGACGAGCTGGTGCTGACCAAGAACGCCACCGAGTCGCTGAACCTGGTGTCCTATGCGCTCGGCGATGACCGGTTCGAGTCCGCCGTCGGCCCGGGCGACGTCATCGTCACCACCGAACTGGAGCACCACGCCAACCTGATTCCGTGGCAGGAACTGGCGCGGCGCACCGGGGCGACGCTGCAGTGGTACGAGGTGACGCCCGACGGGCGGATCGACCTGGATTCGCTCAAGCTCGATGAGCGGGTCAAAGTCGTTGCCTTCACTCATCATTCGAATGTGACCGGCGCGCTGGCGCCGGTCGCCGAGCTGGTATCGCGAGCCCGCGCGGTGGGTGCCATCACGGTGCTGGACGCCTGCCAGTCGGTGCCGCACCAGCCGGTCGACCTGCACAGCCTCGACGTCGACTTCGCCGCATTCTCCGGTCACAAGATGCTGGGCCCCACCGGAATCGGCGTGCTGTACGGCCGGCGTGAACTGTTGGCGGCGCTGCCGCCGTTCCTCACCGGCGGATCGATGATCGAGGCCGTGACGATGTCGGTGAGTACGTATGCGCCGCCACCGCAACGGTTCGAGGCCGGCACGCCGATGACCTCGCAGGTGGTCGGGCTGGCCGCGGCCGCCCGCTACCTGGAGGCGATCGGGATGGAGGTCGTGGAAGCTCACGAACGCGAACTGGTGGCCGCGACCCTCGACGGCCTCGCCGATATCGACGGGGTGCGCATCGTCGGGCCCACGACGATGACCGACCGCGGGTCGCCCGTCTCGTTCGTGATCGACGGCGTGCACGCCCACGATGTCGGCCAGGTGCTCGACGACGACGGTGTCGCGGTGCGGGTGGGCCATCATTGCGCAATGCCGTTGCACCGCAAGTTCAATGTGGCCGCCACCGCCCGCGCGTCGTTCGCGGTGTACAACACCCACGACGAGGTCGAGCGGCTGCTGGCGGGGATTCAGCGCGCCGTGAAATTCTTCGGGAGGGCGTGAGACGTGCGCCTCGAGCAGTTCTACCAGGAAGTGATCCTCGATCACTACAAGCACCCGCAGCATCGCGGGCTGCGGGAGCCCTACGGCGCGCAGGTCCACCACGTCAACCCGACGTGCGGCGACGAATTGACCTTGCGGGTGGCGGTTTCCGATGACGGCGAGCGGATCGCCGACGTCTCCTACGACGGGCAGGGCTGTTCGATCTCGCAGGCGGCGACGTCGGTGCTGGCCGCTGAGGTGATCGGATTGACAGTGCCCGAAGCCTTGACGAAGTTCGATGCGTTCCACGAGATGATCTCGTCGCGGGGGACCGTCGAGGGTGACGAAGAGGTGCTCGGCGACGGGGTCGCGTTCGCCGGGGTGGCCAAGTACCCGGCGCGGGTCAAATGCGCGCTGCTGGGCTGGATGGCGTTCAAAGACGCGTTGGCGCAGGCGCTCGCCAAGACGGAAGAAAACACGCTGGCATGAGTCAGTGGCGACAACCCAGGAGATGAAGCAATGAGCGAAACCGGACCCGACGAGCTACTCGCCGAGGTCGAGGAGTCGATGCACGACGTCATCGACCCCGAGATCGGCATCAACGTCATGGACCTCGGGCTGGTCTACGACCTGGCGATCCGGCAGGACGAGGAAGGTGCCGCCGCGGTGGTGACCATGACGCTCACCTCGCCGGCCTGTCCGCTGCAGGACATGATCGCCGAGCAGGTCGAGAACGCGACCGTCGGTGCGGGACTGGTCAAGAAGCTGGACCTCAGCTGGGTCTGGGAGCCGGCCTGGGGTCCGGACAAGATCACCGACGAGGGCCGCGAGATGATGCGCGCCGTCGGCTTCACGGTCTAAAGCGGAGCCGGCTGCGTGTTCTGGTTGTGCAGGACATGCGGCGTCGAGCACGACGCCACGCCGGAGGTCTGCGCGATCTGCGCCGACGAGCGCCAGTGGGTACCGGCCGACGGTCAGCGGTGGGCGACGCTCGACGAGTTGGCCGGCGAGGGGTTTCGGTCCACCGTCGCCGTCCTCGAGCCCGGCCTGATCGGGATCGGCAGCACGCCGCCGTTCGGCATCGGCCAGCTGGGCAAGCTGGTGTGCACTGCCGGCGACTCGGACGGCAATGTGTTGTGGGATCCCTCCGGTTTCCTCGATGATGCCGCGGTGGCCGCGGTGACCGAGCACGGCCCGGTCGCCGCGATCGTCGCGAGCCACCCGCACATGTTCGGCGCGCAGGTGCAATGGAGTCACCGCCTCGGTGGGGTGCCGGTGTACGTCAACGCCGCCGACGCGCAATGGGTGATGCGGCCCGACCCGATGATCCACTACTGGTCGGACCGGTTGCAGCCGGTGGCGGGGCTGACGGTGGTGCAGGTGGGGGGCCACTTTCCCGGCAGCGCGGTGGCCTGCTGGGATGACGGCGCCGACGGGCGTGGCGTGCTGCTGGTCGGCGACACCGTCTTCCCGAACCCCGACCGGCGCACCGTGGCCTTCCTGCGAAGCTATCCGAACCGGATCCCGCTGTCGGCCGCCGTCGTGCAGCGGATGGCCGGCACCTTGGCCGAGCTGCGGTTCGACCGGATATACGGCCTGTTGGACAACGTCATCGACGCCGACGGCGCGGCAGCGATCCGGTTCTCCGCCGACCGACATGCCGCCTGGGTGCGCGGCGATCACGACGCTCTCACGTGAGCGGGGCCCAGTGGCCCCGGGTGGCTGGACGACAGTGGTGTGACGGTCGCTGCCATACTCGTCGCGTGAACCGCGTAAGGCCTTTGGCGGCGGTCGACTGCAACTGGGAAGAGCGGACAGGGTGACGACGAGCAGGCGACGGTTCATGGTCGGCATGGCGGCTGCGGCGGCCGGTACGGCGGTGGGCGGGCTGGCCGGCTGCGGATCGCGGGGGCCCGGGGCCGACACCATCTTCATCGGCGGCCCGGTGGTGACGGTGACGCCGGGCGCGCCCGAGGCCGAAGCGCTCGCGGTCACCGGCGCCCGGATCAGCATGGTCGGCAGCGCCGAGGACGTGCTGCGGCTGCGGGGGTCGGAGACCACCGTCGTCGACCTGCGCGGGCGGGCGTTGCTGCCGGCGTTCGTGGAGCCGCATGGCCATCCGTTCGAAATGGGTACCACGCTGGCCCCGCCGGCCATCGATGTGCGTCCGTTCACGGTCTCCACCGCCGGCGGGGTGTTCCAGAAGCTGACCGAGGCCGTGGCGGACACGCCGAAGGGCCAGCCGATCCTGCTCAACGGTGTCGACCCGCTGCTGCAGACCGGGTTGCAGTCGTTCACCCGCACCGAGCTGGACCGGCTGGCACCGCAGAACCCCGTGGTGATCATCACCAACAGCGGCCACGCCGGCTACGGCAACACCGCCGCGTTCGCCGCGGCCGGAATCACCAAGACCACCCCCAACCCGCCCGGCGCCCAGTACCTGCGCGGGCCCGACGGGCAGCTGACCGGCGAGGTGCGCGAGGCGGCGGCGCTGATGGCGCTGACCGCACCGTTCTCCGGCGCGATCATGGCCAACGCCGGCGACAACCTGCGCTGGGCTTACGCCCAGCTGGCCCGCGCGGGCATCGCGACCGCCACCGAGCACTCCTACGATGCGCGTACGCAGTCCGAGGTGTTCGGCAAGCTCGCCCAGCAACCCGACTGTGCGATCCGGGTCCGCGCCTACGAGATCGGCACGCCTGAGCTTGCCGACGACGCCGACAACATGCGCGGCAAGCGGGCCGGTGCCGACGTGCTGTTCGACAAGATCGGCATGAAGATCTGGGCCGACGGATCACCGTGGCAGGGCAACATCTTCACCACGTTCCCGTACCTGACCAACGCCACGACGGCGAGCATGGGGTTGGGCCGCGACCACCGCGGCGGCATGAACTACACCCCCGAACAGATCCAGCAGCTGGCGGCGGCCTTCATCGAGCAACGCTGGCAGGTTTCCTGCCACGTGCAGGGCGACGCCGCCATCGACGTCGTGCTGGACGCCTTCGAGCAGGCGCGAGTACCCCCGGCACTGCGTCCCCGAATCGAACACGTCGGTGCCATGCGGCCCGATCAGTTCGCCCGGGCCGCGCGCCTGGGTGTCACCCCGAGCATGTTCATCGAACACATCTACTTCTGGGGAGATGTGCTGGTGGACAAGCTGTTCGGTCCCGATCACGGGGCGCATTGGATGTCGGCCCGCTCGGCGCTGGACGCCGGACTGCGGCTGTCGTTTCACAACGACGGCACCGTCACCCCGCCCGACCCGGTCGGCAACATCGCCACCGCGGTGAACCGGATCGCCAAGGGCAGCGGCCGGGTGCTGGCCCCCGAGCAGCGCATCGCGGTCGATGCCGCGCTCCGGGCGCAGACGCTCAATGCCGCCTGGCAGCTGCGGCTGGACACCGAGATCGGCAGCCTGGAGGCCGGCAAGTACGCCGATCTGGTTGTGCTGTCGCAGAACCCCCGGCGTATCCCGCCGGCCGACCTGCGCGACGTCGCGGTCGAGGCGACCTATCTGATGGGGCGCCAGACCTACGGCAAGGTGCTGGGGTAGCAGTTGGCGACAGGCAGGCGTTCCGTTCTCATCCGAAAGCCCAGTGCCACGCGCGGTTGACGGGGGTGAGTACTCCCCAAGACGAGCCGTTGTCGGCCGGCGTATCCGTTGCGTCGTCCTTGTCATCGCATCGACCCTGACGGTCGAGCTCAAGGGTGCCTTTGATCTCCTGATAGGCCGCGACAAGGGCGAACACCTTGTCAGGGCTGTCTGACGGCGGGCTCTCCGGTGTGGCAGCAGCGCCGTACAAAGCCGCATCCAGGCGGCTGGCAACGTCATCACGCAACCCGGCGATCCGTGCCCGTTCGCGTTCCTCTTGGAGCGACTCATCGATACGACATGCTTGTGTCGCACATTCCCGCAGAAGATTCGCGCGGTCAGATGCCTGCCGCCACAATTTCTCAGCAGCGCGCTTGGCGTCGGCGAGGCGCGCACGGTCCTCGTCGCTGTGGTCGGGCAGAGCCCTAAGCTCATCGGCCAGCTGGCGTAGCTGTGCCCCAGACTTCAGAGTCGTGGTAATCATCAGCAAATCGGGGCTGAAATCCAACTCATGTGGGTCGCCGAGCCATCCCATCGAGGCGGCCTCGGTTTGGACCACCCGGCTGGCCGCCGATTCAGCCCGTTCGATGAGCTTGACGGCGGATTCGCCGAGTTCTTCGACTTGCCTTCTGCGTTCTGCCTTCTGCCGCGTGATCGCTCGTCGTCGCTCTTCCTCAGCCTTCTTGCGGGCAATCTCCCGTTCTTGGGCCTCAGCCTTCTTGCGAGCCGCCTCGCGTTCCTTGACCCGTCGCTGCTCTTTTCGACTCTCCGAGATCGCAGCGTCGCGCTGGCGCTGCTCTTCTGCCTCCAATGCTGCTCGGCGTCGGCGTCGGCCCGTTTCCACCAGCACGACCGTCAACGTGCCAGCGCTGAGGAACAGAATCGGCACCCAGAGCCAGCCGAGTGCTGCGAGCATTCCGCCGATTTTCGCAATGACAGCAGCAATCCCGCCAATCACAGCCGGGACGATCAGGAACAGCAACAATATCCCGGCGCCGTCCCAATCTGATGAATCCTTGGAGCGCCCCACGTTGTACCTTTCTGGAATACTCGCCGGTGATTCTAATTGACGTCGACGACAGGTCATACGAGTTCAGCGGCGGATGCCAGCGACGACGTGGAGTCCTAGGCGGCAATCGGTCGGTGGCTGGCGATACTCTTGCTTCGCTTCGCCCTGGACGGCGAGCGCAGCCTCCAAGTGAAAACGGCGGTTTGCCTGGTGTCGAAGGAGAGTTTCGCGTGGCGCAGAGGGTGGCATTCGCCTCGAGCAAGGGTACTGGCCTTTCCTGTTCCATCAGGTCACCGCAGGGACGGTCCTTGAACCTGTCCGGTGACCTCGCCGAGCCAGAACCGCCGAATGTCGGCGGTGATCCTGCGATGGTGCGTAACCAAACCCTGGTGAATAACCTGTGGGCTTTCGGCAAGCACGAGAAGCAGCGGCGAATACTGCGGAATGCCGAGAAACGTGCCAGCCATGCCAAACAGGCCGCGGCGCATGAAGAAATCGCCGTTGCCATGGCGAAGTTGATCGATATCGAAGGCACGGCCATGCGCCGAGCGTGGTGCTCAGCATGCTTCAGGCGCACGGACCACCGCGAACTGCACACGGGCGCACGCAGCCTCCCCGGACATCTGTGCGTGGGATGCGGTGCTCCCACGCTTGGCTGTGCCGCCCCGGGATGCGAGCACATGGCAACCCGAGGCTTCGGCGCCCTGCACATTCCCAGGTTCTGCGCCGAACACAGGCATGAGATTCCGAGCTTCGACAAAATCAACGGTAAGTTCGGCGCGCTGGAAAATTACCGGGAGTTCCTGAGCTACGACAAGAAGAACTTGGCGCTCGGCTCCAGGGTCGCAGGCGCTGTCACCGCTGCCGGCGTGGTCATCGGGAGCGGCGGGTTGGCACTGGCCCCGGCGATCGGCGGGGCCGTCGGCAGCCTGATCGGCGGTTACACCGGAGCAGCGGCCACCAGCTACGGACTGGCACTCCTGGGCGGTGGTTCGCTCGCCGCGGGTGGCTTGGGCATGGCCGGCGGCACTGCCGTTGTCGCTGGACTTGGAGCAGTGCTGGGCGGGGGCTTAGGCGCCAGGGTGACTACCGCCTATATCGGCGCCGACAAATCGTTTCGGATCGACAAGCTCAGTGACGGCGTCGGCACCCCGGTCATCGTCTCCAGCGGCTTTCTCACCGCGGGCGGTGACTCATGGGGGGATTGGGAGCCGATCATCCGACAGCGCTACCCGGCCGCACCGGTCTACCGGGTGCATTGGGGAAGCAAGGAGCTTCGGGCGCTCGGGGCATTGCTGGGCTACGGGGGCGGACAAGCCGCCGCTGCTGCAGCTGTCAAGGGAATGGCCGCCAGAGCGAGCAAGCGGGCGGCCAAGGTGATTCCAGGGGCTGGGGCGGCCTTCATGGCGGCCGGTCTGGCCATGAACCCCTGGCACACCGCGAAGGTACGGGCCGACTCGACCGGAGTTGCTCTGGCGGGCCTGTTAGCACGCACGGATGCCGAAGATTATGTCTTGGTCGGCCACAGCCTGGGAGCCCGAGTGATGGCGACTGCTGCGCAGACGCTTGCCACCGACCCTGAAGCGCCGAAGATTCAGACCGTTCACCTGCTCGGTGCAGCACTGGGCGCAAAGGGGGACTGGCGCGCCCTCAATGATTCGGTGACCGATGCCGTCTACAACTACTACTCCACCAACGACAAGGTGTTGAAGCACCTCTACGCGGTCGTTCAAGCGGGTAGCGCGGCTGCAGGCCTGCGAGGATTCGGCAGTAAGTTCCCAAAGATCAGGGACCGCAACGTCTCTCGAGTGGTTCAGGGGCATTCGGACTACTGCGACCAGGTCAAGCTAGTATGACGGCTTTCGTCTCGACCTCGCTTCCACGGCAAGCCACCTCACCCTTCGGGCACATACCCGAACTGCTCCAGTCGTCGCCGCGCCGCCGCGATTTCATCGGCGTTGAACAGTTCGGCGAACTGTGGCTCCACCACGACGGCTTCCACGGTGAGGTCCATCCGGCCGCGTTCCCACAATGCGGCGAAGCCGTCGGATACCGCCGGCGCCGCCAGCAACTTGTGCGCGGTGGCGAGCGGGCCGAGCTCGGCGAGCATGCTGCGGAAATAAGTGGCGTTGTAGTCGGCCTCGGCAAGCCCGCGCCGGTACAAGTCGGTCATGCGGCTGGCGAACGCTCGTTGCACGTCGTCGTCGGCGGTCTCCGGGTATTCGACCACCTCGGCCTGCTCGCCGGCGGCGTCGGTGCTCTCCTTGTCGACGAAACCACGCAAGGCGTCGACTGAGGTGAACACTTTGTAGCCGAGTTCTTCCAGCCGGGGCAGATCGGCGTCGTCGGGGTCGAGTTCGAGGATGACGGGCGCGCCGACGCCCGTTTGCAATCCGTCGGGCCAGTACGCCTCGGCTACCGCCAACTGAACGCCGCTCACCGGGTCGGCGATCTCGGCGTCGACGGTGGGTGTGGCGAAGCCGCGCTCGGCCAGCTCTGCGATCACGGCCTGCACCTGCTCGGCGCGTGGGTCATCGACGGTCTCGTCAGCGACCTGCAGTGGCTCCAACACCGCACCGTCGTCGGGGCTTTCGGAGTTCAGCAAGCTCGTGAGAAATCGTTGTGCGGATTCGGCCAGAAGCTCACGCCTGGCAGCCAGAAAATCGTGGTAACGCTCGACCCGCCACAGCTCAGGGTCGGTGGGAATCCACTGCGATTCAAGGACACCCGGGTGCTTGGCGGCGACCTCGGGCAGGTACTCCGCGGGGTCGCGCATCCCGATCGCGATGTTGGTGGCCTGAGTGAGAAAGCAGAAGTTCGCCAGCGCGTTGATGTCGCCGCGGTCGAAGCCGTGCTTGCGTAGTAGTGCCTTGGGGAAGATGTGGTGTACCTGCAGTGATGTCAGCTTGCCCAGCTGCTCGGCGCGCAGTTCCAGTCCGCTGCCGAAGTCGCGGGCACCGTCGACACGGGTCAGCAGGTACAGCAGGGGGTAGAAGCGCGCCCCGCGGGTCGCTCCGGCGAAGTCGTCGGGTCCGACGACCAGTCGGCCGCCCCGCACGCGCTCCAGTGTTGCGATCAGAGCGTCGACACCGCCGCGTTCCGCTGTTTCGTAATCCTGCTGCAGCACGGTCTCGGTGGAACCGCTGAACCGGCCCCACAAGGCGGAGTGGACATACCAGTAGAGCACCTTGTCTCGGTGCGTGCTGTCCGTGAACCTTCCACCGTTGAGGTGCAGAAGCCGGGTGATCACCGGCGCCGCGTAGCGGCCCATCAGCACTCGGTCGTGGTCGAGCCCGAGCCGGCCCGAGACCGCGTCAAGAAAGCTGCCGATGTGGTTGACCGATTGCTTCAACGCGACCTGGAAGTCGGTGGCAGGGACGTCGCTCAGTGAGGAGAACAGCGCTCGGCCGGTTGCCACCGCGGTCGCATTGCGCAGCAGCCAGTCCAGCGAGAATTTGAAGCCGGCGCTACGCCAGCGGTCTAGATCATCGCGCATCTCCTTGCGTGCATCGGGCCAATCGGCGCAGAGCTTGGCCAGTGCGAGATCACCTTTGGTGAGTTTGGTGCCGCCGGAGTTGACCTTGTTGAAGATGTCGACCACTTCATCGACTGTCTTGCCGGAGCCGGTGATCTTCTCTTGGTTGAAGTCGCGGTTCTCGATCTCCTTGATCCGGTTGAGCCGCTCCAGGTAGGTATTGAGCACCTCGCGTTCGACATCGGGGAACGCGGTGAGGTACTCGAACGGGCCACGGCGGAACAGCTCGGTGACGTTCACCCAGGTCGGGTCGTCGGCCATTTTCATCGGCGCGTAGAACTCGAACGTCTCGGTCGCGACGTTGAAGTGCAGTCCGGTGAACGCGTTCGGGTCGCCTTCGAAGAACGGGGGAGGCGTGCCGCGGATGACCCCGTACATGGACGTGACCCGCTGTTGGCCGTCGAGCAGCAGCTGCCGGGTGCCGCTGGCGCCGGCGGCCCCCCGCACGGTGACGTCCTCGGAGGTGGTCTCCCACATCAGCAGCCCGCCGACCGGGTAGCCGCGGTACAGCGAGCGCATCAGGCCGCGGACCTGGTCGCGGTTCCACACATACCCTCGTTGGAACTCCGGCAATAGCACCGCGCCGGAGTCGATCTCGTCGAGCAGCGTCGACAGTCGGGTCATCGGTGTCTCCTCATCTCAGTGGGACGTCAGGGCGGCCAGAAACGGACTGGGCTCGCCGTGCCAGGTGACGACGAGTTCCTCGCGGGCCCGGGTGCAGGCGACGAACAGCAGGCAGCGTTCCCGCTCCAGGTCCTGGGTGTGGGTCTGCTGGTCGTCCTCGATCGGGGTGACGGCGTTGGGTTCGGGCACCTGCTTGGCGCTGACTCCGGCAACGCAGACGCAGCGGAACTCCAGGCCCTTCATCCGGTGCATAATGCCCACCCGCACCGCGTCGTCGTCAGAATCGGCGGCGTCGGCCAGCCGCACGGACTCGATACCGGCCTTGGATAGCGCGTGTTCGACCTTGGTGGCGAACCATTTGGCCCGCACCGCGATTCCGATCTCGGCGGGTGCGACTCCGGCCTCGAGCCAGTCGGCGACGGTGGCGGCGACGAGCTTGGCCTCCGCATCGATGTCGGCTGCGCCTTCCAGGCGTGGCGGTGGCCCGTGCACGTGGGACTGGCATCCGGCGATCGAGTCCAGTCCGCCGTCCATGTCGTCGATCGGCTGTCCGCGCAGCAGCCCCATGCTCCAGCCGAGTATATCCGCGGTGGTGCGGTAGTTCAGGTTGAGACGGGCGGAGCGGCCGGCGATGTTGATGCCGACCTCCCGGAAGCTGGCCCGGTTGTGGTAGATGCGCTGATGGGTGTCGCCGGCGATGAACATGTCGTCGGTAGCCTCGGGCACCGCGGCGCGCAGCAGCCGCCACTGGTCGGGGCTGAGGTCCTGCGCCTCGTCGATGACGATGTGCCGGTAGGGCTTGTCGACTGTGGACTCCAGCAGCCGGGTTGCCTCACGACGCACGGTCTCGTGGGTCCACACTCCTCGATCGGTCAATGCCTTCTCGAATTCGGTGATCGCCTGCCAGGCATGGGCGCGTTGCACGGACCCCAGCCCACGGCCGCGCCCGATTCGCTTGGCGGCTAGATAGGCGTCGGCGCTGTCGATGCGCTGCGCCAGCACCACCTGCCGCCACTCCTCGGCCAGGAACACCGGGGTGAAGCTGAGCCCGAGGCGCTCGATCAGCTCCGCCCACAGTGCTTCCTCGTCGCGGGAGTTCACCAGGTGGGGGGCGCCGTGTTCTGCACGAAATACCCGGTGGGCCAGTTTGTCGACGTGGATGACCTCCAGGCGCCGTTCGGCGTCTTCGTCGTCGACGAGCATGTCCAGGCCGTCTTGCAGGCTCTCGGCAAGGGTGGAGGTGAACGTGGTGACCAGCACTTTGCCGTCGCCGCGCCGGGCGAGCCGGTGCGCCCGGTGCAGCGCGACGACGGTTTTGCCGGTGCCGGGGCCGCCGGTGACCCGGGCCGGCCCGCCGTACCCGGCGTCGACGACGGCGCGCTGGGTGGGGTGCAGATACACTCGCCAGGTGGCGAACGGGTAGGCGAAGACGTCCATCAGCTCATCCGGGCCGTCGACCAGCACCACCCGGTCGCGGCTGCGCAGGATCGCGGCGTCGAGATCCTCGGTGTCGACCGGCTCGTCGAGGATCGCCGCGCCCAACTCGGACCAGACCTCCTCGGGGCTGTAACCGGCGGCCAGCCCGAACAGCACCTCCCACTGCGTTTGCGGCAGAAACGCTTTCGCGGCATCGAGCTGGGCGGCGTCGGTGACGGTGCGGGCGAACGACAGCACCTGCGCGTCAATGCCGAGTTTGGTCAATGTGCCGTCGCTGATCTCGGCGAACAGCGGGGCCGCCGCTGCAGGTGTTGATTCGTCCCGTTGGGGCAGGTGCCGGTCCAGTTCGGCTTCGTCGCGGATCTCGATGCCGCCGGTGGCGGCGTTGACCGAGATATTGCTGCGCTCGGCCCAGGCGTAGGCGTCGTCGTGAGGGAGCACCTTGAGCAGGGTGTAGACGTCGCCGCGCTCGGGTGCCAGCACGATGCCGCGCCAGGACTGGTCGATGCGGATCGACCGGAACCGCGGGTTGCGGGCCTTGGCGATCTTTTCCAGATGCAGACCGGTGTGGGTGGCGGCGTCGAACTCGTCGAAGACCTCGGTGACCCGCTTGACGACGGGCTTGTCCAGTTTGGCCAGGTCGGTCAGGAATCCCTTGTCGATGGCGAGGGTTGGCATGGCTTCCTTGGTGTGTCATCGCGGAGGGCGGCGTATCGCCACCATCGCAGGACAGGCTGACAGGGTTGCGCGAGTGTCGCGCCATTAGGGATCTGCCATGTCGGTCCCTCCTGCGATGCTGGCGGCATGTTCGCCCATGGCCGGCGGCGAGAAAGGTTCAGCACAGCGGAGGGAGCATTGCCTATGGGCATCCCCGAGGCGGCAAAGCGGGGGCGGGTCAACGTGGCTGGATGCCGGTGGGACATCTCTCTTGTGCAGCCTGACTTGGACGACCTTCGCGTGGCAGATCGCGGTGCGTGGGCGAAGCTGATTGCACTGATTGCGGATTCCGAGCAACACGGCCTGCCTTTTGACGCGGACGGCTACGACTACAGCGCACCGGTCGGCGAGCGGATCAAGCCGGCTGAGTTCCGCGGGCGACCCGTGCCCTGGCTCGGCGAGCTGCGGGTCGAGGAGCGCACCCCGAAACACGCGAGCCGGCTCGGCGACGCGGCGCACTATCGGCTGTACTTCGGCGAGCCAGACGAACCACCCGACCTGGTGTTGGGGTTGTCGATCGGGCATAAGCGGGGCCGAGACCGCGACGCCGGCCGCAAGCAGACGCGTCAGATGATCGACGCGATGTGGAAACTGATCCGTTGGTGCGAATCCCGTTCGCCGAAAACCGGCTGGCGCGAGCGGGCCCGGACGGCGTAACGTTGATTTATATGTCAACATACCGTCGTGTGGGAAGGAGGTGAAGGCGATGGGTGTCGCAGACGGGGTGCCCGTTGCTGACCGGCTCAGCGTCGACCTCGCGCGGTCGGAGAACCACCTGATCCGTGAGTTGATCGCCGTGCGCCAACGGCGCGGGCTCAAGCCGGCCGACGTCGCCCGGACGATGGGAGTCGACCGCAGTGCGGTGACGCGCTTCGAGTCTGGGGGAACGAATCCGACGATGGCCACGATCAACCGCTATGCCGAAGCTGTCGGGGCGATGATCCGGTACACGGTCGAAACGGCTGCCGTTCCGCCGGCCTTGCCTGCTTCAATGGTTTCGTCGCGTCCGACGGTGAAGTGATCCGCCCGGTAACACTGTCTGCTCATTCACCGCCTGCTTCAGTTGGTGTTGGGTCTGCGTCATATTTGCTTCGGACGAACAGCGCGTCGACATCGCCCACGGTTCTGATGCGTTCGAATCTTTCGATGTGGTTCGCTCGGTATTCATCCATGTGCGACGAAATCTCGTGGCCGGTCAGTAACGCTCGCATGACTTCATTGAGGCACTGATGGCCCAAGTTGAAGGCGAACGTCGCGACAGATTCACAACCCGCATCGGAAACGGGCCCGCCGTGGATCGCAGAGTTGCGCAGCCGCCTAAGGCGTTTCAAATGCCGGTCGAATCGCTGACCGTATTCCTCAAGTCTTGCATACATGCCTGCCGGTGTGGCTAGCGCAGTTTCAAGCTCCCCAAGCCCGCGTGCCAGCCAATGGTCTGCATAGATCCTTCGCAGGGCACTGACTTCATCGACGGCGCCCCGGACGTGGAAGACATCGTGCGGCCACACGAATCGTTCTAACCGAGACCGAATTTCGAAGAGTTCGCTCTGGGCGGGAGCGCCTGGCCGTCGATCGGGCACGCTGTCAATCGCGCTCCGGATGAAGTAGCTGATGAACTCGACAAACCGAATCCGGGCCTGATCCTTCTTGAGGTAGCTGGAAGCGAAGTCGGCCCAGTTCTTGACCCCGCTGGTGGCCCAGGCGTTTGCGTGCTCGATGGCGCGGACCGCAGTCATGACGACGGCGTGGGGACTTTCGTCGGCCGCCGCTTTGAGGGCTGTGCTCAGTTGGATTGCGGCTTGGAGATCCTGCATGGATTGGGTATCTAGCGGGCGGTCGAAGCGAGACATGTTTTCGATGTCGCGGCCCATCCAATCGTTCTCCGGATAGTACCGTTCAGCAATGTCGTGCTTGGGGCCCCAAGAAAGTCTTGATCGACGTTCTCCGTCGACAAACAGGATCGAGCCATTCAAGATTTTCCAGGTGTCTTTTGCAGCATGGTTGACTGATTTCAGCGCTTCGACGAGGGTTCGCGCCTTCGCTTCAGCCGTGTGCAGCTCGGTATCGGGAAGAACTACCCGTGCATAGGCCATGTTCCAGTCGTTCTCCCACTCAACCTCACCCGCGCGCAAGATAGGTTCGTGTCCTGGAAGGACAGGGTTGAGGAGTTCGGTCGGTGGAGTCCTGAAGTTGTCGGCGAATTCGGGATGCCCGACGCAGGCGCTCAGGTAGGAGGCGTTGTAAAACGCTACCTGACCGTGCGTGACCTCGTGGTGGGGCAGCGAAGTCGGTGCAAGCCGCAGCCAGACGATGCAGTCTCCTCGGTACGGCTCACGCGTGAGGATCCGCTCACAAAGCTGCAGACGCCGCCAGGTCGGGACCCCGGTGGGTTCCCAGTTTGGCGGAAAGACCGGCTTGTGTTCGACCCCAGCTTCGTCGTCCAGCTCTCGCTGCACCGCGCTGGGGGTATCAGTGAGAACCTCTCTCAGGCTGCTGAATAGGCCGAAGCTACCAATGACATCGAGGTTTCGGCCCTGCGCCACCGCGAAGAGGGTGTCACGACGGAACGAGACCTCATCGACGGCCCGGCTCAACCGCTGCGCCGACTTCACCAGGTCTCGCCACGCCGCGATAATCGCTGCGTCGCTACCCAACTCGGTCACAAGCTGTTCCAGAAGGGTGAGTAGATCAGCACGTTTGGCGTTGTCGATGCCGTAGGTGGGGGTTCCATCGGCAGCGATGCTGGAATGCAGCAACGTTCGTAGAGCTGGTTCGATGCAGGTAGTAATCGGCGTAACGACGCCAGTCAGTTTCGGCCCGGTTGCAGCCGCGCTGTCGTGGAAATCGGCGATTACCTGCATCCAGTCGGTGTACTGCACGGACAGGAACTTGCGTCGGTCGGCCACCCAGCTCTTAAGATCGGCGGTTGCGGCGGGCAGCGTCATAACGGCCCCGCTGCTGGTGATCGTCTCCCGGAACCCCAGTTGGACATGGAGTTCTTCAACGTCTCGTTCATGCTGACGAATCAGCATCAGCCGCCCTCGCAGACGTGGTAGGCGTCAAGGCATCTCGAGTCGGTGGCCGATGAAGTCGTCCCTTGGCTGGCGTTTTCAAGGCCATCACCTCCGGATCCGGTTCGAGTGCCGAGGTCCGTGGCCGGCGGGGACATCTGCCAGCGGTTTCCAGCCGACGCCGCCGTTGGCGATTGCGGCGCCCATGCGGTCATAGGCGTCCAGCACCAGGCGGCGGGTGCGGTACTCGCCGAAGTCGCGCTCCTCGTATTTGCGGACGACGAAGAACGAGTCGAGGACGTGCTCGGCCTCGTCGCGGCGCAAGCCGTAGATGTGGAGGAAGGCGGCGTCGAGGTCGGCGCGCAGCAGGGCGCGGCGCTCGGAGTCCCAGCGAAACGGCGGGCCGCTATCGCCGAGGTCTTGGGCGTAGGGCTGTAAACGCCATGAGGTGTAGGAGAGTTCCAGAATGTAGGGGAGGAGCCAGTCGGCGAGGGCGGTGTTGTGGTCCCAGGTTGTCGGTTGGTTGAAGTCGCTGGGTCTGGGCACCGCAACTTGGTTGAGGATGTTGTACGTCATGTGGGTGCCTGCGAGCTTCTGCCGGGCAACGTAATCGAACGTCAGGCTCGACCATGTTGCATGCAGATTCGCGGCATCTGTTATTGCGGGAACGCAGGCAACGGGGAACACGTGCCCGACTGCGGAGAGCGGGAAAACGCAGGGGATCATCGTTCGCATCTGCTCGGCTTTTGTGACGTCGCGCCATCCGAGTAGCCACGACCTATCCCAACGGTCTTCGAGTGCAGCGTCTACTTCTGACCGCTTGACCCAATACCGTGCGAGGGGTTCGAGATCTGAGTCGTCATGTTGGTGATCAGTCAACCGTGGCAGCGCACGAAGATTCAACTGGGCTTGGGTTGCGTCCTTGTAGGTGGAGAAGCGGTGGTCGAAGTGGCTGAGCATCTTCGCCTCGTACAGCGGCACGTATTCGACGCCGTCCCGCTCGTAGGACCAGCCGTTGAAGGTGGCGTCGGTGAGGTCGTCGGGCTGGTGGAACAGTCCGGCATCGTTCGCCATGTCGAACATTCGCATGAACGACAGGTCCCAGGGGTTGCCGTGGGAGTCGTTGTCGCGGATTAGTACGGGGTGGCGGGAGTAGATGCCGAGGGTGATGTCGGCGTCGACCCGGGTGCGAAACATCGGCAGAGTTCCGGTGTTCGGGTTGAGGGCGAGAACTTCAGCGGCCGCCAGCTCGAATCGCTTGTCGGGAACGTCGGAAATGTGGCGGTTGAGGAAGGCGAACTTGGTGCGCTGTGTCGGCCGTTGGGTTCCCGTCATGGCGGTGACTGCGAACCGGTACGCGTGGTGGACGTCACGGAAGATTTTGGCCTCATTGTCGAAGTCGTAGAACGCGTACAGCCGGTGGCTGCTGAGGGTGTCTCGGAAGAAGTCGGAGGTGGTCTTGTCGGTCGCCAGCCCGGTCGGGGTGATGATGCCTGCCGCGCCTTGCGGGCCGGTGGCGGTGCGCATGTTCTCGGCGAACACGCTGTAGGTGTTGACATCGCCACACCCGGTCAGGGGATAGCGGCCGCTTTTGAGTAACAGGTGTGCGGTGCCGTCGGATTGGCGCAGCGCCGCTCGGTAGCTGCGGTACAGACCGGGGTCGATGTCGGCGAGCTGCTCGATCATCTTCTTGCGGATCGCCGCGGTCGCCGCACCTTCGATGTCGGAACGCCCGGCGCTACCGAAGAACTCCTTGTCCTGGATCTTCACCCGCTCCCACGGCGGGTTGCCCACCACACATGAGAAGCCGCCACTCCACCCTGTGGCAGCTTCGGCACCACCATCGTCGGACACGGTGAAGATGCCGGGGAACTCCAGATGCCAGTGAAAGAACCGGTATTGGCGGGCCAGATCATCGACCATCCGGGTAACGATGTCCGGCACCGATTCCGGATTCTCCGCCAGCGCCCGCAAAGTCGCGTGCGTGATACCCGGCCCCGAGGTCATGGCCCCGGTCTTGGGTTGCACGAACGCCGCGCACCAGGCGTCGGCGACGCGTTTGGCGGCAATCAGTTCGGGGTCTTCTTCGAGCCGGCGCCAGGCGTCGGCGCGGGCCCGCATCGCCGCGACCGAGGCGGCGTGGCCCGCGTCGGCGTCCAGCGCGGCCTTGGTCAGCCGGCCGGTGGCCACATCGAGGGTGTCGGTGCCCAACGCCAGGGTGAGCTGGTCGTCGGATTGGCGTTCGGACTTGTTGCGGGCCTTGAGTTTCTTGCTCCAGTTGGGGTCGTCGTCGCCGAGTGCGACGAATGCGGTGTCGGGGATGTTGTGGCGCAGCAGCTCGGGGGTGGTGCCCAGCAGCGTGTTGCCGACCCGGAAATGCGCGTCGAGGAAGGGGAACGGCCGGTCCGGGTCGAAGGCCTCCAGCCAGAGCGCGACCTTGGTGATCTCGATGGCCAGGTCGTTGAGGTCCACCCCGTACACGCAGCGTTCGATGACGTCGGCGGTGGCCGCGCGCAGCTCGGCCGGGCTCGGCTCGGTCTCCTCGGTGCGCACCGTGGCCAGCGCGGCGGCGATGCGCCGGGCCGCGGCGACGACGAAATGCCCGCTGCCGCACGCCGGGTCGACCACGGTCAGCTCCAGCAGGGCCTGCTGCGGGTCGGGGCTGGTTACCGCCTCGGCGATCAGCGGGTCGAGGGCTTCGTCGAGAACCAGCGCGATCAGCGCGGAGGGGGTGTAGTAGGAGCCGGACTTCTTGCGGTCGCTGCCGGTCGCGATGTCCAGGGTGAAGGTGCGGTCGTCGGCGTGGTACCGCGGGGTGTAGGCCAGCAGGCCTTCGTACATGCCGCCGAGTTCCTCGCTGTCGAGGTTGCGGTAGTCCACCCGGCGGGGCGTCCCGGTGACCGGGTCGTCGATCTGCGCCAGGGCGCGCACCGCGGCCAGCAGGTTGCGGTTGGGCAGCACCGCGCCGTGCAGGACGGCCAGTGCGTCGCGGCTGAACATACTCGCGCCCAAGCCAGGCAACCCCAGTTGCGGCAGGCCGTCACCGGCCAGGGCGTCGGTGACGATCCGGTGGGCCTCCCACAGGTCGGTGTGCCAGCCGCCGATCGGCTCGCCGGCCAGGCGGCGCAGCCGGGCGGTGGAGAAGTAGTCGGTGTAGAGCCGGCGGGCCGGCTCTGAGGCGTCGGCGGGGTGCAGCAGGTCGCGGTCTTCGACGACGAACAGCACGATCAGCCGGTAGGCGATGTGTAGCAGGGCGCGGTGCAGATCCTTATCGGCGTCGGCCGCGGCGGCCAGGGTGTCGCGCAGCGCGGTGTTGGCGGGATGGGAGACGAAGCCGGTGCCTAACTCCTGCAGGGCGAGCGCCACGCCGTCGCGCAGGTTCAGCAGGGCGCGGGCGCCGTCGTCGATGGCCGTGGTGCGCCACCGTTCCAGCAGGCAGTTGTCCAGCTTGGGATCGGCCTGCTCAAGCTCGGCGTCCTCGCCGTCGTCGGGCTCCTCAGCGGCCTGCCGTGCTGCCTTGGCGGTCTTCTCGTCGAGCCGGGGTGCGAACCGGCTGGCGTGCAGGGTCAAAAACAGCACCCGGAAATCCGCGTAGAGCTGGTCGGTGAAGATCGCGTCCAGGTCGAACTCGACGAACGACTGGCGGGTGAGCGCCGAGGCGTCGCGCAGCAGCCGCAGCACCCGCCCGTTGGACAGCACCCCCCACAGGGCGCGGTCTTCGCGGTTGAGGTAGTCCTGCAGCATGGCCTGCGGGGCGCGGGCGGTCACCGACGGGGTCTTGGTGTCCAAGTCGACGCCGGCACCCAGCAGGTGCAGCGGGGCCCACGCCGCCGCATTGGCGGCATCCGGCCACGACACCCGGTGGGAGATCGGGAAGTGCGGGGCCTCGGTCTCGCCCAGCCCCGGCGGCACCGCCAGCCCGCCGCTCACCGCCTCGGGGCGGCCCCAGCCGAGCTCGTAGAGCAGCGGCAGCAGCCACTTGTCGCGGGTGAGTTTGGTGGCCGGGTCATTGTCGGGCAGTTTCGCCAGCGCGGCATGCCAATTGGCGTGGGCGCCCAGCATGGCCTCCCACGCGCGGGCGATCGCGGCGTTGATCGCCATGCCCGGTGGCAGCTGGTAGGCGTCGGCGCTTTGTCCGGGTAGTCGCAGCTCGTTGGCCCGCGGGATCGCCTCGGCAGGCAAAGCGGTGCCGACGGTGCGGACCGCGCGGAACACCGATGCGGTACTCATGCGCCGCTCCTCCTCATCGCTGCGCTCTGCATCGTCGCCGGCGGACTCATCTCGAACTCCCGTCGGGCAGAAAGACGTACACACCGAGCACATCGGCGGGTGGCAGGAACTTCACCCGGGGGGTTTTGCCGCCGGCCTTTGCGGCGGCTCGCACCGCCTGATGCTCGGACACCAGTGCTGCCGCGGCGTCGGTGCCGGTCGTGGCGAGATGCTCAGCCAGGGCGGGCAGCCGGTCCAGGGCACGTCCCAACTGGTGGCGGGCCAGGGTGTCGTCGACGTTGCCGGACGGGCTCAGCGTCAGCAGGGCGTCGACCTCGGGTTGCGGCAGCCAGGTCAGCGTCTCCCCGCTGGCGGTGAACGCCACGAACCGCGCTTCCTCGGCGACCTGGGTGATGGTGGCCGCCGCGCCGGGCAGGGTGATCTCCAACCGGTGGCGCACCATCAGCAGGGTGGTCACCTTGGCGACGCCGCCGGTGCGCATCACCCCGGCGCGTCGGGCCGGGCGGGCCGCCGTATCCAACCGGGCATCCAATGCGGCGTCCAGCACGTAGCGCGACAGCGCCTCCACCGCGGTGTCGGTGCGGGTCAACACGTGGTGGCCGGGCGGCACCGGCAGGGACCGGTGAAAGGCCAGTGTCGCATTCTTGGTGGGCGGCAATTGGTCTCGCACCGCGGCGGGCAGGGTGTCGATGCGGGCGGTGAACCCGTCGGTGGTGTCGCTGATCGGCGCCCCCAGCAGCGACAACGCGGTGCGGGTGAACGACTCCACGTCGGCCGGCCCGCCGAGTGCGCGGCGGACCTCGACCAGCGCCTGCTCGACGGTGTCGGGTTTGAGCCCGGCCTGGCGGAACCGTGACCGGGATGCCTTCTCCCGTTCGGCGGCATCGGTCCAGGCGACCTCGACCTGCTCGGCCAGCGAGGCGGAGGTGGCCGCAGCGAAGTCCAAGGTGAGCTGTTCGGCGTCCTTGCCGCGCAGCAACAGCGACTCCCAGATCGCCTTCATCACGGTGGCCGAGTCGACCGGGATCGGCACCGACACCCCGATGCTGCGTTTGATGTGCTCGTGGCGGCGGATCAACACCTGCAGCACGATGCCGTCGATGCCGTTGTCCTCGCCGTAGTAGGTGACGGTGCGCACCACCGGGGCCTGCTGACCGAACCGGTCGACGCGGCCCTCCCGCTGTTCGTGGCGGGTCGGGTTCCAGGCCAGGTCGTAGTGCACGACGGCGGTGAATCCGTCTTGCAGGTTGACGCCTTCCGACAGGCAGTCGGTGGCGATCAGCAGCCGCGGGCCATCATGGGCCGTCAGCGCCGTGACCCGGTCCTCGCGCTCCTCCGGCGGCAGCGTGCCGCTCACCACCTCGATCCTAAGCCCGCCCACCTTGGCCAGGGCGGCACCCAGGTGCTCACCGAGATAGTCGGCGGTGGGGATGAAGCGGCAGAACACGATCGGGTGAAACCCGTCGGCGAGCAGGTCTTTGAGCAGCGAAATGGCCCGTTTGAGTTTGGCGTCGCTGCGCGGTCCCTTGAGGGCGTCCGCTGCGGCAGCCAACTCCCGCAGCCGCTTTCGGGCGCCGGCGTCGGGGCTGTCGTCGGTGGCACTGGTGTCCGAGCCGACGGTGACGTCTTCGGCCTCGGTCGTGTCATCGAGATCGGAGTCCAACACGCGGGGTTCGGCGTAGGCGTCGACGAGGCTCGCGTCGTCGGATTCGGCTGCGGTGGCGGCCACCGCAGATCGGTTGAGCAAAGTCTGTTGGGCGGCGGCCGGGCTGGAGGCCAGGCAGCGCAACAGTGCGATGGCCGACCACCAGCGGACCCGCTGGCGAACCGCGGACAGCTTCGGGTCGGTGACCTGTTCGCGGACGTAGTCCATCACGTCGTCGAACAGTGCGCGGTAGCCGGCGGTGAGCTTGTAGGCGGTTTCACCGGTCTCTCGCTGCGGGAACGGGGTGTCCTCGTCCAGGTATTCGCGGATATCGGCGCGTCGACGCTGGATCATGAACTGCGCCAGCAGCTTCCGGTCGTCCTCGCGGTCCTTGCCGGACAGGTCCGCCGGCAGCTCACCCAGGCGGTTGTCGAGCAGCCCGATCAGGGACTGCCAGGCGGTGTCATCGCCGCTGTGTGGAGTCGCGGTCAGCAGCAGCAAATGGCGAGCCGGGTCGTCGGCGAGCCTGCGCAGCAGCATGTTGCGCAGATGCGCCTGGGTGCCGTGGCCTGTCCCGGCAGAGGGCACGCAGGTGTGGGCCTCATCCACGATCACCAATTCCGGGCAGTGCAGCGCGAATTCGTCGCGGCGGGTCTTCTGTTTGATGAAGTCGGTGGAGATCACCAGGTGCGGATAGTGCTGGTAGAGATTCGAGCCGAACGGGACGCTGCGGGATAGCCGGTTGACCGTCGACGGCAGCAACAGGTGGGCGTCGATGCCGAACTTGTGTCGCAGCTCGCTCTGCCACTGCGGCGCCAGTTGCGGCGAGCAGAGCACCACCATCCGCTGCGCGTCACCGGTGGCCAGCAGCTCCGCGGCGATCAGTCCGGCCTCCACCGTTTTGCCGATGCCGACCGCGTCGGCGATCAACAGCCGCACCGTGTCCTGACGGGCCGCCATCAGCAGCGGCACCAACTGATAGTTGCGGGGGGTGACCGCCAGCCGGGCGAACGAGCGGAACGGGCCGCCGCCGGCGGAAAACGACAGCCGCAGCGCGTCTCGCAGCAGCCGGGCCCGGGTGGCGTCACCGCGGTCCTCGACGGTGGGTGGATCGAAGGTTGCCGCTGCGAAGTCGTCGATCCCGGGCAACAGCACGGTTGTCTCGTCCTCGTGACCGCCGAGGGGACGGACCAGCAGTGCCCCATCGGGGGAGCCCGGCAGCACCAGCCAGTCACGGCCGCGCGCCGTGACCAACGCGCCGGCAGGGAAGTCCAGGGTCGTCATCAGATCGCTTTCGGGGAACCGAAGATGTCGGTCTTCTCGGCGAAGGTCTTGAGCCAGCCCGCATCGGCGTCCTGATAGCCGAATCGCAATACCAGCCAACCCGCTTCGTCTTCGAGCTTCATCCGCGCCTGCTCGTCCTTCTGGTGTTGGTATGCGGAATCATGAACGGGCCCGTCGATGAAGACCGCCACATCCATTCCGGCGTTGTGGTAGGCGAAATCGGGCCGCACGTAGTAGCCGTCGACGATCTGCTGGGCATCGTCGGGCAGCCGATAGCCGTGCTCGTCGAGCAGGGTGAGGAACCTGCGCTCCAGTTCGCTGTCGCAGGCTTGCGTGAGCTTTGCCAAGTGCTCGGAGCGTTCCTCGCCGCCGGCTCCGACGGCGATGGTCGCCGTGGCGAGCTGCCGCAGCAGTTCGGTGACACAGTGCCGGTCCAGGTGCTGGTGATCCCACTGGTTGGCATACGACAGCAGGCAGTCGTAGCAGGCCTGCGCACAATCCTCGGTGGCGTGCGGTGCGCGTTTGCGGTCTTCGCCGGTGTCGGGGTCGAAGTGCAGGATCTCCAATGCTTTTCGGGCCACCTGGCGCAACTGGCCGTCCTCGGTGGCCAGCCGGCGCAGGACCCCGGCACCACCTTCGGCGGCCTCGAAGAACAACAGCCGTGACCAGGCGTCATCGCCGGTGTTGCTTGGCAAGGCCTCAGCCGCCAGCTCGCTGTCCTCCAGTTGGTACACGGTCTCGATGCCGCGTTTGAGGGCGTAGGCGGCGGCCATGCGCTGCTCGGTCGGGATCGACGGATCCAGGTGCAGCAGCAGGGCGTTGCGGTGGTCCTCGACGTGCGGGATCACCCGCTGGTAGCGCGGCGCTTCCCCGTGGACGTTGCGGGCCAGGTCCGCCTCGCTGCACCAGCGGCCGTCCACGGTGTCCAGGACGTGGCCCCGAACGTCCTTGTCCTTGCGGCGACGCAGCCCGACGTTCATCCGCCGGATCAGGGCGGTGTCACCATAGGTCATCGTGCCCAGTTGGCTGCCGTCTGCGCTGATCGTGCTGGTGAGCTGCCCGGCACGCTCGCCGTGCGGCACGAACCGGATGCTGGTGACGATCTCATGCCCGGCACGCTGGCGCTCTTCCTCGTCGGCGCTGATCCGGTCTCGGCGGCGGGTCTTGACCGACAGCAGCCGCATCATGTTGGACATGGTGTCCAGCGACGCACTGCCGCAGTGCTGGCATAGGTCCACCGTGGTCGAGTCGTGCAGATAGCCGCAGGCTCCGCAGCGTTTGATCTCGGTGATGGAGACCCCGGTGCCGTCCTCGCGGGCGGGCAGGCTGACCCGGGTCACCTGGTAGCGGGCGCCCTCGTGGTAGATGAACGCGCCGGGCCCGAATTCGCTGATCGCGATGAACCGCGGACGCTGGATGAAGTCGCCCTCACCGTTGCGGGTGCGCCGCTCGGCGGGGATAAACGCCGACAGCGGCAGTCGCGGGAACGAATAGCCGGGCAGGAACCCTTCAGAGGCGAAATACCGGTAGGTGTAGAAGTCGCCCTGCATGATGTCGTCGACCTGGCCTTTGAGCAGGTCGAGCGCGGCGCGAGCCTCCGAAATCCGGCCGCGCGCACGCTGTTTCGAGGCCTCCGAGGCGCCGATGGTCTTCAGGGTGGTGTTGGCGTTGTCCAGTTCGGTCTGCGCGTCGCGGTACAAGCCGCGCCAGCGGTCCGCGGCGCTGTTGAACCGTGCGGGGGCACGCTCGACGGTCTCGGTGACCCAGCTGGGCGACCACCACTGCGCGGTCGTGACCTCGGTAGTGGCGGACAGCACCTGCGTGATCGCCGCGATGGCTGCGGTGCGGCTGGCGGCGGACTCGATGGTCGCCAGCACTTCGGGGCGCAGCGGCTGGCCGGGCTGGTCGATGTCGAGTAGGTCGACCATGCTGACCTTGAGGTCCAGCCCGCATTTCACCAGCCAGATGGCGTGCGCGTGGGCGCGCACCAGATCTTGGTTGCCCAACTCCAGCCGAGGCGGTGCGACGGCCCCGGCGACCATGTCCTGGCTGCGCCGGAAGTAGTAGGCGTCGTGGGCGTTTCCGGTGGCACAGTAGGTCAGCGCGATCGCCGGTTGCCCCGACCGTCCGGCGCGACCCGAGCGCTGGGCGTAGTTGGCCGGGGTGGGCGGGACGTTGCGCATGCCGACCACATTGAGGCTGTTGATGTCGACACCGAGTTCCATGGTGGGCGAGCAGTACAGCACGGGAAGCCGGGCGGCGCTGAACTCGTCCTCGCGCTTCTGCCGCTTGGCCGGTTCCACCTGGGCGGTATGCTCGCGGGCTTCCAACCCGACCAGCGCCTGCGCGGTTTCGGCGTACAGGTCGCGGAAGTACGGATTGACCCGGCCTTGAGCCTGGTTGCCGCGCAGCGGATCCGGTGCGCGGCGCTCGCCGGTACCTGGATGCCATTCGATGAGATCGGCGCGGACCCGATATCCGGTCGGGCGTTTCGGGACTTTGACGCGCGCCAGGATTCCGGCCGTGGCCAGGGTCTCCATCAGCGCTTCGATGATCAACTGGGCGTCGTCGGTCTTGATCGGATGCGGGTGCCCGGGGAAGCGGTTGGGGCGTCGCAGCCAGCGTCCGTAGGCACCCAGCCCGGACAGGTAGAGGTCGGCCCCCGTTCCCGCCGTCTTCGGCCGGCCGCCCGGGTAGGCGGTGCCGCTGTAGGTGCCGGTCTCCTCGGAGATCGCCCACGGATCCTTCAGCCACTCCCGGCTGGTACGGCGCATGCCGTCGAACTTGTCCTCGGTGAGGAACTCGGTTTCGATGCACAGGTTTCGCCGCAGCTCGTCGAGCAGCACATGCATCAGATCGCGGCGCACCGCGGGGTCGGAACTTGCCAGCGGCTCACCGCGGCTCGACCACTTGGATTCGTCGGCGGCCAGTGCGTCCAGGCCGTCGTAGGCCAGCCGGAGTTGACCGGTCTGCTCCAGGTTGGGCATGGTGATGCGCCAACCGCGTTTAAGGTCGGCCCACAGCCGGTAGCTGACCACATCGCGCAGGGCTCGGGCGATCTTCTTACGCGGGACCGGTTCGTCGGCGGTGTCCTCGTCGCGGGCGAAAAACTTCAGACCGGTGCCGCCGAGCGCGGTGACCACCTTCGGGCCGAGATCCTCGTCGGTGAGCGGACCCCCGTGATCACGGGCGGCGCGGTACAACGCCGACCGGATGAGTCCAACCAGCACGAAGTCATTGAAATGGCCGGCCTGCAGGCTGGCGTCCTGTCGATTGTCGCTGAATGCCAGGAACTTACGGGCGACGTCGTCGAGGTCGGTTTCCTGGCGCAGGGCGCGAACCACCGACTGTGACAACACCGTGACCGCGCTGGCGCGCCCCTCGGTGCCCAGACTGGCGACCCGGGAGAACTCCGACTGGCGGACGCTTTCATAGCTGGTCTTGCACGACGGGCAGAAGTGCAGCTGTTCGAAGAACGCGACCGGCATGCCGTCGTCGGTGATCGTGCCGTATTCATCGACCCGCAGCGAGGCGGGAAGCTTTGATTCCCTGGCCTTGTCGAGGGCCCGGCCCGATCCGGTGTCGACGACCCAGTCGTCGGGCACCAGGTCAAGCAGCGCGGGGTCGCGCGCATCGGGCCACCGAGTCTCGGTGATGAACAGCAGTCCCTCGGCGTCGGGCTCCTCGGCCAGATCAGATCGAAGGGTGCGCGGGCTGAAGCTCTCCCGCCCGCGCTCCAGATTGACAACCAGGAAGTCTTGGCCGCATTCGCGGCAGAATGCCAGCGGGAACAGCGGCTGTCCCAGCGGGCGGCCCGGTGCGCTGCGCTGATACTGCGTGGTCAGGTGCCGGGCGGCGGGCGGCTCCAGTGTGGTGTAGACGGTGTCGCCCTTGCCGATGAACTGGTGCAATTTGAACGCGAACAGGGTGCGGCCCTGGCTGTCGCGGGCCCGGGATCCGGCGAGCAGCAGCTCCTGCAGCTTCGCGTGGCAGATCTGCTGATCGACCCCGGTGTCGGTACTCAGCTGCTTGGCGGCGTCGGTGAGTTTGGACGGATGGCGGCGGGTGAGGTTGCCTTCGTCGTCGTATCGCAGGCCGAAGTGCTGCTCGGTCCAGACCGCCAGTGGGTCGGCCCGCAGCTGTTCCCATGCTGATGGGGTGGGCGCGCTGAGCCTGTCTTGCAGCGCCGTCGTTTCAGCGTCTCCGGTTGTCGCGCGGCGCAGGGTCTCGCCGACGATATTGACGGCGGGGATCTGCACGCCGAAGATCCGGGTCGCCAGCTCCGCGACCTCTTGCCGCTGTTCGGCTTTGGTGCCCGGGCCGGCGAGTGTCGCACTGGTGCCGATGCATTGGATGCTCGAGCGGGTGATCGCCCCGCGCAGCCGGCGCACTAACATCGCCACATCGGCGCCTTGGCGGCCGCGGTAGGTGTGCAACTCGTCGAGCACCAGGAACGACAGATTCTCAGCGCTTGCGATCAACGCCTGACGCTCCCGCGGGCGGGTGAGCATCAGCTCGAGCATGACGTAGTTGGTCAGCAGGATGTCCGGTGGAGACTTCAGCGTCTCCTCTCGCTCAGCCCTGCCTTCCTGCCCGGTGTAGCGGGCGAAGGTCACCTTCGGGTTGGTCTCGCCGAGGAACTTCTCCAACTCGTTGAACTGGCTATTCGCCAGCGCGTTCATCGGATAGACGATGATGGCGCGCACGCCCTTGCCCGAGCCTTCCCGCAGCACCCGATCCACGATCGGCACGATGTAGGCCATCGACTTGCCCGACCCGGTACCGGTGGTCAGTACATAGGACTCGCCCCGGTTGGCGATTTCGAAGGCGTCGGCTTGGTGGCGGTGGAAGGTGATGGGTTGGCCGGTCGGAGTTCGAAAGATGCCCTCGGCGTCGGGGTGCAGGACTTGGCGATCGATCAGATCACCCACGGTGCCGCCCGATTCGAATGCTGGGTTCAGTGCCAGCCATGGTTCCGGCCAGAGCAGCCCATCGGCGATCTCTGATTCGACCTTCGTCCGGATCTGGGCGTCCTGGATCTCCAGAAAGCCCGCGACGAAGTTTTGGTAGTCATCCAGAACCTCGCCCAGAACGCCGAACGCGTCCACCAGACCTCCCGCGAAAACACCGGACCCACGATTGAGCCGACCATACTGGCCGCGTCCGACAAGTGGAACGCTAGTTCAATTTTTGTGGCTAAGTTGCCTAAAGATGGATACCGGTCAACGGTTCTCAGGACCGTATTCCCGAAGACGGGCCGCACCGCTGCCGACGGAAGCTCGTCGATAACGCCGCTGCGACTGTATATCCGTCGGCCCGGCGCCCGGGATGACCCGCGCTAACGCGGATCGGTGTCGGCGATCCCGATCGTGTTCGCCACCACGGTCGGCGCCAACACCGACAGGACGGTGGCCGCGCCGGTGGCGGCGCCCACTCCGGCCCAGGCCACCGGACCCAGCGGTGTGCATCCGAAGAACTGGCTGACACCCGGGGTCTGGACGATTCCGACCAGCACCACCGCGCTGCCCAGTGCGGTCGCCACCACCAGTGGGCTGTGCCGCCGCGTCAACAGCGTCTGCACCAGCTGCGTTCCCACCAGTGCGGTCAATCCCATTGTCGCCGTGCGTCGCTGCGTGCCCGGCGTCCACCGCCCGATCGCCCAGGCGCCGGTCGCGCCGGCGGCGGTGATCGCGCCGCGGGTGATGATGTGGCGCATCAGCGAGGTGTCCAGCGACGGCGCCGGCGCGGACAGGATCGCCCGCTGGTGGGCGCGTTCGGCCTCCTCCTCCGCCCGGTCGGGTTCCTCATCTTCGTCGGGTTGCGGGTACTGCGGGGTGACGGCCACCGCCAACGCTGGGAACATGTCGGTGAGCAGGTTGACCAGTAGCAGCTGCCGGGTGCCCACGGGCGCCCGCCCGGATCCCAGCGCGGTCCCGATGATCGTGAACAGCACCTCGCCGACGTTGCCGCCGACCAGGACGCCGACCGCATCGCGCACCCCGGTCCACATGCCGCGGCCCTCCACCAGAGCGTCGAGCAGCACCCCCAGATCATCCTCGGTGAGCACGATGTCGGCCGCGCCGCGCGCCGCCGACGAGCCGCGGCCGCTGACGCCGACCCCCACGTCGGCCATCCGGATCGCCGCGGCGTCGTTGGCGCCGTCGCCGACCATCGCGGTGACCTGCCCGCTGCGCTGCAGCGCGGCGACGATCTGCACTTTCTGCTCGGGGGTGACCCGGGCGAAGATCTGCGCGCCGGCGGCCAGGTTGGTGAACCCCTCCTCGTCGAGCACCGCCAGCTCGGCCCCGGTGACCTCCGGGGCGTCCGGCGGCAGGCCCAACTGCCGGGCGATCGCCCGTGCGGTGACCGGATGGTCGCCGGTGATCAGCACCACCTTGTGGTTGACCTCGACCAGCGCCTCGATCAGCGGCCGCGCCGAGGGCCGCAGTGTGTCGGCCAGCCCGACGAAGCCGAGCAGCTCCAACTCGTGCGCGGCGGCGTCGACGGCGTCGGCGTCGGTGGACTCCTCGGCGGTCGGTAGGTCCCAGCGGCGCTGAGCCACCGCGAGCACACGCAACCCCTGCTCGGCCAGGTGCGACACCAGCGCCTCGGCCCGTTCGTAGTCGCCGTCGGGGTCGGCGAACCGACAGCGCGGCAAGATGACCTCCGGGGCGCCCTTGAGCAGCAGCATCGGGCGATCGGTATCGGTTCGCCCGATGGTGGCGGCGTAGCCGCGGCTGGACTCGAAGGGCACCTCGGCCAGCACCGTCCATGCCGAATCAGCCTCTTCGGCTACGGAGGCCGCCGCGGTGAGAATGGCCTCATCGGTGGCGTGGGCGTGGCCCTGGCCGTCGCGCGGCTGCGTGCACGCCCGCGCTGCGGCCCGCAGCGTCCGGGTGTCCAGGCGGCCGGTGTCGTCGGCGGTGGCCGTCGGCGGCACGGAACGCACCACCTTGAGGCGGTTCTCGGTCAGGGTGCCGGTTTTGTCGAAACATACCGTGTCGATGCGGCCCAGCGCCTCCACGGCGCGCGGCGTGCGCACCAGCACCCCGTGTTTGGACAGCCGCTGGGCGGCGGCCAGCTGGGCCAGGGTCGCCACCAGCGGCAGACCCTCGGGAACGGCCGCCACCGCGATCGCCACCCCGTCGGCGACCGCCTGGCGCAGCGATGCGCGGTGCAGCAGCGCCAAGCCGGTCACCGCGGCGCCGCCCGCCAGCGTCAGCGGCAGCACCTTGGCGGTCAGCTCGCGCAGCCGGGCCTGCACCCCGGCAGCGGTGTCGACGTCGGCGATCGCCGAAAGCGCCCGGCGCGCAGCGGTGCCCGCACCGGTGGCGACCACGATCGCCCGGGCGTGGCCGGCGACGATCGCGGAGCCCTCGAACAGCATGCTGGCCCGTTCGGGGTCGCCGACGGCGACCGCGTCGACCTGCTTGTCCACCGGCAGCGACTCACCGGTGAGCAGCGACTCGTCGACCTCGAGGTCCTCGGCGGTCAGCAGCCGCGCATCAGCAGGCACCACATCGGGGGCGGCCAGGTCGATGACGTCGCCCGGGCGAAGTGATTTCGCGGTCAGTGTGACCGTGCGCCGGCCATGGCGGGCCGCATCCAGGCGGCGCTGGGTCGTTGCGACCGGCGGCAGCACCACTCGGCGGGCCAGCGTGTCCTGCTCGGCGAAGAGTTCGGCGACCGCCGCTTCGGCGCGTAGCCGCTGCGCCCCGCCGACCAGGGCGTTGGCGGCCATCACGCCGGCGACCAGCAGAGCATCGATGTTGCTGCCGAAGATCGCCGACGCCGCCGCGCCGACCGCCAGGATCGGGGTCAGCGGATCGGCGAGCTCTTCGCGAGTGGCGATCAGCAGCTTGCCCACCCGGGTGGCCGGGCCGCGCAGCGGTGCCAACACCGGGTGATCGACGATGTCCTCCAGGGTGCGGCGCCAGATCGGGGCACCGATCTCGACGGCCAGCGGCCGCGCCGAGCCGGTCAGCCGGGAGTAGACGATCTCGGGGTCCAGCGCATGCCAGGCGGTCAACGGCTGCGGAGTGGGGTCGGGCTGGCGCAGCACCTTGCGCGCCGACAGGGTGCCGGTGACCAGGGCGGCTGCCCCGGCGGCGTTGACCGGGTTGAGCCAGCGCCGCAGCGCCAACGGACCGGGTGTGCCGCGCGGGTCGCCGGCGACCAGCAGCAGCCCGGCTAGGGTGCTGCCGCCCTGGGCGAGCCGCACCGCGGATTGGCTGGCGTGCCGGGCCACCGGCAGCGCCGACAGGATCCGCACCGCGGCGGCCAGGTCGGTGCCGGTGATGATGTCGGCGCTCCACGGGGTGGCCGCCTGCGGGTCGTCGAGCGCCACCCCGACGTCGGCGATGGCCAGCGCGGCCAGCGTGTCGGTGGAGGCGAAGTCGCGGTGCAGCGCGGTGATCAGCAGCACCGGCCCGCGGTCGGCGCGCAGCTCCCGGACCAGCTTCAACAACGGCGTGCCGGGGGGATGGCTGGCCGCGACGCTGCCGGTCAGATCCTGGGTTCCGGCCACATGGCGCAGCACCACCCGCGCCCCGGTGCGGTGCGCGGTCTGCAGCAGTGGCACCGCGAACGGGTCGACCTCCCAGCCGACCTTGACCCGGCCGACGGTCTCGCCGTCGACGACCAGATCGGCGCGCTCCAGCCCCTGTACCGGCGCCGCCGACGGCTGGGCGCGGACCCAGCGCAGCCGGGCGCCGGTGGCCGGCAGCTCGTCGGGGTCGGGGTCGGGGGCCTGCTCGCCGTGGAGCAGGGCGTCGGCGACCTCGTAGACGCGGTCCTCGTCCCAGCCGGGCAGGTCGCCGCGGGCGTGCAGCACCGCGCGGACGTCCCCGCGCAGCGCCGCCCCGTCGATGACGATCACCTTCACCCGGTCCAGCCGGCGCAGCGCGCCCGGATCCAACACCAGCTGCCCGGCGTCGGCCAGGCCACGCCCGAGCACCGCGCCGAACGCCTGCCGGCCTAGGTAGGCGCCCTTCGGGACCCCGGCCAGCACCGCGCCGGCGGCCTCGTCGGCGCCCCCGCCGGCCAGCAGCGCGCCCGCGGCGGCGATCAGCGAGGCGTTGGCGGCCTGGTCGGCGTATTCCTCCACCGGCCCCGACATCGACCCCTTGGCGGTGTCGATGGCCGAGTCGATGGCGCCGTCGACCACCACGTGTGAGGCCTCCCCGGCCGCGGTGGCCGCCGAGTTGTGCCGGGCGGCCTGCGAGCCGGCCCCGGCCGAGGAGATGATCGGAACCACCGCGGCCTGCGGTCGCCGCGGCGACGCCAGCTGCCGTTCCCGGTTCTCCCAGCGGCGGCGGTGGGCGGCGGCCTCGGAGATCTGCAGGCCGCGCTGGGCCAGATCCACCAGCGGGGTGCCGACCGCCTGGGTGAGCCCATTGGTGACGGCGGTGGAGGCGGCCAGCGCCAGATCGGTGCCGACCCGGCCGAGCCGCGATTCCAGCATCGACACGATGCGCGGCTGGTTGCTGACGACGGCGGCGGCGCCGCGGGCCGCCAGCGGCGCGACCGGTAGCCTGCCCACCCAGCCGGTCACCGCGGCGCCGATGGCCACCACGTCCATCGCGGCCGCGGTCAGCGGCACCAGCAGCGCCAGCGGGTTTCCCGGATCGGCGAACGGCGCGGTGCGCGGTGCCGATTGCGCACGCGGGCGGCCCAGCTCCCGGGTTACCTCGGTCACGGTGTCGCAGACGGCGCCCAGCACCCGGTCGCTGTCGGCGCCTGGGGCCAGGTCGACCACCAACCGGCCCAGCGCACCCTCGATGTGGGCGCTGGCCACGCCGGGAATGTTGCGGACCGGCTGCTCGACGGTGTCGGCGTGCTCGTACCAGCGCGAGAACGGCAGCAGCCGATCCAGGTCCAGGTGCACGCGGCGCCCGCTGCGCCAGCGCACCGGCAGCGCTGTCCCGGTGCCGGAGTCGCCCAGCAACCGCCCGGCGGTCTGGCTGACCGTCTCGACCACCGGGCCGAGGATCGTCTGCATCGTGTCGGTGGCGCTGTCGCGTAACCAGGAGGTGCTTTCGGCGGCACTGTTCACGCCGGCCCGCAGCACCTGCACCGCGCCACCGGTGATGCCACCGACGACGGCGGCTACACCCGGGACCATCATTGCCTCACCTCGCGGGGGATGTCGTCTTCAACAGCGGTTGACGTTCTCCCCATAGTGCCGGTGAATGAGCTTCGGCACCGCTCCGGAGGCGGTAATTGGGAGGGGGCGGGCTGCCCGAAGAAAATCCGGGTAGCCCGCCCCCGCTGACAGCGGTTGGCCGAGCAGGTGCCCGCACGGCTTTGGCCGAGACCGGCACTGCCCGTCCGGGGATCGCTGATCCGCCGCTTCGGCCGTTACGCTCCCGGCTGCGGGCAGTCACCACCGTTGCTGTTCCACACCGTGACCTTGGTCGCCTGCAGCACGCCCTCGGCGTCCTTGTCGCCGCGAGCAGCGACACACTTTCCGCTGCTGATCGACGGCGCGCTGACCGCGACCTTCCGCCGGACGGCGGTGTCGTCGGTGACGGTGACGGTGACCGGCCCCTCCGGGCCGGCGACGGTCAGCGTGTTGCCCGCGACGGACTCGACGGCACCGCGGACGCCACGGTGCGGCTTCGGCGGCGCCGGGGCGTCGGCCGCCGCGGCGGGCCGCTGCGGGCACTTGCCGTCGACCGCGGTGCTGATCGACACGAACTTCGCGGTGATCGCACCGCTGTCGGCGGGGCTGCTGTCGGTTGCGGCGCCGGCCTTGACGCAGGTGCCGGCGGTGATCTCGCCGAGCTGCGCGGGCACCGACTCGAAGACCTGGGTGGCCTCGGTCCAGCTGACCTTGGCCGTGCCGGCCGGCTGGCCCACCTCGAAGGTGTTACCCGACACCGAGGTGACCGGGCCGATGACGCGATCGCCCTGGGCGTGTGCCGGGGACGGGAGGACCAGTGCGGCGGCGAAGAGCGCGGCGGCGCCGGTGAGCGTGCGGATCGCCGGTGCGGAAGTGCTGGGGCGGGCGGGCATCAGTATTTCTCCGATCGTCGACGTCGGCGGCGGGGTGCCGCCGGACACGTGCTACCACCGTCAATGGTCGAGTTAGCGCGAAGCTAGCTCTGTGCTGTGAGCCCGCTGTGAAGCGGTGCTCCATTTCCCGGCGGTGGCCGGGAACACCGCGGGAGGCCCGGGCGTTGGCCCCATCATGGCAACTCAAGACCTGACCGCAGCGAAATTCGAAGAAACCATCGCCGACAACGACATCGTGCTGGTCGATTTCTGGGCCTCCTGGTGCGGGCCGTGCAAGGCCTTCGCGCCGACGTTCGAGTCGGCCTCGGAGAACCACCCCGACGTGGTGTTCGCCAAGGTGGACACCGAGGCCGAACAGCAATTGGCCGCCGCCGCCCAGATCCGGTCCATCCCCACCCTGATGGCGTTCAAGAAGGGCACGCTGGTGTTCAACCAGGCCGGCGCGCTGCCCCCGGCGGCACTTGAGCACCTGGTTCAGCAGGTGAAGGACCTCGATGTGGAGGCCGCGCTGGCCGCGCAGGCCCAGCAGGACAAGCCCGACCAGGTCTGAGGCGCGGCACGCGATAGCGTGCATCCGTGTCTACCGCTGAGTCCGGCTCGGAATTCGTCCTCGTCGACCGCCCGCGCCCGCAGGTCGCCCTGATCACGCTGAACCGCCCGGAGCGGATGAACTCGATGGCGTTCGACGTCATGGTGCCGCTGCGCGAGGTGCTGGGGCAGATCGGCTACGACAACTCGGTGCGCGTGGTGGTGCTCACCGGCGCGGGCCGGGGGTTCTCCTCGGGGGCCGACCACAAGTCCGCCGGTTCGGTGCCGCACGTGGCCGGGCTGACCCGGCCGAGTTTCGGGCTGCGCTCGATGGAACTGCTCGACGACATCATCCTGGGGTTCCGGCGGCTGCACCAGCCGGTGATCGCGGCGGTCAACGGCGCGGCCATCGGCGGCGGGCTCTGCCTGGCCCTGGCAGCCGACATCCGGGTCGCCGCGACCGGCGCCTACTTCCGGGCGGCCGGGATCAACAACGGCCTCACGGCCAGCGAACTGGGGCTGAGTTATCTGCTGCCGCGTGCGATCGGGGCGTCGCGGGCCTTCGAGATCATGCTCACCGGCCGTGATGTCGACGCCGCGGAGGCGGAGCGAATCGGCTTGGTCTCCCAGGTGGTGGAGCAGTCGGCGCTGCTGGACACCTGCTATGACATGGCCGAGCGGATCGCCGGTTTCTCCCGGCCGGGCACCGAACTGACCAAGCGGACGTTATGGAGCGGACTCGACGCCGGTAGTCTGGAGGGGCACATGCAGGCCGAGGGGCTCGGACAGCTCTACGTGCGCCTGCTGACCAGCAACTTCGAGGAAGCCGTCGCTGCGCGCGCCGAGAAGCGCCCACCGGTCTTCACCGACGACAAATAGCAACAGGAGTACGCGCGTGATTACCGCAACGGGCCTGGAGGTCCGCGCCGGCGCGCGCACGCTGCTCGACTCGGTGGACTCGGTGTTGCGGGTGCAGCCCGGCGACCGGATCGGGCTGGTCGGCCGCAACGGCGCCGGCAAGACGACCACGCTGCGCATCCTCGCCGGTGAGGGCGAGCCCTACGCGGGCACCATCACCCGCACCGGTGAGGTCGGTTACCTGCCGCAGGATCCGCGTGAGGGCAATCTCGATGTGCTGGCCCGGGATCGGGTGCTGTCGGCGCGCGGTCTCGACACCATCCTGGTCGACCTGGAAAAGCAGCAGGTGTTGATGGCCGAAGTCGTCGACGACGCCGAGCGTGACCGTGCCATCCGCCGCTACGGCCAACTCGAGGAGCGGTTCGCCGCGCTGGGCGGCTATGCCGCCGAGAGCGAGGCGGGCCGGATCTGCACCAGTCTGGGCCTGCCGGAGCGGGTGCTGACCCAGCCGCTGCGCACCCTGTCCGGCGGCCAGCGCCGCCGGGTGGAGTTGGCCCGCATTCTGTTCGCCGCCGGCGAGGGTGGTTCCGGCGGCGCCGGTTCGGACACCACGCTGCTGCTCGACGAACCGACCAACCACCTCGACGCCGATTCGATCGGCTGGCTGCGCGACTTCTTGAAGGGCCACAGCGGGGGACTGGTGCTGATCAGTCACGACGTGGATCTGCTGGCCGACGTGGTCAACCGGGTGTGGTTTCTCGACGCGGTGCGCGGTGAGGCCGACATCTACAACATGGGCTGGCAGAAGTACCTCGACGCCCGGGCCACCGATGAGCAGCGCCGCCGCCGCGAGCGCGCCAACGCCGAACGCAAGGTCGCCGCGCTGCGCACCCAGGCGGCGAAGCTGGGCGCCAAGGCCACCAAAGCCGTTGCCGCACAGAACATGCTGCGCCGCGCCGATCGGATGTTGGCCGCCCTGGACGAGGAACGCGTCGCCGACAAGGTGGCCCGGATCAAGTTCCCGACGCCGGCCGCGTGCGGAAAAACGCCGCTGATGGCCAGTGGGCTGACCAAGATGTACGGCTCGCTGGAGGTGTTCAGCGGCGTGGACCTGGCGATCGACCGGGGATCGCGGGTGGTCGTGCTGGGCCTCAACGGCGCCGGCAAGACCACGCTGCTGCGGGTGCTGGCCGGGGTGGAAACCCCCGATGCCGGTCAGCTCGAGCCCGGGCACGGCTGCAAGATCGGCTATTTCGCCCAGGAACACGACACCATCGACAACGCAGCGACGGTGTGGGAGAACACAGTTCACGCCGCACCGGACACCTCCGAGCAGGATCTGCGCGGACTGCTGGGCGCGTTCATGTTCACCGGCGCGCAGCTGGACCAGCCGGCCGGCACGCTGTCCGGCGGTGAGAAGACCCGGCTGGCGCTGGCCGGGCTGGTGGCGTCGGCCGCCAATGTGCTGCTGCTCGACGAGCCGACCAACAACCTCGACCCCGCCTCGCGGGAACAGGTGCTCGACGCGCTGCGCAGCTACACCGGGGCCGTCGTGCTGGTCACCCATGATCCGGGGGCGGCCGAGGCGCTCGACCCGCAGCGGGTGGTGTTGCTGCCCGACGGCACCGAGGACCACTGGTCGGCCGACTACCGTGATCTGATCGAGCTGGCCTGAACCACCGCCGGCCGTGCCGCACCGGATCCCCGGGATTTCAGCAAAACTCGCCCGGTATCGCCGATGCCTTCTTACGCTGAAGCCGTTGACTCAGCGAGGGGATGGTGAGGGGACGTGGCGACGACGAAGCCGGACAAGCTGCGCGACCGGCAGCTGGTCGAGTTGCGCAACGCCTACGAGGGCGGGGCCAGCATCCGTAGCCTGGCGGCGTCCACCGGGCGATCGTACGGCTCCGTGCACAGCATGCTGCGGGAGTCGGGTGTCGCGATGCGCAGCCGCGGCGGTCCCAATCACCGCACCCGGTCGCGCTAGCGGCGCATCAGCGCTGCCGCACCGAAGCCTCTACCAGGTCGAGGACCGCGGACAACCGTTGCGGGTCCTCGCCGGAAGCCAGCCGTGCCACCAAGCCGTCGAGCACCAGGTCCAGATAGGTATGCAGCACGTCGGCGGGAACGTCGTCGCGCAGCCGGCCGGCCTGCTTCTGCCGGTTCAGCCGATCCGTTGTGGCAGCGGACAATTCGGCTGACCGCTCCGCCCAGCCGCGACTGAACTCCGGGTCATGGCGCAGTTTGCGTGCGATCTCCAGCCGGGTGGCCAGCCAGTCGTACTGCTCGGGGGCGGCCAGCATGTCCCGCATCACGCCGATCAGGCCCTCGCGGGCGGCCACCTCCGCCATCTGCGCGGCGTCCTCTTGGGCCAGCTCGAAGAACAACGTGTCCTTGTCGCGGAAGTGATGGAAGATCGCCCCCCGCGACAGCCCGACCGTCTGCTCCAGACGGCGCACCGTGGCCCCGTCGTAGCCGTAGGCGGCGAAGCACCGCCGCGCGCCATCGAGGATCTGGCGGCGCCGGGCCGCCAGGTGATCCTCGCTGACCCTGGGCATCAGCTCACCCGTCGCCTACGCCGGTTACTTCGACCTGAGCATGTTGCGCAGCACGTACTGCAGGATGCCGCCGTTGCGGTAGTAGTCGGCCTCGCCCGGGGTGTCGATGCGCACCACCGCGTCAAACACCGTACGAGATCCATCAGCCTTGGTGGCAGTGACCTTTACCGTTTTCGGCGTCTTGCCGTTGTTGAGCTCCTCGATGCCGGTGATATCGAAGACCTCGGTGCCGTCCAGCTTCAGCGACGCCGCGGACTCACCGGCGGGGAACTGCAGCGGGATCACCCCCATACCGATCAGGTTGGAACGGTGGATGCGCTCGAACGACTCGGTGATCACCGCCCGCACCCCCAACAGCACGGTGCCCTTGGCGGCCCAGTCGCGCGAGGACCCGGAGCCGTACTCCTTGCCGCCCAGCACGACCAGCGGAATATTCTGCGCCGCATAGTTCTGCGCGGCATCGAAGATGAAGGCCTGCGGGCTTTCCCCGTTTTCATCCGACTGGGTGAAGTCGCGGGTGTAGCCGCCGGACACGTCGTCGAGCAACTGATTGCGTAGCCGGATGTTGGCGAACGTGCCGCGGATCATCACCTCGTGGTTGCCGCGGCGCGAACCCAGCGAGTTGTAGTCGCGCGGGCTGACGCCGTTGGCCTCGAGGTACTGGGCCGCCGGGGTGCCCTTCTTGATCGCGCCGGCGGGCGAGATGTGGTCGGTGGTGACCGAATCTCCCAGCAGCGCAAGCACTCGGGCGCCGGTGATGTCGGCCACCGGCGCCGGCTCGGCGGGCATACCGTCGAAGTAGGGTGCCTTGCGCACGTAGGTCGACTTCTCGTCCCAGGCGAAGGTGTTGCCCTCCGGCGTCGGCAGTGAGCGCCAGCGCTCGTCGCCTTTGAACACGTCGGCGTAGGACTTGGTGAACATGTCGCGGTCGATCGAGGAGGCGATGGTCTCCTGGATCTCGGCGGTGGAGGGCCAGATGTCCTTCAAGAAGACCTCGTTGCCCTCGGAGTCGCGCCCCAGCGGCTGGGTCTCGAAGTCGAAGTCCATGGTGCCGGCGATGGCGTAGGCGATGACCAGCGGCGGTGAAGCCAGGTAGTTCATCTTCACGTCCGGCTGGATGCGGCCCTCGAAGTTGCGGTTACCCGACAGCACCGCCGTCACCGACAGGTCGTTGTCGTTGATGGCCTTCGAGATCTCATCGGGCAGCGGCCCGGTGTTGCCGATGCAGGTGGTGCAGCCGTAGCCGCCCAGATAGAAGCCGAGCTTCTCCAGGTAGGGCCACAGGCCGGCCTTGTTGTAGTAGTCGGTCACCACCTGCGAGCCCGGCGCCATGTTGGTCTTGACCCACGGCTTGGAGGTCAGCCCCTTCTCGACGGCCTTCTTGGCCAACAGCGCGGCCCCCAGCATCACCTCGGGGTTGGAGGTGTTGGTGCACGAGGTGATGCCGGCGACGACGACGGCGCCGTGGTCGAGCACGAAGTCGCCGTGCTCGGCCGAGGACACCTTGACCGGCTTGCTGGGCCGGCCGTCGCAGTTCTGCGCCGCCGACGGCACCGCCGCGTCGTCGTCGGCGAACGACAGCACCGCGGGGTCGGATGCGGGGAACGATTCGGCCACGGCCTCGTCGAGCTGGCTGTGCGGGGCGTCGCTGTCCTCACCGACGTAGTTGTGAATGTCTTTGCGGAACGCGGTTTTCGCGTCGGAGAGCTCGATGCGGTCCTGCGGGCGCTTCGGCCCGGCGATCGAGGGAACGACGGTGCCCAGGTCCAGCTCGATGTACTCGGAGTAGGCCGGCTCGCGAGCCGGGTCGTGCCACATGCCCTGCGCCTTGGCGTAGGCCTCCACCAGCGCCAGTTGCTGCTCGCTGCGCCCGGTCAGCCGCAGGTAGTTGATCGTCTCGGCATCGATCGGGAAAATCGCTGCGGTGGAACCGAATTCGGGGCTCATGTTGCCCAGGGTGGCGCGGTTGGCCAGCGGCACCTCGGCCACGCCCTTGCCGTAGAACTCGACGAACTTGCCCACCACGCCGTGGCGGCGCAGCATGTCGGTGACGGTCAGCACCACGTCGGTGGCGGTCACGCCCGGCTTGATCTCACCGGTCAGCTTGAACCCGACCACCCGGGGGATCAGCATCGACACCGGCTGGCCCAGCATGGCGGCCTCGGCCTCGATGCCGCCGACGCCCCAGCCCAGCACCCCGAGGCCGTTGACCATGGTGGTGTGGCTGTCGGTGCCAACACAGGTGTCCGGGTACGCCACCCCGTCGCGCACCATCACGGTGCGGGCCAGGTACTCGATGTTGACCTGGTGGACGATGCCGGTGCCCGGCGGCACCACCTTGAAGTCGTCGAAGGCGCCCTGGCCCCAGCGCAGGAATTGGTAGCGCTCGCCGTTGCGCTGGTACTCCAGCTCCACGTTGCGCTCGAATGCGTCGGCGCGCCCGAAGACGTCCAGGATCACCGAGTGGTCGATCACCAGCTCGGCCGGGGCCAGCGGGTTGACCTTCTCGGGGTCACCGCCCAGCTCCGCGACGGCTTCGCGCATGGTGGCCAGGTCGACGATGCAGGGCACACCGGTGAAGTCCTGCATGACCACCCGGGCGGGGGTGAACTGGATCTCGACGCTGGGCTCGGCGGCCGGGTCCCAGTTGGCGATCGCGTTGATGTGCTCTTTGGTGATGTTGGCGCCGTCCTCGGTGCGCAGCAGGTTCTCGGCCAGCACCTTGAGGCTGTAGGGGAGTTTCTCGGTGCCGGGGACGGCGTCGAGGCGGTAGATCTGATATTCGTCATCCCCTACCGTCAGGGTGTCGCGGGCTCCGAACGAATTCAGCGAATCTTTGCTGGTCACTTCCACTCCCCGAGATCGAGTTCTCCTCCATCGACGGGTCCGCGCCGACGGGCGTCACAAACCCTAACAGTACGGTTGTCCTGTATAAAGTAAGGTTCACCTCACCTGGTGAGGGTTGATACCGTCATCGCTCGTGACCACCCCGCATCCGCCGGCCTACATTCCCGGCGAGCTTTGCATCGCCGTCGGTCTCGACCCGTCCACCCCGCCGGATGCCTGCATGGCGCTGGTGAAGGTCGCCGTGGCCGCCGACGGGGTGAGCGCGCCGGCCGCCGACGTACCGGCCCTGCGCGAGGTGGTGGCCGATGCGGCCCGCGACGGCATCGACCTCAAGATCGTCGAAGTCGCCCGCAACCCCGGGATGGACACCGCGCTGCGCGACGTCGCCACGGTGGTCGGCTACGACTACCCGGATTCCACCGTGCTGGTGCTCAGTACCACTTACGTCGGCAGCTACAGCGGCCAGTTCCACCGATCGAAATTGGAGGCCGCCGAGGACCACGCCAAAACCGGCGACCCGGTGACCTCCGCGCAGAATTTCCTGCATGAATTGACCACCCCCGATCTGCCGTGGACGGGGCTGACGGTGGCATTGCTCATCGCGGTGGCTGCCGCGGCCGTCGGCACCCGCGTTCTGCAGCGGCGCAGCAAACGTGCCTTCGACAGCGGCGAGGTCACCGAGTAGCGGCTTGCGCTGCGAAAACCCAGCGTCTCGGGCGAGGGATGGCGGCTGTCATTTGCGCTGCGGCAAATAGCTAGGTCACCAATTGGTCACAACCGGCTTAATTACAATAACGTAGTTTGTTACTAACGTTTCTCCAGTGACTGATGTGACGTATGGTTCAAAAGGCGCAGCTGTTGCAACAGTGCTTTGCCGCCGGTCGAAGCGCGGCGCCGCCTGCCGAGAGTCCGAGGAGATCCAAGCCGAATGAGACGCATCCGCTGTGGCTCCGATGGCACTGTCCTCGAGCGGGTCGTCAAGCTCCGGCCGGCCGCGGCATCGGTGCTGACGACCGCGATGCTGCTGGGCACGCCCGGGCTGGCGGCCGCCGTACCCACCCCCGACCCGGACGGAATCGCCCGGCTGATCGCCGACGTCGCCGAGGCCAACCAGCAGCTGCAGGATCTGGGCGCCCAGATCGCCCAACAGAAGGAAGGCGTCAACAAGGCGCTGGTGGACCTGCAGACCGCCCGCGAGGACGCGACCGCCGCCCAACAGGAGGTGGAGGCCGGCCGGCAGGCGATCGCCGATGCCGACGCCGCGATCGTCGCCGCCCAGCGGCGGTTCAACACCTTCGCCGCGTCGACCTACGTCAATGGCCCGTCGGAGAGTTACCTGACCGCGCGCGACCCGTCGGAGCTGATCGCCACCGCGGCCGCCGGCCAGACGCTGGTGCTCAGTTCCCAACAGGCGCTGGACAACCTCAAGCGGGCCCGCACCGAGCAACTGAACAAGGAGTCGGCCGCCCGGCTGGCCAAGCAGAAGGCCGACCAGGCGGTCGCCAACGCGCAGGCCAGCCAGGACGACGCGGTGGCCACGCTCACCGACACCCAGCGCAAGTTCGGCGAACAGCAGGCCGAGATCGATCGGTTGGCCGCGCAGCGCAACGAGGCCCAGGCCAAGCTCGCCGCCGCCCGCGGCCAGCAGACGTCCCCGGCCGCCTCCGCCCCGTCCGGTGACCGGTGGGGCAATCCCGGCGACGCAGGCCCCGCGCCCGCCAAGCGGGCCGACCAGTGGGACGGCCCGTGGGACCCGACGCTGCCGATGATTCCCAGTGCCAACGTCCCCGGCGACCCGATCGCCGTCATCAACCAGGTGCTCGGGATCTCCCAGACGTCGGCGCAGGTGACCTCGAACCTCGGCCGCCAGTTCCTGCAGTCGCTCGGGCTGGCCAAGCCGGAGGACTCCGGCATCAACAACGGCCGCATCCCGCGGGTGTACGGCAGGCAGGCCTCCGAATATGTGATCCGGCGCGGGATGTCGCAGCGCGGCGTGCCCTACTCGTGGGGCGGTGGCAACGCCGCGGGACCGAGCCGCGGCATCGGATCCGGTTCGGGCACCGTGGGATTCGACTGTTCCGGGCTGATCCTGTACGCGTTCGCCGGGGTGGGCATCAAGCTGCCGCACTACTCGGGCTCGCAGTACAAGATGGGCCGCCAGATCCCGACGGCGATGGCGCGCCGCGGCGACGTCATCTTCTACGGGCCGGGTGGCAGCCAGCACGTGACGCTCTATCTCGGCAACGGCCTGATGTTGGAGGCCCCCGACGTGGGGCAGCCCGTGAAGGTGTCGCCGGTGCGTAAGAGCGGCATGACGCCCTTTGTAGTCCGATACATCGAGTACTGACGGCGGAGCGAATGCGACAGATGGCAACACGTCTAGCCCGCGTCACCGGGGTGCTGCTCATGGCGATCCCGGTGATGTTGAGTCTGGCCGGGCCGGCCGAGGCCGAACCCGGGTGGGACCCGACCCTGCCGGCGACGATCAGCGCCGGGGCGCCGGGTGACCCGCTGGCGATCGCCAACGCGTCGTTACAGGCCACCGCCCAGGCCACCCAGACCACGATGGACCTGGGCAAAAAGTTCTTGTCCGGCCTCGGCTTCAACGTCGGAGACGAGGCCGTGAGCAACGTCGCACCCGGCCGGCGGGTGCGGGGCCAGCAGGCCATCGAGTACGTCATCCGCCGCGCCGGCTCGCAGCGCGGGGTGCCCTACTCCTGGGGCGGCGGCTCGCTGACCGGGCCCAGTAAGGGCATCGACTCCGGGGCGGGCACGGTCGGCTTCGACTGCTCGGGACTGATGCGCTACGCCTTCGCCGGTGTCGGGGTGCTGATCCCACGGTTCTCCGGTGACCAGTACAACGCCGGCCGGCACATTCCACCTAGCCAGGCCCGCCGCGGCGACCTGATGTTCTGGGGTCCCGGCGGTGGTCAGCACGTCGCCATCTTCCTGGGTGGCGGCAAGATGCTGGAGGCCTCCGGCAGTGCCGGCAAGGTCGTCGTCAGCCCGGTGCGGACCGCCGGGATGACGCCGTATCTGACCCGGATCATCGAGTACTGACGCACCCGGGTGGGACCGTACGTCGACGGATGCTGTGATCCCTGGAATAGTGAAACGCGGGCACGACGCTGCCCCTCGGCTGGAGTGCCGTGCCAGCAGTTGTGTCTGACCGACCTTTGTGGAGGATTTCTCGATGACGTCATCGGATGGGACGCCCGCGGGCGCCAGCGGTTTCCCCGGCCCGGAGGGTGCCTCCAGCGCCGGCGCAGGCCTGGCCGCCGACGTACACGCGCTGGAGCGGGCCATCTTCGAGGTCAAGCGTGTCATCGTCGGGCAGGATCAGCTCGTCGAGCGCATCCTGGTCGGACTGCTGGCCAGGGGCCACGTGCTGCTCGAGGGCGTGCCCGGGGTGGCCAAGACGCTGGCCGTGGAGACCTTCGCCAAGGTGGTCGGCGGGTCGTTCGCCCGCATCCAGTTCACCCCGGACCTGGTCCCGACCGACATCATCGGGACCCGCATCTACCGGCAGGGCCGCGAGGAGTTCGACACCGAACTCGGCCCGGTGATGGTCAACTTCCTGCTGGCCGATGAGATCAACCGGGCGCCGGCCAAGGTGCAGTCGGCGCTGCTGGAGGTCATGCAGGAGCGCAAGGTGTCCATCGGCGGCAAGACCTTCCCGCTGCCCAACCCGTTCCTGGTGATGGCCACCCAGAACCCGATCGAGCACGAGGGCGTCTACCCGCTGCCGGAGGCGCAGCGCGACCGCTTCCTGTTCAAGATCAACGTCGGCTACCCCTCGCCGGAAGAGGAGCGCGAGATCATCTACCGGATGGGTGTCACCCCGCCGGAACCCAAGCAGATCCTCGGCACCGGTGACCTGCTGCGGTTGCAGGGCCTGGCGGCCAACAACTTCGTGCACCACGCACTGGTCGACTACGTGGTGCGGGTGATCACCGCGACGCGGGTGCCCGAGCAGTTCGGCATGCCGGATGTGAAGAACTGGCTGTCCTTCGGTGCGTCACCGCGCGCCTCGCTGGGCATCATCGCCGCCTCGCGGGCGCTGGCCCTGGTGCGCGGCCGCGACTACGTGATCCCGCAGGACGTCATCGAGGTCATCCCCGACGTGCTGCGCCACCGGCTGGTGCTGTCCTACGATGCGCTCGCCGACGAGATCACCTCGGAGATCGTCATCAACCGGGTGCTGCAGACGGTGCCACTGCCGCAGGTGAACGCCGTTCCGCAGCAGCCGCACCAGGCGTCCCCGGGTGCCCCGACCGCGGCGGCTGTGGCCAGCGGTCGGTGAGCGACCCCGACACCGGGCAGCAAGCACCAGACCCGGGAACCAGCACCGCACCGCCCTCGATGCTGCGCGGGGGGATCCGCGATCCCAAGCTGGCGGCCGCGCTGCGAACCCTCGAGCTGACCGTCAAACGCAAACTCGACGGCGTGCTGCACGGCGATCACCTCGGGTTGATCCCCGGCCCGGGCTCCGAGCCCGGCGAATCGCGGCCCTACCAGCCGGGCGACGACGTGCGCCGGATGGACTGGTCGGTCACCGCCCGAACCACCCATCCGCACGTCCGGCAGATGATCGCCGACCGGGAGCTGGAGACCTGGCTGGTCGTCGATATGTCGGCCAGCATGGATTTCGGCACCGCCACCTGCGAGAAGCGCGACCTGGCGGTGGCCGCGGCCGCGGCCATCGTCTACCTCAACAGCGGCGGCGGTAACCGGCTGGGGGCCCTGGTGGCCAACGGCGACCAGGTGCTGCGGGTGCCGGCGCGCTCCGGGCGCAACCACGAGCAGACGCTGCTGCGCACCATCGCCACCACCCCGCGCGCCCCGGCCGGGGTACGCGGCGATCTGGCCGCGGCGATCGACGCGCTGCGCCGGCCGGAACGCCGGCGCGGCATGGCGGTCATCATCAGCGACTTTTTGGGGCCGATCAACTGGATGCGACCACTGCGCGCGATCGCCGCCCGCCACGAGGTGCTCGGTATCGAGGTCCTCGACCCGCGCGACGTCGAACTGCCCGACGTCGGCGACGTGGTGCTGCAGGACACCGAATCGGGCGTCACCCGCGAGTTCACCATCGACGCCAAACTGCGCGACGACTTCGCGCGGGCCGCCGCCGCCCACCGCGCCGATGTCGCGCACGCGTTGCGCAGCTGTGGTGCGCCGTTGTTGTCACTGCGCACCGACCGCGACTGGATCGCCGACATCGTCCGATTCGTCGAGTCCCGCCGGCGCGGCGCGCTGGCGGGCGCGCCATGATGCTCACCTTCCCCCGGCGAGCAGACGTGAAAGCCCCGATTTCAGCCACTGAATGGGGGCTTTCGCGACTGTTCGCCGACCAAAAGACAGGTCTGCGATGACATTGCCGCTACTCGGGCCGATGACACTGTCCGGCTTCGCTCACCCATGGTTCTTCCTGTTCCTGTTCGTCGTCATGGGCCTGGTCGCGCTCTACATCCTGATGCAGGTGGCGCGCCAGCGACGGATCCTGCGGTTCGCCAACATGGAGCTGCTGGAGAGCGTGGCCCCCAAATCGCCGACGCGCTGGCGGCACCTGTCGGCGATACTGCTGATCTGCTCGCTGCTGCTGTTCACCGTCGCCATGGCCGGCCCGACCCACGACGTGAAGATCCCGCGCAACCGCGCGGTGGTGATGCTGGTGATCGACGTGTCCCAGTCGATGCGGGCCACCGACGTCGAACCGACCCGGCTGGCTGCGGCGCAGGAGGCCGGCAAGCAGTTCGCCGACGAGCTCACCCCCGGCATCAACCTGGGCCTGATCGCCTACGCCGGCACGGCGACCGTGCTGACCTCGCCCACCACCAACCGGGAGGCCACCAAGGCGGCGATCGACAAGCTGCAGCTGGCCGACCGGACCGCGACCGGGGAGGGCATCTTCACCGCGCTGCAGGCGATCGCCACCGTGGGAGCGGTCATCGGCGGCGGGGACACCCCACCGCCGGCCCGCATCGTGCTGCTGTCCGACGGCAAGGAGACCGTGCCGTCCAACCCGGACAACCCCAAGGGGTCGTTCACCGCGGCGCGTACCGCCAAGGACCAGGGCGTCCCGGTCTCGACCATCTCGTTCGGCACCGCCTACGGCTACGTCGAGATCAACGAGCAGCGCCAGCCGGTGCCCGTCGACGACGACTCGCTGAAGAAGATCGCCGACCTGTCCGGCGGCACCGCCTACACCGCCTCCAGCCTGGCCCAGCTCAAAGAGGTCTACGCGACCCTGCAGGACCAGATCGGCTTCGAAACCATCCGCGGCGACGCCAGCACCGGCTGGCTGCGGCTGGGCTCATTCATCCTGGCGCTGGCCGGGCTGGCCGCGCTGCTGCTGAACCGGCGGCTGCCCGCCTGAGTCGTCCATCATTCACGCTGCGCTCATGGCGCCAAAGTGCGAGTAGGCCGCGCCCTCAGCGCAGCGTCAACGGGTCGATTCGATAGGTTATGCCGGTGACTGACAGCCAAACGCCCGCAGCAAAGCCCCCGTTCGTGTCCCGTTCGGTCCTGGTCACCGGCGGTAACCGGGGGATCGGATTGGCGATCGCGCAGCGGCTGGCCGCCGACGGCCACAAGGTGGCGGTGACCCACCGCGGTTCCGGGGCGCCGGAAGGACTGTTCGGGGTGGTCTGCGATGTCACCGACAACGAGGCCGTCGACCGGGCGTTCAAAGAGGTCGAGGAGCACCAGGGCCCGGTGGAGGTGCTGGTGTCCAACGCCGGCATCTCCAAGGACGCCTTCCTGATGCGCATGACCGAGGAACGCTTCACCGAGGTCATCGACGCCAACCTGACCGGGGCGTTCCGGGTGGCCCAGCGCGCCTGCCGCAGCATGCAGCGCAAGCGGTTCGGCCGGATCATCTTCATCGGTTCCGTGTCGGGCATGTGGGGCATCGGCAACCAGGCCAACTATGCCGCCGCGAAGGCCGGTCTGATCGGCATGGCCCGCTCGATCTCGCGGGAACTGTCCAAGGCGGGCGTCACCGCCAACGTCGTCGCGCCCGGCTACATCGACACCGAGATGACCCGCGCGCTCGACGAGCGGATTCAGGCCGGTGCGCTGGAGTTCATCCCGGCCAAGCGCGTCGGCACCGCCGAAGAGGTCGCCGGGGCGGTCAGCTTCCTGGCGTCGGAGGATGCCGGCTACATCGCCGGCGCGGTGATCCCCGTCGACGGCGGCATGGGCATGGGCCACTGACGCCCCCGAGTGAAAAGGACTTGACATGGCAGGCATTCTCGAAGGCAAGCGGATCCTGGTCACCGGGATCATCACCGACTCCTCGATCGCATTCCACATCGCCAAACAAGCCCAGGAGGCCGGCGCGCAGCTGGTCTGCACCGGCTTCGACCGGCTGCGGCTGATCCAGCGCATCATCGATCGGCTCCCGGAGCCGGCGCCGCTGCTGGAACTCGACGTGCAGAACCAGGAGCACCTGGACACGCTGGCGGCACGCGTCACCGAAGTGATCGGGGAGGGCAACAAGCTCGACGGCGTGGTGCACTCGATCGGGTTCATGCCGCAGACCGGCATGGGCGTCAACCCGTTCTTCGACGCCCCGTATGAGGATGTCGCCAAGGGCATCCACATCTCGGCGTATTCCTATGCCTCACTGGCCAAGGCGACGCTGCCGATCATGAACCCCGGCGGGTCGATCGTCGGCATGGACTTCGACCCGACCCGGGCGATGCCGGCCTACAACTGGATGACGGTGGCCAAGAGCGCGCTGGAGTCGGTGAACCGCTTCGTCGCGCGGGAGGCCGGGCCGGCCGGCGTGCGGTCGAATCTGGTTGCGGCCGGCCCGATCCGCACCCTGGCTATGAGCGCCATCGTCGGCGGCGCGCTCGGCGAAGGCGCCGGCGAGCAGATCCGGCTGCTCGAAGAGGGCTGGGATCAGCGTGCCCCGGTCGGCTGGGACATGAAAGATCCCACCCCGGTGGCCAAGACCGTCTGCGCACTGCTGTCGGACTGGCTGCCCGCCACCACCGGCACCGTCATCTACGCCGACGGCGGCGCCCACACCCAGCTGCTCTAAACGGATTCCGGATGGACCTCGACGCCGTCCTGCTGCTGTCCTTCGGCGGACCCGAGGGACCCGAGCAGGTCCGGCCGTTCCTGGAGAACGTCACCCGCGGACGAAACATCCCGGCGGAGCGACTCGACGCGGTCGCACAGCACTATCTGCACTTCGGTGGGGTGTCGCCGATCAATGCGATCAACCGAGCGCTGGCCGACGCAATGCGCGCCGAATTGCCGGAATTGCCGGTCTATTTCGGTAACCGCAACTGGGAGCCCTTCGTCGAGGACACGGTCTCGGCGATGGCCGATGACGGGGTGCGCCGCGCCGCGGTGTTCGCCACCTCGGCCTGGGGCGGATATTCCGGCTGCGATCAGTACTCACAAGACATCGCCCGGGCACGGGCCGCCGTTGGTGAGCGCGCCCCGGAACTGATCAAACTGCGCCAGTACTTCGACCATCCGTTGTTCGTGGCGATGTTCGCCGAGGCGATCGCCGCCGCCGCCGCCACGCTGCCGGCCGGCCTGCGAGACACTGCCCGGCTGGTGTTCACCGCGCACTCGATACCGGTGGCCGCCGACGAACGCTACGGGCGGCGGCTCTACAGCCGCCAGGTCGCTCACGCGACCGCCCTGGTGGCGGCGGCGGCCGGATACACCGACTATGACCAGGTGTGGCAGTCACGCTCCGGGCCGCCGCAGGTGCCCTGGCTGGAGCCCGACGTCGAGGCGCATGTCGCCGTGCTCGCCGAATCGGGGATCCGCGCGGTGATCGTGTGCCCCATCGGATTTCTCAGCGACAACATCGAGGTGCTCTGGGATCTCGACACCGAGGTGCAAGAGCAGGCGCAGGCGGCCGGCATCGCCTACGCCCGCGCGGTCACCCCGAACGCGAATCCACGGTTGGCCCGGCTGGTGCGCGGGCTCATCGACGAACTGCGCGACGGCGGCGCACCCCAGCGCCTTGCCGGCCCGGCCGGGCTGGGCTGCGGGTTCGGTGTCAATGGGGCGCCGTGCGGGGCGGCGCACTGCGCCGTGGCCGTGGCACCCCCGGTTCGCTAGCGGGTCGCCGCCGCGGAGCTACCGCCAGGCCGACTGCAGGATCGCGGTCACCGCGGCGCTGCGCGCCGAGCGCACCACCGCGGCCAGCGGCCGCACGGCGTCGACCGCGCTCAGTACCGCGCTCGAGGAGTGCGCGGTGGCGGTGAGCAGATCGGCGCTGACGGTGATGATCGCCTCGACATGGGCGGCGCTTTGCAGCACCCGCACCGCGCGCGTCGGCGCGTGATCTGGAACGCGGTGCAGCGCAGCGGCTTCCAGCATCTGTTCGACCCGGAGGCGGGGGTCTTCGACGCCGTAGTCGGCCCAGCGCGAACCGGTCGACCCCAACGCCTCGGCGGCCGTTCGGACCGCCGACCGCAACGCATACTCGGCCTCGCCGAGCTCGTGGTGCTCAGGCACCGGTATCCCGGTCAGCGGGTAGGCGGTCCAGGACAGTTCGGTCACGGGTTCGCCGGGGGAGTCGCCGTCTTCGATGTAGAGCGGCACCAGTCCGACCGCAGTTGCGGAATCCGGGCCTCCGATCAGCACTCCCTCGCCGGCGACCACAGCCTCACGGGCGAACACGGTTCCGACCGGCAGCCCGCGCACGTCGCCGGGGACCGGAAACACCGGCTGGATGGCCGACCCGGCCGCCGGGGCGGCGGCCCCGCGCACCAGCTGCAGCAAGGAGACCGCGCCTGCCTCGTGCCCGCCGGACCAGGCCCACCCGGATTCACCGATGCTGATCGCGTCATAAGCGGCCACCGATTGCACTGGCGCCCAAGCCGATAGTGCGTCCAACAGATCGTCGGGCGCCGCCTGGCCGGCCAGCCAGGCGTTGGCCCACACCGATAGCGAGACACTCGGGCACCACATGATGCAAGGCAGTGTAATTGCCGGAACCGGCTGCCCCGGTCCGCACGGCCACGAGTGATTCTCAAGCTATCCTGGCCGCATGTCGGCTGCGCTGGTCTGGTTGGTCTTCGCACTCGGACTCGCCGGTGCCGAGGCGCTCACCGGCGACATGTTCCTGCTGATGCTGTCCGGCGGGGCACTGTCGGCGGCCGGCGCCAGCTGGTTGACGGGCTGGCCGCTGTGGACCGACGGCGCGGTCTTCCTGGTGGTCTCGGTGCTGCTGCTGGTGCTGGTGCGCCCCGCCTTGCGGCGGCGACTGTGGGCCGGTGCGGGCGCTGAAACCGGGGTGCGGGCCCTGCAGGGCAGGACCGCGCTGGTGCTCGACCGCGTCGAACAACACGGCGGCCAGGTGAAGCTCGACGGTGAGGTGTGGACGGCGCGCCCGCTGACCGACGGCGAGGTCTTCGAGCCGGGCGAGCAGGTCACCGTGATGCACATCGACGGGGCCACCGCGGTGGTCAGCAAGGTCTTGTAGAGAAAGGGGAGTGCTCATGGAAGGCGCTACGACCGGCCTGGTGTTGCTGGCGGTACTGGTGATCTTCGCGGCGATCGTGGTCGCCAAATCGGTGGCGCTGATTCCCCAGGCGGAGGCGGCGGTGATCGAACGCCTGGGCCGCTACAGCCGCACGGTCAGCGGCCAGTTGACCCTGCTGGTGCCGTTCATCGATCGGGTGCGCGCCCGTATCGACCTGCGTGAGCGGGTGGTGTCGTTCCCCCCGCAGCCGGTGATCACCGAGGACAACCTGACGCTGAACATCGACACCGTCGTCTACTTCCAGGTCACCAACCCCAAGGCTGCGGTGTATGAGATCAGCAACTACATCGTCGGCGTCGAGCAGTTGACCACCACCACGCTGCGCAACGTCGTCGGCGGGATGACGCTGGAACAGACGCTGACCTCGCGTGAGGTGATCAACAGCCAGCTGCGCGGCGTGCTCGACGAGGCGACCGGCCGCTGGGGACTGCGGGTGGCCCGGGTGGAGCTCCGCAGCATCGATCCGCCGCCCTCGATCCAGGCATCGATGGAGAAGCAGATGAAGGCGGATCGGGAGAAGCGAGCGATGATCCTCACCGCCGAGGGGCAGCGGGAAGCCGCGATCAAGCAGGCCGAGGGGGAGAAGCAAGCCGAGATCCTCACCGCCGAGGGCGCCAAACAGGCGTCGATCCTGGCCGCCGAGGGCGAGCGGCAATCCCGGATGCTGCGGGCGCAGGGCGAGCGGGCCGCGGCCTACCTGCAAGCGCAGGGCCAGGCCAAGGCCATCGAGAAGACCTTCGCGGCGATCAAGGCCGGCCGGCCCACGCCCGAGCTACTGGCCTACCAGTACCTGCAGGTGCTGCCGGAGATGGCCCGCGGTGAGGCCAACAAGGTCTGGGTGGTGCCGAGCGACTTCGGCAGCGCGTTGCAGGGTTTTACCAAGCTGCTGGGAGCACCGGACGAGGACGGCGTCTTCCGCTACCAGCCGTCGCCGGTCGACGACGCCCCGGCGCGTCCGGAAGATGACAGCGAAGAGGTCGCCGACTGGTTCACCACCCAGACCGACCCGGCGATCGCACAGGCGGTCGCCAAGGCCGAGGCCGATGCGCGCAAGCCGGTGGAGGGCGCGATACTGCCGCCCGAGCTCGATCCCGGCATGGCGTGAGCGCGCTGACCGCCAGGCCCACCTACGCGGCGCTGGCCGCGTTCCTGGCGGGCGATGCGGTGGCATCGGCGATCCCGGTGCCCTATGTCGCCAAGAACATGGCCGCCATGCGCATCCCGCCCGAGGCCCGCTGGGCCGTTCCGGTGGCCAAGGCCGCCGCCGCGCTGGGACTGGGATCGGTGTTCCGCTTCCCGGGTGTCGCCCGCGCCACCACCGCCATGCTGACGGCGTATTTCGCCGGGGCGCTCGGCATCCAGCTGCGGGTACGCAATCGCGCGGCCAACATCGTTCCAGCGGTGCTGCTGCTGGCCGTGTTCGCCGTCATGACGGTGCAGGGCCCGCACACCGCGGCCAGCGGCGTACGGGCCCTGGAGTCGTAACCTGTCGTCAACCCCTGCGGGCCGCGGTGTGTTCGTGGCGGTGGGCGGTGTGCTCGTCGAGGCTGGTGGCCTTGTAGGCGTAGGCGGCCACCACCGCGCCGAGCACCTGGGCCAGCAGGTAGACCCAGAGGAACTTCCAGGCGAAGACGCCCGACAGCATCAGCCCGAAGGTGATGGCCGGGTTGAACGCGGCGCCGGAGATGGCGCCGACCGCCACCACCCCGACCGTCACGATGAACCCGATCGCCAGACCGTAGAAGCTATTGCCGGCGCTGTCTTTGCTGGTTGCGGTATGCAACACCACGTAGCAGAGCGCGAAGGTGAACACCAATTCGGCCAGGAATGCCGACCAGACGGCCCCGCTCAGATCAAGGGTGCCGGTGGAGTACTTGTCGTGCCACAGCCCGAAACCCACTCCGAATGCGGCGAGGGCGCCGACCAACTGGGCGACGATGTAGGGCCCGAGATCGCCCAATGGCAGCGCGCCCCGCAAATAGGCCGCGATCGACACCGCCGGGTTCAGGTGGCCTCCCGATATATGCCCACTGGCGTACACCATCACCATCAGCACAGCACCGATGCCCAGCGCGGTGGCGGCGAGGCATTCGGATCCGCCCAGCACGATGCCGATCACCGCGAACATGAAAACGAACGTGCCGATCATTTCGGTCAAATACTTGCGCACCGCGGCGTTCCGATCAGCCATTGATCCGGTCCCTTCGATCCGTCGAGCACCCCTCGAATTCGTGCCGTACCGGCACCTGACACCAACGAATACTTTAACGGGGTTTTACACATTTTCTCGCTGTGCGCATGCCCTTTTACACCGATTTGTTGCCGGATTGGGGAGGCCTTCGTGTTATTTGCCAGGACGCGTCGTGCCGGGTCACCGGTCCAGCCGCAACTCGACCATCGGCAGCGCCGTGTCGGTCGCGCTGACCGGGGTGCCCAACGTCCGTTCGAGCACCGCGCTGAACTGCTCCCAGGTGCGGGGGTGTCGCCGGATGTAGTCGCCCAGCACCCGGTCCGCCTCGCGCTGATCCAATACCCGCGCGGTCGCCGGCGCGGGCGCCCGGCCGCCGGCGTAGACCCGTACCCGCGGGTCGGCGGTGACGTTGCGGAACCACTGGGCCCGGTCCCCGAAACCCGAGGCGACGATGTAGCGGTCGGCGGGGTTGCCGCGGGCTTCGAGTACCTCCAGCACGACGTGGCGGCGCGCACCGGTGTGGCGCCCGATGTGCTCGAGCATCAGCAGCCGGTCCCCGAGCAGGCCGCCGAGGCGTGCCCGATACAGCCAGATCGGCGCCCGCGTCAGCCGCCTTGATCGCAGTAGTCGGCTGGCGGCCTCGGCGAGGATGGACATGTTCAGCACGTCACTGCCGGCTCGGCGGCCTTGGCGGTGGCGCTGGTATCGCATGCGCTCCGGTGGCGGCGGTGGCTGCGCACTTCATACACCAGCAGCGCCACCCCGACCGCGGCCGTGCACGCCGACACGGCGAACAGCTGCGGGCTCACATCGCCGGTGAGGGCGTCGCCCAGCACCACCACCGCGGCGGTGCCCGGTAGCAACCCGATCAGGGTGGCCACCGTGTACGGCAGCAATCGCACCGCCGACGCGCCGGCGGCATAGTTGATCACCGAGAACGGGATCGCCGGAATCAACCGCAGCGACACCACCGCCGGCCAGCCGCGCTCACGCAGCCGGGCGTCCAGCGAGTGCATCCGTGGATGACGCACCACCCGGCTCAGCTGCCAACCGAACACCCGCATCAAGATCAGCGCCGTCACGGCGCTCAGCGCGCTGGCCGACACCGCCAGCACGATGCCCAGCCAGGGCCCGAACAGCAGGCCGGCGGCGAGCGTGAAGGCGGTACGGGGGAACGGAAGCACCGTGACCACGGTGTGCGCGGTCAGAAACGCCAGCGGAAACCACGGGCCGAGCGGCTGCGCCCAATCCCGCAACTGCACGGCGGTGGGCACCGGGACCAGCAGTGCCACCGCGACCAGGGTCACGATCACGGCCGTGGTCAACGCCAATCGCCACACCGCCACCTGACGGGCGATGGTCACCAGTGCCGGCCAGGCGCTGCGCAGTGCCTGCGGGATTCCGGTCGCGGCGGTCTTCACGGCCCTCAGGGTACGGGCCGATGGTTAACGAATTGCGTCGCACGACCGGAGTTTTGGCGTCCGGCGCACCTCCGCAGCACCCGTCGAGCACCATCATTTAGCCTGGTTAACACGTGCCGAGTAGCGATCCATCAGTTACTCACGAGTAATAACAGGAGTCGCCGGTGTCCATCGACGTGTCCGCAGAACCCGCCGGCATGGCGGCAGCCCGGGCCCGCTGGCGTGCCGCCGTGGCCGGGGTGCTGGCCAAGAGCTTGCGCCGCGAACCGGCCGATATCGACGCCGAGACCCGCGGCGAGCCCGAGCGGCTGTTGGACACCCCGGTAGGGGGCCCGGACGGCTTCGCGATCCGGGCGCTCTACACCGGCTTCGATGCGCTGCCGGAGCAGCCGCTGCCCGGCCGGTGGCCCTACGTGCGTGGCGCCGACGCGCTGCGCGACGTCAACAGCGGCTGGAAGGTCGCCGAGCGCTTCCCCGGCAACGGGCCGGCGACGGGGGCCGACGTCAACGGCGTGGTGCTGGCCGCCCTGACCGAAGGGGTCAGCGCGCTGGTGGTGCGGGTCGGCGAGGGCGGCGTTGCGGCCGATGAGCTGCGGCGGGTCTTCGACGACGTCTACCTGCAGTTGGTCCCGGTGCTCCTCGATGGAGTCGGAGCCGGTGACTACACCGCCGCGGCCGAGACCATGCTGGCGCTGGTCGACGGTCTGGACCCGGACAACCGTGCCAACCTGTCGCTGGATCTGGGCGCGGACCCGCTGATCGCCGCCCTGACCGGCGTGCCGGCTCCGGCGATGGACGAGGTGGTCGCCGTGGCGGCGCGCACCGCCGGCAACCGCGGTGTCCGCGCGATCGCCGTCAACGGGCCGGCGTTGCACAACCTGGGCGCCGGTGCGGCCGGCGAGCTGGCCGCCGGCCTGGCCGCGGCCGTCGCCTACCTGCGGGCGCTCACCGACGCCGGACTGCCGATCGCCGATGCCATCGGTCAGATCGGTTTCCGGCTCGCCGCCGACGACGACCAATTCATGACGATCGCCAAGGTCCGGGCGGCGCGCCAGCTGTGGGCGCGGGTGGCCGAGGTGGCCGGGGCGCCGGAGGCCGGCGCCGCCGTCGTCCACGCCGAGACATCCTTGGCGATGATGACGCAACGCGACCCGTGGGTGAACATGCTGCGGACCACGCTGGCCGCGTTCGGGGCGGGCGTGGGCGGCGCGGACACCGTCCTGGTGTGGCCGTTCGACAGCGCCATCAGCGGCGGCCAGCCCGGCGCCTCGGCCGCCTTCTCCCGGCGCATCGCCCGCAACACCCAGCTGCTGCTGCTCGAGGAATCGCACCTGGGCCAGGTGCTGGACCCGGCCGGCGGCTCCTGGTTCGTCGAGGATCTCACCGAGCAGCTGGCGCAACAGGCGTGGCGGCAGTTCCAGGAGATCGAGGCGCTCGGGGGATTCGAAGCCGCCCGCGAACACATCGCCGAGCAGATCGCCGGCGTCGCCGCGGCCCGGGCCGCGGACATCGCGCACCGGCGCAAGGCGATCACCGGGGTCAACGAGTATCCCAACCTGGCCGAGCCGCCGTTGCCGCCATCGGCGACCGAGGCCACCCGGCCGGGATTGCGACGCTACGCCGCGCAGTTCGAGGCGCTGCGCGACCGCTCCGACGCGCACCTGGCCCGCACCGGCGCCCGGCCGCAGGTGCTGCTGTTGCCGCTGGGCCCGATGGCCGAGCACAACGTCCGGACGACGTTTGCCGCCAACCTGCTGGCCTCCGGCGGCATCGACGTGGTCAACCCCGGCACGGTGGACGCCGAGGGGGTGGCAGCGGCCGCCGAACGCGCGGGCTTGCCGGCCGTGGCGGTGGTGTGTGGCAGCGACGCCCGGTACGGCGCCGAAGCCGCCGGGATCATCGCGGCCGCCCGCGCCGCCGGGATCGAGCGGGTCTACCTGGCAGGACCGGCGAAGGCCCTGGCGGCCAACACCGACACCGACCCGAAGCCGGACGACTACCTGACCATGAAAATCGATGCGGTGCAGGCGTTGTCGGACCTACTTACCCGATTGGGGGCTTGAGAACCATGACCGCCAGCACCTCACACAGCACCCTCGGCAGCTTCGCTGACGTCCCGCTGCACGGCGATCAGGACAGCGCACCGGCGGCTGAAGTCTCTGCGACCGACGTCGCCGAGCACGTCGCGGCCGCCGCGGCCGCTCACGGCTACACACCGGAGCAGCTGGAGTGGCACACCCCGGAAGGCATCGCGGTCAAGCCGGTCTACACCGCCGCCGATCGCGCCGCCGTGCTCGCCGACGGCTACCCGCTGGACAGCTTCCCGGGCGAGGCGCCGTTCGTGCGCGGGCCGTATCCGACGATGTACGTCAACCAGCCGTGGACGATCCGCCAATACGCCGGGTTCTCCACGGCCGCGGACTCCAATGCCTTCTACCGGCGCAACCTGGCGGCCGGGCAGAAGGGCCTGTCGGTCGCCTTCGACCTGGCCACCCACCGCGGCTACGACTCGGATCACCCCCGGGTGCAGGGTGACGTCGGAATGGCCGGTGTGGCAATCGATTCCATCTTGGATATGCGGCAGCTGTTCGACGGCATCGACCTGGGCGCGGTCAGCGTCTCGATGACGATGAACGGTGCGGTGCTGCCGATCCTGGCGCTGTACGTGGTGGCCGCCGAGGAGCAGGGGGTGCCGCCGGAGAAGCTGGCCGGCACCATCCAGAACGACATCCTCAAAGAGTTCATGGTCCGTAACACCTACATCTACCCGCCGAAGCCGTCGATGCGGATCATCTCCGACATCTTCGGCTACACCAGCGCGAAGATGCCCAAGTTCAACTCGATCTCGATCTCGGGCTACCACATCCAGGAGGCCGGTGCCACCGCCGATCTGGAGTTGGCCTACACGCTGGCCGACGGGGTGGACTACATCAAGGCCGGCCTGGACGCCGGGTTGGACATCGACAAGTTCGCGCCCCGGTTGTCGTTCTTCTGGGGCATCGGCATGAACTTCTTCATGGAAGTCGCCAAGCTGCGCGCCGGCCGGCTGCTGTGGAGTGAGCTGGTCGCCCAGTTCAACCCGAAGAACCCGAAATCGCTGTCGCTGCGTACCCATTCGCAGACCTCGGGGTGGTCGCTGACCGCCCAGGACGTCTACAACAACGTGGCCCGCACCTGCATCGAGGCGATGGCCGCCACCCAGGGCCACACCCAATCGCTGCACACCAACGCCCTCGACGAGGCGCTGGCACTGCCCACCGACTTCTCCGCCCGCATCGCCCGCAACACCCAGCTGCTGCTGCAGCAGGAGTCGGGCACCACCCGGCCGATCGACCCGTGGGGCGGCTCCTATTACGTGGAGTGGCTGACCCACCAGCTGGCGCAGCGCGCCCGCGCCCACATCGCAGAAGTGGCAGCCCACGGTGGCATGGCCCAGGCCATCAGCGACGGCATCCCCAAACTGCGCATCGAGGAGGCCGCCGCCCGCACCCAGGCCCGGATCGACTCGGGGCGTCAGCCGCTGATCGGCGTCAACAAGTACCAGGTCGCCGAGGACACCGAGATCGAGGTGCTCAAGGTCGAGAACAGCCGGGTACGCGCCGAACAGCTGGCCAAACTGCAGCAGCTGCGCGCCGAGCGCGACGAAAAGGCGTGCCAGGCCGCGCTGGCCGAGCTGACCCGGGCGGCTGCGCTGTCAGGGCCTATCGGCCCACAAGGGGAAGACGGGCTGGGCAACAACCTGCTGGCGCTGGCCATCGACGCCGCCCGCGCCAAGGCCACCCTCGGAGAGATCTCCGATGCGCTGGAGAAGGTTTACGGGCGCCACCAGGCCGAGATCCGTACCATCTCCGGCGTCTACCGTGACGAAGTCGGGAAGGGCACCAACATCGCCAGCGCAACCGCCCTAGTGGAGAAGTTCGCCGAGGCCGACGGCCGCCGGCCTCGCATCCTGGTGGCCAAGATGGGTCAGGACGGGCACGACCGGGGTCAGAAGGTGATCGCCACCGCGTTCGCCGACATCGGATTCGACGTCGACGTCGGCGCGCTGTTCTCCACCCCCGACGAGGTGGCGCGGCAGGCCGCCGACAACGACGTGCACGTGGTCGGGGTGTCATCGCTGGCGGCCGGGCACCTGACGCTGGTGCCGGCGCTGCGCGACGCGTTGGCCGAGGTGGGCCGGCCCGACATCATGATCGTGGTGGGCGGGGTGATCCCGCCCGGCGACTTCGACGAGCTCTATGCCGCCGGAGCGACCGCCATCTTCCCGCCGGGCACGGTGATCGCCGACGCCGCCGCGGACCTGTTGCGCACGCTCGCGTCGCAGCGAGGCTACGAGCTCGGCGAACCGGACGGACCGGTCGCAGACACGAAATAGATGGCTGACAACGTGGGCGACAGCGTCGCCGAATTGGCGGCAGCGGTGCGCGCCGGTGACCGCTCCGTGCTGCCCCGGGCCATCACACTGGTCGAGTCCACCCGCGCCGATCACCGCGAACAGGCCCAGGAATTGCTGCTGGCGCTGTCACCCGGACAGCAGGCGGACCCCGGGTCGACAGCCCGGCGGGTAGGGATCACCGGCGTCCCCGGGGTGGGCAAGTCGACGACCATCGAGGCGCTCGGGATGCATCTCATCGAGCGCGGGCACCGGGTCGCGGTGCTCGCGGTCGACCCGTCGTCGACGCGCACCGGCGGTTCGATCCTGGGCGACAAGACCCGGATGCAGCGGCTGGCGGCGCACCCGGACGCCTACATCCGCCCGTCGCCGACGTCGGGCACCCTGGGCGGCGTCGCCAAGGCCACCCGGGAGACCGTGGTGCTGCTGGAGGCCGCCGGCTTCGACGTGATCCTCATCGAGACCGTGGGCGTCGGCCAGTCCGAGGTGACGGTCGCGGGCATGGTCGACACCTTCGTCTTCTTGACGCTGGCCCGCACCGGCGATCAGTTGCAGGGCATCAAGAAGGGTGTGCTGGAGCTGGCCGACCTCGTGGTGGTCAACAAGGCGGACGGCGAGCATCTCGCCGAGGCGCGGCTGGCCGCCCGAGAACTGTCGGCCGCGATCCGGCTGATCTATCCGCATGAAACCCTCTGGCGCCCACCGGTTCTGACGATGAGCGCGATCGAGGGCAGCGGGCTCGCGGAAGTCTGGGAGACCATCGAGCGGCACCGGCAGACGTTGATCGACGCCGGCGAGTTCGAGTCCCGGCGCCGCGCCCAGCAGGTGGACTGGACCCGGCAACTGGTAGCCGACGCGGTGCTGGAACGGGCGCTGTCGGACCCGGCGGTGCGCGCGCTGCGCACCGAGGCCGAACGGCAGGTGCTCAGCGGTGATCTGACCCCCGCCCTGGCCGCCCAGCGAATCCTCGAGGCCATCTGGCATTAGCCGGCTCGGGCCCCGCGACTCGCGCGGTAACACGGCTTATGGGCACCGGCCGCGAGGTAGATTCCCAGCCATGACACAGCATCCCGGCGCTCGCCGCAGCGCGCTTCCGGCGAACGTCCACGGCGCGGCCGACCCGAGCTTCGCGTGTGCCGTGCGCGCTTTCGCCGCGATGTTCCCCGGTCGCCGTTACGGCGGCGGCGCCCTGGCGGTGTACCTGGACGGTCGGCCGGTCGTCGACGTGTGGACCGGGTGGTCGGACCGCGCGGGCCGGGTGCCCTGGTCGGTCGACACCGGCGCGATGGTGTTCTCGGCCACCAAGGGTGCTGCATCGACGGTCATCCACCGGCTGGTCGACCGGGGACTGATCGACTACGACGTGCCGGTGGCGCAGTACTGGCCGGAATTCGGCGCCAACGGCAAGGCCGGGATCACCGTCCGGCAGCTGCTGGGCCACCGGGTCGGGCTGACCCACCTGCAGGGCGCCAGCAGGGCGGACCTGCTCGACCACGCCACCATGGAGGCCCGGATGGCGGCCGCGGCGCCGGGGCGCGAATTCGGCAAGCCCGCCTACCATGCGCTGACCTACGGCTGGCTGATGTCCGGGCTGGCCCGAGCGGTCACCGGTACCGGCATGCGTGAGCTGTTCCGCGCCGAGCTGGCCGCGCCGCTGAACACCGACGGCCTGCATCTGGGCCGTCCGCCCGCCGGCTGCCCGACCGTCGCCGCACAGATCATCATGCCGCAGCGCAGTCGGCGGAACCCGATCGTCGACTTCGTGGCGCCCAAGGCGGCCGCCATGCTGCCGTACGGGGGATTCGGCGCGTTCTACTTCCCCGGGGTGATGGACACCGTGCGCGGCGACATCCCGTTCCTGGACACCGAGGCGGCCTCGCTCAACGGCGTGGCCACCGCACGGGGATTGGCGCGCCTCTACGGTGCGCTGGCCAACGGCGGGCAGCTCGACGGCACCCGGTTCCTGTCGCGCCGGCTGGTGGACGGTCTGACCGGTCGGCGCACCCTGGAATGGGACCGCACCGTCGGCGTTCCGCTGGCCTTCCACCTCGGCTATCACGCGATCCCGTTCGGCCAGGTCATGCCCGGCTTCGGCCATGTCGGGCTGGGCGGCTCGATGGGCTGGGCCGATCCGGCGACCGGGCTGGCGTTCGGATTCGTGCACAACCGGCTGCTGACCCCGTTCGTGGCGCTGGATCATGCCGGGTTCGTCGGGGTGGCCGCGCTGGTCCGCCGCGCCGTTGCGGGTGGACGCCGGCGGGGGATCGACGCGGTCCCGCGGCTGGGAGCCCCGTTCGGCGACGCGACGGCGGCAATCGGGTAGCGGGGCCGCCGGCGGCGACCGCTAATGTTGCGCGAGTGACTGACCGTACGCCGAAGCTCTACATCTTCCCGCACGCCGGCGGATCGCCGCAGTACTACCTTCCGTTCTCCAAGGCGTTCACCACCGACGTCAAACGCGTCGGAGTGCAGTACCCCGGCAAGGGCGGTAACCACGACCTCGGCGCCTTCACCAGTATCGAGGACCTCGCCGACCGGGTCTGCGAGAAGCTGGCTCCGCCGGCCGACGAGTGCGCCGCCTTCTTCGGCCACAGCATGGGCGCCCTGCTGGCCTTCGAGGTGGCTCGCCGATTCGAAGCGAACGGCACCAGGATCGCGGCGTTGTTCGTCTCCGCGGCGGGGGCGCCGGGCCGGGCCGGCTACGACAACATCGGGGACTCCGATCGCGGCCTGCTCGAGGCCGTCAGCCAGATGACCGGGGTCAACCCCGAGTTCCTGGAGAACGAGGAGTTCGCGGCGAAAATCCTCCCGACCTTGCGCGGGCTGAAAGCCATCGCCAACTACGACTGCCCGCCGGAGGCCCGGGTGTCGTGTCCCATCGTCGCCTTCCACGGCGACGAAGACGACGTCGCGACCGCCGACAAGGTCGCCCCCTGGGCCGAGCGCACCACCGCCGAGTTCAGCGCCCGAACGTTCACCGCGCCGGGCCACCACTTCTACCTCAACGACCACTTGCCGGAACTGGTCGGCGACATCGAGGCGAAACTGGCGGCGTACTGCCAACGATGACGGGCGAGCGCGGCCAGGCCCCGCCTTGACTGTGAGTTTGCTGTTGGTACCGGTGTGACCGCTGGTGCTATTAATGACTTCTGCGCTAACATCCCGGGTCTGCCTCGTTCGCGCTGTGAGGGACCTAGAAATTCCTTGTCAACAGTGCCTACGTGGTAGCCTCCGCGGGAGGGAAACGCCTGGGATGTCGGGGTCCAAGGAGTTTTTGCGTAGGTTCCAAACATCCAGAAGGGGTACCCGTGTCGATGGTCGAACCACCCGTTCCGGCCGCATGGGCCGCGCGATCTCGGCGACCGGATGTACCCGCCCTCCTCTTCGGCCGGCATGGCGGGCAACCGGCCGCGGGTGAGGCTGACGCACTCAGCTGAGCGGGCTGCGCCACGTCGCCCACCGGACCCGATCCCAGGGAAGCATCCCAAATGTCGCTAATCCAATTGCATACCTCCGCTGTGCAGGGGCGCCGCGCAGCGAAACCGTCAGTTCGGACGCCACACGTGACGACTCTGGACGGGGCCTAACTACTGAGCAGGTGAGGTCCGCGGACCTGACAGCACAAGGAGAAATCATCGCTATGCCGGTTACTCAATCGCATATCCCGAGCCTGTTGGCCGACCGTGCCCGGGAAAAGCCGGATGCGCCTGCGTACACCTTCATCGACTTCGACGTCGACCCGGAGGGCTACCGCGAGACGGTGACCTGGTCGCAGCTGCATGACCGGGCGCAGGTGGTGGCGGCCGAGCTGGCGACCTGTGCCTCGCCCGGCGACCGGGTGGCGCTGCTGGCCCCGCAGAGCATGGAGTACATCATCGGTTTCTACGGCGCGCTGCAGGCGGGAATGATCGCCGTGCCGCTGCCGGTGCCGATGTTCGGGGCGCACGACGAGCGGGTGACGGCGGCACTGCGCGACTGCACCCCGGCGGCGATCCTGACCACGTCGGCGGCGGTCGGCGACATCGCCAACTCGATCCGTGACCTGGGCGGGAAACCGCCGGTGGTGATCGAGGTCGACGCGCTGGACCTGGACTCCGAGCCGGCGGTGGCGCCCACCACCACCGCACACACCAAGATCGCCTTCCTGCAGTACACCTCCGGTTCGACCCGCACCCCCGCCGGTGTCATGGTCGGCCACCACAACGCGATCGAGAACATGCGGCAGATGATCGCCGACACCTTCGAGGACCGCGGCAAGACGGTGCCGGCCGACACCACCCTGGTGGCATGGCTGCCCTTCTACCACGACCTGGGCCTGATGTGCGGCATCATCTTCCCGCTGGTCGGGGGTCATCAGGCGGTGATCTTCAGCCCGATGGCGTTCCTGGCCAAGCCGGCCCGCTGGATGCAGCTGGTGGCCAGCTATCCCAACGCCTACACCGGTGGGCCCAACTTCGCCTACGAGCTGGCCGTCCGGCGCACCTCCGACGAGGACATGGCGGGCCTCGACCTGGGCCAGGTCCACACCTTTGCGTTCGGCGCCGAGCGGGTGCACGCGGCGACGCTGCGCCGGCTCGTCGAGCGGTTCACCAAGTTCAACCTCAACCCGGCGTCGCTGCGGCCCGGTTACGGCCTGGCCGAGGCCACCGTCTACCTGACGTCGAACACCCCGGGCAGCCCGCCGCCGACCCCGCGCTTCGACTACACCAAGCTGGCCGACGGCATCGCCGAGCCGAGCGGACCCGAGGGCGGCGTCGAGCTGGTCAGCTGCGGTGTGCCGCGGGCCTGCACGGTCCGCATCGTGGACCCCGACACCCAGACCGAGAACCCGGAGGGCAAGGTCGGCGAAATCTGGGCATACGGCCCCAACCTGGCGGCCGGCTACTGGCACAACCAGCAGGCCACCGAGGCCACCTTCGGCGGCAAGCTGGCCGACCCCTCGCCCGGCACGCCGCAGGGCCCCTGGCTCAAGACCGGCGACCTCGGCGTCATCTCCGCCGGCGAGCTCTACATCGTCGGCCGGATCAAGGACCTGCTGATCGTCGACGGCAAGAATCACTACCCGGACGACATCGAGGCCACCGTGCAGGAGATCACCGGCGGGCGCGTCGCTGCGGTGTCGGTATCGAACAGTAGGTCGGAGCAGCTTGTTACGATCGCCGAGTTCAAGAACAAGGGGGGCTCGGACGAGGAGGTTGCCGACAGGCTGAACGAGGTGAGGCGGAAGGTCACGTCCGCGCTGTCGAAGGCGCACGGCCTGGCGATCGGCGATCTGGTTCTGGTTCCGCAAGGCGCCATCCCGATCACAACCAGCGGCAAGATCCGCCGCTCCAGCTGCGTGGAGATCTACCAGCGGGACGGATTCGACCGACTGGATACTTCCGCTCGGTCAGTGTGATGCGATGAGGGGCTGCTCGCGCGGCTTTCGGGGAGGTTGAGTTGAGCGAGATGAACGCTGTACCGGCTGGGGGGCCGGATCGCCGGGCGATTGTCGCTGAGGCGCTGCGCAAGATTGATGATTTGACGGCGCGGTTGGCGGTGGCGGAGGCCGGTGACACCGAGCCGATCGCGGTGGTGGGTTTGGGTTGTCGGTTGCCTGGTGGGGTGGGGGATCCTGCCGGTTTTTGGCGGTTGTTGTGTGCTGAGGGTTCGGGGATTGTTCGGGTTCCGGCGGATCGCTGGGATGCGGATGCGTTTTATTCGTCGGACCATTCGGTGGCGGGGACGATTTGTTCTCGTGAGGGTGGGTTTTTGTCGTCGTGGCAGCCTGCTGAGTTCGATGCGGAGTTTTTTGGTATTTCGCCGCGTGAGGCCGATGCGATGGATCCTCAGCAGCGGTTGTTGATGGAGGTGGCCTGGGAGGCGTTGGAGCATGCCGGGATCACCAAGGAGGCGATTCGGGGCACCCAGACCGGCGTTTTCGTCGGTATGACCACCAGCGACTACGCCCTCGACATGATCGGCAACATTCAGGCCGCCGATATCGATCCCTACGTTCCCTTCGGCAACGCCGCCAATTTCGCGGCGGGCCGGTTGGCGTATTTCCTCGGTGTGCACGGTCCGGCGATCATGCTCGACACCGCGTGTTCGTCGTCGTTGGTGACGATTCATCTGGCGTGTGCGAGTCTGCGCCGGCGCGAGTCCGATCAGGCGCTGGCGGCCGGGGTGAACCTGATGCTGACGCCGCAGAACAGCATTGCGACCTCGCGGTGGGGCATGTTGGCCCCCGACGGGCAGTGCAAGACGTTCGACGCCGCCGCCGATGGCTATGTCCGCAGTGAGGGTGCCGGGGTGGTGGTGCTCAAGCGGCTTTCGGATGCGCAGCGTGATGGTGACCGGATTCTGGCGGTGGTGCGGGGTTCGGCGGTGAATCAGGATGGGCCGTCGTCGGGTCAGACGGTGCCGTCGGGTCCGGCGCAGCAGAAGGTGGTGCGCGCGGCGTTGGCGGCGGCGCGGTTGTCCCCGGGTGATATCGACTATGTCGAGGCGCACGGGACCGGGACGGCGCTGGGTGATCCGATCGAGTTGGATGCGCTGGCGGCGGTGTTCGGTGAGCGGGGTGCGGCGGCGCCGTTGGTGTTGGGGTCGGTCAAGACCAACCTCGGGCACCTGGAATCGGCTGCCGGTGTTGCCGGTTTCATCAAGACGGTGTTGGCGGTGCAGCATGGGTTCATTCCGCGGCATTTGAATTTCTCGGCGTTGACGCCGAATGCCGGTGCGGGGGCGGCGAAGTTTCAGATTGCCGCGCAGGCGATGGCGTGGCCGGCGGTGTCGCGTCCGCGTCGGGCGGGGGTGTCCTCGTTTGGGGTGTCGGGCACCAATGCGCATGTGGTGGTCGAGCAGGCGCCGGTGTCGGAGTCGGTCTCGCCGGTTGCCGAGCCGGTGGTGAGCACGTTGCTGGTGTCGGGGAAGTCGCCGGCGCGTATCGCGGCCACGGCCGGCGTGCTCGCCGACTGGCTGCGCGGCGACGGCGCCGACGTGCCGCTGGCCGAGGTCGCCCACACGCTCAACCACCACCGGACGCGTCATCAGAAGTTCGCCACCGTCGCCGCCCGCGACCACCAGCAGGCCATCGCCGGCCTGACCGCGCTGGCCGCCGGGGAGTCCGCACCCGGCGTCGTCGAGCCGGCAACGGTGCTGCCCGGGCCCGGCACGGTGTTCGTGTTTTCCGGGCAGGGTTCGCATTGGGCGGGGATGGGTCGGCGGTTGTTGGCCGAGGAGCCGGTGTTTGCGGCGGCGATTGCTGAGTTGGAGCCGGATTTTGTTGCGCAGCTGGGTTTTTCGCTGCGGGATGTGATCGCCTCGGGTGCTGAGATTTCCGGTGATGCGCAGGTGCAGCCGGTGATCATGGGCGTGCAGCTGGCGTTGGCGGCGTTGTGGCGGTCCTATGGGGTGTCACCGGATGCGGTGGTGGGGCATTCGATGGGGGAGGTGTCTGCGGCGGTGGTGGCCGGGGCGCTGACGCCGCAGCAGGGGTTGCGGGTGATCGCGGCGCGGTCGGTGTTGATGTCGCGGCAGGCCGGTCAGGGCGCGGTGGCGCTGTTGGAACTGGATGCCGCGGCGGCGCAGGAGTTGTTGGCGGGGTATCCGCAGGTTGAGGTGGCCGGGTATTTGTCGCCGCGGCAGACGGTGGTGGCGGGCTTGCCGGCCGAGGTGGATGCGGTGATCGCGGCGGTGGCCGGCCGGGAGCGGTTTGCGCGGCGGGTCAATATGGAGGTGGCCTCGCATACCGCGTTCATGGATCCGATCCTGGATGAGCTGCGGGCGCAGTTGGCGGATCTGGTGGTGTCGGCCCCGCAGATTCCGTTCATTTCCACGGTGGTTGATCCGGCCGGGCCGGTTCCGGTGCTCGATGCCGACTATTGGGTCGCCAATGTGCGTCAACCGGCGTTGGTCAGCCAGGCCATCACCGCCGCGGCACGCGAGCACGGCACCTTCATCGAGATCAGCCCCCACCCGCTACTGACGCACACCATCGACGAGAACCTGGAGACGGTTCCGCACCGCAGCGTCGCGACGTTGGTGCGCCACGGCGATGACACCGTCGGATTCCACCAGCACCTCAACAGTGCGCACCCGCTCAAACCCCGGGACCTGCCGCACCCGCCCGAGCCGCACCCGGTGCTGCCCACCACGCCGTGGCGCCACACCCACCACTGGCTGGAGATCGAAAACTCGGTCAGCGCAGCCGAATCCGCGCCGCGGCCCGGCGTGCTACTGGGCACCCACATCAAGGTCGGCAGCACACCGACCGTCCACTTGTGGCAGGCGCGGCTGGCGCCGGAGTCCAAGCCGTATCCCGGCAGTCACCGCAACAACGGGGTGGAGTTGGTGCCGGCATCGGTGCTGCTGCAAACGCTGGCCGACGCCGCCATCGAGGCGAGCGGCCAGCCGGCCGTCAGCGACATCCGCTTCGAGCACCCGATCATCATCGACCGGCCGCGGACCGTCCAGGTGGTCGCCGACGCCGAGTCGGTCGTCATCTTGTCGAAGGCGGTCACCGACGATGCGGGTGCGCGCTGGGTCAAACACCTCAGTGCCCGCATCGCGCCGCACGACGAATCCGCCTCCGACGGCACCAAGCCGATGCACAAGAACGGCCACGCCGGCACGCAATTCGACGACGACGCGGTGACCTCGCGGTGGCTGACCTGGGGCAGTGAAGGCCGCCCGTTCGACTGGTCGCTCCGGGCCGGCCGGTCGACCCCGGCGGAGCTGCGGGCCGACATAGAAGCAGCAGCGGCCGCACAATCGGCAACGGTGGCCCTGCTCGACGCCGCATTGCACGTCGCACGGCTGGTCGATGACGCCAACCCGGACCTGATGGTGCCGGCCTCGGCCCACAGCATCCGGTTGGGGGAACCGCCCGCCGACGGCTGCGCCGGCGTCACCGTGCACCGTCGCGAGGGCGACGACGGCGAGCTCATCGTGGACATCGCGGTGAGCACGCCCGACGGCCAATGCTGTGTCGACATTCGGTCGCTGCGCTACACGGCGCTGGACACCGCGGCGCCCACCGGGGACCCCAGCTCGATCGCGCACGCGATCGACTGGCAGCCCTGGGACGGGGCTCCCCAGCCGCCGGAGCAGCCCGGCACGCTGGCGGTCCTCGGCGACGGCGACGCCGCCGAGGCGCTGCGTGGCGGGCTGGTCGCAGCCGGTCACCGCTGCGCCGGCATCACCGAGGCCCAGGCCGTCGTCTACGTCGCCGGCTCCCGGCCGGGCGAGACCGACCTGGACTGCGCGTCCCGGCTCGTCGGCGAGGTGTCCGAGCTGGTGGCCCAGCTCGCCGAGCGGGAGAACCACCCGCCGGCACTGTGGATCATCACCCAGGGTGTCCACGAGGCCGGCTCCGATGCCGCCGTGCGCCAAAGCGCCCTGTGGGGCCTGGCCGGGGTGATCCGCGCCGAGCAACCGCAGCTCTGCGGCGGCCTGGTCGACCTGCCCGAAGACCCCGTCGGCTTCGCCGGTGGCGTCGCGCCGCTGTCGGCGGTGCTGCGCACCCCGGCCAAATCCATCCTGGTGCTGCGCGACGGCCGGTTCCTCGAGCCGACGTTCACCCCGATCTCCGGCCCGCCGCAGCGGGAGCCGATGGTGTGCCAGCCCGACGGCGCCTACCTGATCACCGGCGGTATGGGTGCGTTGGGCCTGCTGATGGCCGGGTGGCTCGCCGACCGGGGTGCCCGCCGGCTGGTGCTGGCCGGGCGCAGCGCCCTGCCGCCCCGGCGCGACTGGGACGGTGACGATGTCGCGCCCGATCTCCGCCGCCGGATCGCCGCCATCCGCGCGCTGGAGCGCCGCGGTGTCAGCGTCGACGTGGCCGCGCTCGACATCGGCTCCCGAGAGGCGGTGGCCGAACTGCTGGCTCGCCGGGATGCCGCCGGCGCACCGCCGATTCGGGGCATCATCCATGCCGCCGGCATCACCGAGGGGCAGCTGCTGACCGAGGTCGACGACGACCGGCTGCGGGCCACCATGTGGCCGAAGATCGCCGGCGCCCAGGTGTTGCACGAACTGTTCCCGCCGGCGAGCGTGGACTTCTTCTTCATGACCGCCGCGGCGGGCGCGGTATTCGGGGTGCCCGGCCAGGGCGCCTACGCGAGTGCGAACGCCTACCTCGACGGGCTGGCCCGCGCCCGCCACCGGCGCGGCTGCCACAGCGTCAGCCTGGACTGGGTGGCATGGAAAGACCTCGGCTTCGGCGCCGAGGCCCACGTCGTGCTGCACGAGTTGGAGCGGATGGGCTCCCGGCCGATCTCCCCGGCCGAGGCCTTCGCCGCCTGGGACCACGTCGAGCACTACGACGTCGCCCAGGCAGTGATGGTTCCGCTGCCCCGGGAAGGCGGCGTCGGGAAGCCGGGATCCTCCGCTGCCGATGCCGGCGGACCGACCCGCGACTGGGCGCAACTACCCGCCGATGAGATACTCAGCGAGCTGGAAATCGGGTTGCGCAGCATCCTGGCCCGCGAGCTTCGTATGCCGGAGGCCGAGCTGGCGCTGGACCGGCCGTTCGCCGAGCTCGGCCTCAACTCGGTGATGGCCATGGCGGTCCGGCGCGACATCGAAGCGCTGGTCGGCCTGGAGCTGTCGGCGACGATGCTGTGGAACCACCCGACGACTGCGGCGCTGGCTGCCCACCTGACCGGCAAACTGCTGCCGCAGGAGGACTCCGGCGACGACCCGGCTGCCGCCGGCGGCGAGCTGACCGAGTCGGCCGACAGTGTGTTGAATGAGCTGTTCGACAGCGTGGAATCGGCTCCGGCCGGATGGGACGGGATCTAGTGGGAATCGGGTTCCCCTCATGACCGCAGCATTTGACGAAGAAGCCCTGCGCCACTGGTTGGCCGACTATCTGGTCACCAATATCGGTTGCAGCCCCGATGAGATCGACTTCAACGCGTCGCTGAACGATCTGGGCGTCGGGTCCCGCGACGCGGTGGTGCTCTGCGGTGAGCTGTCCGAGCTGCTCGGCCGCAAAGTGTCGCCGGTGGAGCTCTGGCAGCATCCGTCGGTCACCGAGTTGGCGCGGTTCCTCATCGAGCCGGAGTCCGCCGACGAGGAGGCCGGACCCGAGCCCGGCCGGTTCGGCACCGACGAACCCATCGCGGTGATCGGCCTGGGTTGCCGGTTCCCCGGTGATATCAACTCGCCGGATGCGCTGTGGCAGTTCCTGATCGACGGCGGCAACGCGGTCACCGAAGTGCCGGCCGATCGGTGGGCGCCGTTCGACGACGGGTCGCCCGAGGTCTCGAGCGCCATCGCCCGCACCACCCGCTGGGGCTCGTTCCTGAGCGACATCGCGGCCTTCGATGCGGAGTTCTTCGAGATCTCCAGCCGGGAAGCCGTCAAGATGGACCCGCAGCAGCGACTGCTGCTGGAAGTGGCGTGGGAAGCGTTGGAGCACGCCGGAATTCCGGCGACCTCGTTGCGGCGCTCGCAGACCGGCGTGTACGTCGGGGCCAGCATCACCGAGTACGGCTGTCACGCATCGGCCGACCTGACCGGCGTGGACGCCTGGAGCAACGCCGGCGGCGCCCTGAGCATCATCGCCAACCGGCTCTCGTACTTCCTGGACCTGCGCGGGCCCTCGGTGACGGTGGACACCGCGTGCTCCTCATCGCTGGTCGCCCTGCACCTGGCGTGCCGGAGCCTGCGGACCGGCGAGTGCGAGACCGCCATCGCCGGCGGGGTGAACCTGCTGATGTCCCCGGCGGTGTTCCGCGGCTTCGACCAGAGCGGCGCCCTGTCGACGACCGGCGCATGCCACGCATTCGACGCGGACGCCGACGGCTTCGTCCGCGGTGAGGGCTGCGGTGTGGTGGTGCTCAAGCGGCTGTCCGACGCGCGCCGCGACGGCGACCGGGTGCTGGCGGTGGTCCGCGGATCGGCGATCAACTCCGACGGCCACTCCAACGGCCTGCTGGCACCCAATCCGGCCGCCCAGATGGCGGTGTTGCGCTCGGCCTACGCCGACGCCGGGATCACGCCGCAGGAAGTCGACTACGTCGAAACCCACGGCACCGGAACGCTGCTCGGCGACCCGATCGAGGCGCGAGCGCTGGGCACGGTGCTGGGACGGGGACGCCCGGTGGATGCGCCGCTGCTGCTCGGCGCCGCCAAGTCGAACCTCGGCCACCTGGAAGCGGCCGCGGGCATGGTCGGCTTCATCAAGTCGGTGCTGGCCGTGCAACGGGGGCAGATCCCGCGCAACCTGCACTTCAACACGCCCAACCCGCACATCTCGTTCGACCAGCTGCGCCTGAAGGTCGTCGCCGAAGAACAGCCTTGGCCGTCCACCGAGCACCCGCGACGCGCCGGCGTCTCCTCGTTCGGCTTCGGCGGCACCAACGCCCACGTGGTGATCGAGCAGGCGCCGCCCGCCAAAATCGCTGCGCGCGAACCCGATCCGGCGGTCACGACGCTGGTGATCTCGGGGCGGACCCCGGAGCGGATCGCCGCGACCGCCGGCGACCTGGCCACCTGGCTGGCGGGCGACGGCGCCGAGATCGAACTGCCCGACGTCGCGCACACCCTCAACCACCACCGCGCCAGGCAGGCGCAGTTCGCCACCGTATGCGCCCGCGACCGGGAGCAGGCGGTGCGCGGTTTGCAGGCGCTGGCCGCCGGCACCTCCGGCGACGGGTCCGGTAGTGGCGTTGTCGGACCGCACGACGGGCCGTGCGGGCCGGGCACCGTGTTCGTGTACTCCGGGCAGGGCTCGCACTGGGCCGGCATGGGCCGGCAACTGCTCACCGACGAACCGGCGTTCGCCCGCGCCCTGGCGCTGCTGGAACCGGTGTTCGTCGAACACGTCGGATTCTCACTGTGGCAGGTGATCTCCGGCGGTGAAGCGATCAGCGGTGACGCGCAGGTGCAGCCCGTCCTGATGGGACTGCAACTGGCCCTGACCGAACTGTGGCGCTCCCACGGGGTGCACCCCGACGCCGTCATCGGCCACTCCATGGGTGAGGTGACCGCGGCGGTCGTCGCCGGGGCACTGAGCACGGCCGATGGATTCCGGGTGATCGCGGCCCGTTCCCGGTTGATGTCGCAGCAGGCCGGGCAGGGCGCGGTGGCGCTGCTCAACCTGGACAGCGAGGCCACCGAGGCGCTGCTGGCCGGCTACCCCGACGTCAGCGTGGCCGGTTACCTGTCGCCCAAGCAGACCGTGGTGGCCGGCCCGGTGGCGCCGGTGGATGCCGTCATCGCGGCGGTCAGCGCCGGAAACAAGTTCGCCCGCCGGGTCAACATGGAAGTCGCTTCGCACACCGCGTTGATGGATCCGATCCTGCCCGAACTGCAAGCGGCACTGGCGGGCCTGACTCCCGAGGTCGCCACCATCCCGTTCTTCTCCACCGTGACCGAGACCGCCATGCCGGCCGGGGGTATGCCGCTGCTGGACGCCGACTACTGGGTCAGCAACGTCCGCCGGCCTGCGCTGCTGGCCCAGGCCATCACCGCCGCGGCCGCAGAACACACCACGTTCGTCGAGGTCAGCGCGCACCCGATCCTGACGCACGCCATCGCCGACACGTGCGAGTCGCTCGGCGGCCACCACCACAGCGTCGGAACCCTGACCCGCAACGCCGACGACGCGATCAGCTTCCACACCAACCTCAACCGCACCCACACCGCTCAGCCGCCGCAGACCCCGCATCCGCCCGAACCGCACCCGGTGCTGCCCGCGACGCCGTGGCAGCACACCCGGCACTGGATCGACACCGTGGAGATCCGGCGCAGCCCTGGACCGGCCGCCGCCGGCATGGCTCCCGCGGCGGGTAGCGCCGGCGCGGTACCCGCGGAGTGGTGGTGCGAGCTGAGCTGGCCGGAAAGCGAATCAGGCGGCCGCGAAGCCGCCGAACCCGCCGCCACCGGCCAGTCCTGGCTGGTGATCGGCGGCGACGACCTGGGTGCCGAACTCGGCGCGCTGCGACCCGGGGCCGTGACGACGCTGGACGCATCGGTGCTGGCTGCCGGCGCCGATCCCGCCGCCCTCGCGACGGCGCTGCGCGGAGCGAGCCGTGTCCTCTACGCGCCGCCGACCGCGCCAGCCGACCTCAGCGCGACACCGGCCTACGACACGTTCAACGCGGCACGGCGGCTTGCCGCGGCCATGCTGGACCAGCCGGCCCCGGCGACGCTGTTCCTGTTGACCCGCAACGCCCAACCTGTCGGCGAGGGCGACCGCGCCAACCCCGCGCATGCCGTGCTGTGGGGGCTGGGCCGCAGCCTGGCCCTGGAACATCCCGAGATCTGGGGCCGGGTCATCGACGTCGACGAGTCGGTTCCGGCGTCGCTGGTCGCCGGGTACCTGCTCGCCGAAGCCGATGCCGAGGACACCGAGGACCAGATCGTCTACCGGGCCGGTGTCCGCCGGGTTCCGAGGCTGCGCAAGGCCCGGCCCACCGGTGCCGCCGCACCGGTCGAATTCGACCCGGACAGCTGCCATCTGGTGATCGGCGCCACCGGCAACATCGGACCGCAGCTGGTTCGACAGCTGGCGACCAGCGGAGCCAAGACCATCGTCGCGGTGTCGCGCAACCCGGGGACACGACTCGACGAGCTGGCGGCCGAACTGGCGGGAACGACACTGGTGACGGTGGCCGCCGACGCGGCCGACGAGACCGCGATGAGCGCGTTGTTCGACCGGTTCGGCGCCGACCTGCCGCCGCTAGCGGGCATCCACGTGGCCGCCTTCGCGGGCGGGCCGGTGACACTGCGCGACATGACCGACGACGACGTCACCGCCATGTTCCGGCCGAAGCTCGACGTGGTCGCGGTGCTGCACAAGCTGTCGCTGCGGCACCCGGTGCGCCACTTCGTGCTGTTCTCGTCGATCTCCGGAATCACCGGATCGCGCTGGCTGGCGCACTACACCGCGACCACCACCTTCCTGGACACCTTCGCCTACGCTCGTCGTGCGGCCGGGCTGCCAGCCACCGCGATCAACTGGGGGCTGTGGAAGTCGCTGAGCGACACCCAATCCGACATCGAACGCCAGGTGACCGTGGAGTCCGGGCTGGAGCCGATGAGCGACGACGTGGCCATCGGGGCGTTGCCGCTGGTGATCGGCGCGAACAGCGCGGTGCGGCACACCGTGGTGGCGGCGGACTGGCCACGGCTGGCCACCGCCTACCGCACCCGCGCGGCACTGCACATCGTCGACGACCTGCTGACCGTTGCCGAACCCGCCGACGGATCCGCGCCGGTCACCACCGAGTTCCGCCGCGCGCTGGCCGAAGCCGAACCCGAGCAGCGCTTGGGGTTGCTGCACGACCACGTCACCATGCAGGTCGTCGCCGCTATGGGCCTGGCCTCGCGCCACGTGCTGGACCCCACGGCCGGATTCTTCGCCTCCGGCATGGATTCGCTGATGAGCGTGACGCTGCAGCGATCACTGTCGGACAGCCTCGGCGAAATTCTGCCGGCCGCAGTCGTATTCGACTATCCGACCATCGACGCGCTGACCGGATACCTGGCCACGATCCTGCCGGAGGTGGCCGAGGCCGCCGAACAGGACAGCGCCGACGCCTATGACGACATGAGCGATGACGAGCTGCTCGCGCAGCTTTCGGAGAGGTTGAGTTGAGCGAGATAGGTTCCGCGTCGGCCGGGAGGGCCGAATCGGCTGGGGGGCCGGATCGTCGTTCGATTGTCGCTGAGGCGCTGCGCAAGATTGATGATTTGACGGCGCGGTTGGCGGTGGCGGAGGCCGGTGATACCGAGCCGATCGCGGTGGTGGGTTTGGGTTGTCGGTTGCCGGGTGGGGTGGGTGATCCTGCCGGTTTTTGGCGGTTGTTGTGTGCTGAGGGTTCGGGGATTGTTCGGGTTCCGGCGGATCGCTGGGATGCGGATGCGTTTTATTCGTCGGATCATTCGGTGGCGGGGACGATTTGTTCTCGTGAGGGTGGGTTTTTGTCGTCGTGGCAGCCCGCTGAGTTCGATGCGGAGTTTTTTGGTATTTCGCCGCGCGAAGCCGATGCGATGGATCCTCAGCAGCGGTTGTTGATGGAGGTGGCCTGGGAGGCGTTGGAGCATGCCGGGATCACCAAGGAGGCGATTCGGGGCACCCAGACCGGCGTTTTCGTCGGCCTCACCACCAACGACTACGCCTTGCTGGCGGCCGAAAGGGTCGGCCCCCGGGATGTCGACCCCTACCTCGCGTTCGGCAACGGCCCGAACTTCGCGGCGGGCCGGTTGGCGTATTTCCTCGGTGTGCACGGTCCGGCGATGATGGTGGACACCGCGTGTTCGTCGTCGTTGGTGACGATTCATCTGGCGTGTGCGAGTCTGCGCCGGCGCGAGTCCGATCAGGCGCTGGCGGCCGGGGTGAACCTGATCTTGTCCCCGCAGAACAGCATCGCCACCTCGCGGTGGGGCATGTTGGCCCCCGACGGGCAGTGCAAGACGTTCGACGCCGCCGCCGATGGCTATGTCCGTAGTGAGGGTGCCGGGGTGGTGGTGCTCAAGCGGCTCTCGGATGCGCAGCGTGATGGTGACCGGATTCTGGCGGTGGTGCGGGGTTCGGCGGTGAATCAGGATGGGCCGTCGTCGGGTCAGACGGTGCCGTCGGGTCCGGCGCAGCAGAAGGTGATGCGGGCGGCGTTGGCGGCGGCGCGGTTGTCCCCGGGTGATATCGACTACGTCGAGGCGCACGGGACCGGGACGGCGCTGGGTGATCCGATCGAGTTGGATGCGCTGGCGGCGGTGTTCGGTGAGCGGGGTGCGGCGGCGCCGTTGGTGTTGGGGTCGGTCAAGACCAACCTCGGGCACCTGGAGTCCGCCTCCGGTGTTGCCGGTTTCATCAAGACGGTGTTGGCGGTGCAGCACGGGTTCATTCCGCGGCATTTGAATTTCTCGGCGTTGACGCCGAATGCCGGTGCGGCGGCATCGAAGTTTCAGATTGCGGCGCAGGCGATGTCGTGGCCGGCGGTGTCGCGTGCGCGTCGGGCGGGGGTGTCCTCGTTTGGGGTGTCGGGCACCAATGCGCATGTGGTGGTCGAGCAGGCGCCGGTGTCGGAGTCGGTCTCGCCGGTTGCCGAGCCGGTGGTGAGCACGTTGCTGGTTTCGGGGAAGTCGCCGGCGCGTATCGCGGCCACGGCCGGCGTGCTCGCCGACTGGCTGCGCGGCGACGGCGCCGACGTGCCGCTGACCGATGTCGCAAAGACGCTGCGCGACAACCGGAGCCGCTTCAAGTACACCGCGGGCGTGTGCGCCAGGGACCGCGCTGCGGCGGTCGCCGGCCTGACGGCGCTGGCCGCCGGGGACAGTGCCGCCGGTGTCATCGAACCGCGGGCCCGCCTCGCGGGCAGCCGGCCGGTGTTCGTGTTTTCCGGGCAGGGTTCGCATTGGGCGGGGATGGGTCGGCGGTTGTTGGCCGAGGAGCCGGTGTTTGCGGCGGCGATTGCTGAGTTGGAGCCGGATTTTGTTGCGCAGCTCGGTTTTTCGCTGCGGGATGTGATCGCCTCGGGTGCTGAGATCTCCGGTGATGCGCAGGTGCAGCCGGTGATCATGGGCGTGCAGCTGGCGTTGGCGGCGTTGTGGCGGTCCTATGGGGTGTCACCGGATGCGGTGGTGGGGCATTCGATGGGGGAGGTGTCTGCGGCGGTGGTGGCCGGGGCGCTGACGCCGCAGCAGGGGTTGCGGGTGATCGCGGCGCGGTCGGCGTTGATGTCGCGGCAGGCCGGTCAGGGCGCGGTGGCGCTGTTGGAACTGGATGCCTCGGCGGCGCAGGAGTTGTTGGCGGGGTATCCGCAGGTTGAGGTGGCCGGGTATTTGTCGCCGCGGCAGACGGTGGTGGCCGGCTTGCCGGCCGAGGTGGATGCGGTGATCGCGGCGGTGGCCGGCCGGGAGCGGTTTGCGCGGCGGGTCAATATGGAGGTGGCCTCGCATACCGCATTCATGGATCCGATCCTGGATGAGCTGCGGGCGCAGTTGGCAGATCTGGTGGCCTCGGCCCCGCAGATTCCGTTCATTTCCACGGTGGTTGATCCGGCCGGGCCGGTTCCGGTGCTCGATGCCGACTACTGGGTCGCCAATGTGCGTCAACCGGCGTTGGTCAGCCAGGCCATCACCGCCGCGGCACGCGAGCACGGCACCTTCATCGAGATCAGCCCCCACCCGCTACTGACGCACTCGATCATCGAGACGGTCGAGGCCGCCGCAGCCGAGCCGGCGACGGTGATCTCAACCCTGCGCAGGGGCGACGACGAAACCGTGAGCTTCCACCTCCAACTCGCCGAACTCGGCGACGGGTCTTCCGGCGTCACGGCCGGCGGCTTCGCCGAGCTGCCGACCACCCCCTGGCAACACGCCCACCACTGGATCTCCGCGCCCGCGCGGATCGGGCAGGCACCGGATATCCACCCGCTGCTCGGGCCGCACGTCGAGATGCTCACCGGCCGCGACCACGTCTGGCAGACCGAGCTCAGCGCCGAACTGCTGCCGTGGCCGGCCGCGCAGATCCAGGGGCAAACCGTGCTGCCGGCAGCCGCCCTGGTCGAGATGGCGCTGGCGGCGGGCAGCCAAGCGCTCGGCAGACCCGTCGAGGCCATCAGCGTGACCGGCCTGCAGCTCGAGCAGCCGCTGGTGCTCGACGGGGGCATGCAGGTCACCACCGTGCTCAGCGGCGCGGATGCGCAGACCCGGGTCGAGATCCACGCCCGGGCCGCCGGCCAGTCCTGGACGCGGTATGCGCTGGCCGACATCACCGCCGCACAGCAGGGCGGCGACGACGCGGTCACCGGCGGCAGCGTGCTCACGCTGCCCGAGGATGTCGCCAGCCACCCCGGCTACCGGCTGCACCCGGTGCTGCTCGACGCGGCGCTGCGGGCGCTGGCGGCGGCGATCTCCGACCCAGAAGGTCTCGGTTACGCGCCGACGGCGGTGGCCGCGGTGCGGGTGCTCGGCCGAACCGGCCGCCAGGTCCGGTGCCACACCGAGCTGACCAGCCGCGGCGAGACGACGGCAGTGGGCCGGATCGTGCTGACCGACGACTCGGGGGCCGTGGTGGCCGAACTCACCGGCGTCGAACTGCACCCGATCGACCCCGGTTCACTGCGGGTGCCGCTGGAGCACAAGCTCTTCGCCACCGAGTGGATCGAAGCCCCGGCGCCGGAAGCCACCGGCGCGGCGGCCGGCAGCTGGCTGCTGCTCACCGAGCCCGACGCCGCCGCCGACGGCGCAACCGAGCGCCTGGCGGCGGCATTCGCGGCACGGCTGGCCGGCCCGGACCGCAAGGTCATCACCGGACCGTTCGCCGACCAGCCGGCGCTGGCCGAGGCGGTCGCGCAAACCGGCGCCGATCCCGCGCGCCCGCCCGCCGGCATCGTGGTGTTCCTCGGACAGCACGGCTCCGACATCGCCGACCCGCAAGCGCTGGCCCGGGCGCGTGACCTCATCTGGACCGCTTCCAGAGCGGCCCGGGCGGCCGTGCAGGACTGGCCGGAGACCAACGGTGCGCGGCTGTGGCTGGTCAGCCGCGGCGGTCTGGCGGTGGGCGCCGACGAGCCGGGCGACCCCGCCGTCGGCGCGCTCAAGGGCGTCGTCCGCACCTGGCGGTTCCCCGGCGAACTGGCCCGGGTGCTCGCCGACGAACCGGACCTGGGCGCCACGCTGGTCGACCTGGACACAGCCGATGACGTCGACGCCCTGCTGGGTGTGCTGCTGGCCGAACTGCAGGCCCCGGTCCGCGACGACATCGTCGGCTGGCGCGCCGGCCGGCGCTACACCGAACGCCTCACCCGGGCCTCGCTCGGCGAGGCCGCGCAGACCTCCGAGGGCGGCCACGCCAAGGTCCGCGGCGACGGCTCCTACCTGCTCACCGGTGGTCTCGGCGGGCTCGGGACGGTCGTGGCGCGCTGGCTGGTGTCGCGCGGCGCCGGACGTATCGTCCTCAACGGCCGCAGCGAGCCCTCCGAGGCGCAGCGGGCGGTGCTCGACGAACTGGCGGCCGGCGCCGAGGTCGCCTACGTCGCCGGCGACATCAGTTCACCGGGAGTGGCGCAACGTCTGGTCGCCGCCGCCGAGGAGACCGGCCGGCCGCTGCGCGGCGTCGTACACGCCGCCGGTGTGCTCGGCGATGGCCTTGTGACGGCGGTGACCCCGGAGAGCCTGGCGGGCACCTGGTCGGCCAAAGCCCTCGGCGGCGCGCTGCTGCATGCTGCCACCGCCGAGCGTCCGCTCGACTGGTGGGTGGGTTTCTCCTCGATGGCCGCCCTGCTGGGCCTGCCCGGTCAGCTCGGCTACGCCACCTCCAACGCGTGGCTGGACGCCCTGATGACGTGGCGGCGCGCATCCGGCCTGCCGGGGACCGCCATCGACTGGGGCCAGTGGTCCGACGTGGGGATCGGACGCTCGATGACGCTGAGCGTGCTCGATCCGATCAGCCCGGAGGAAGGCGTCGAGGCACTGGATGCGGTGCTCGGCGCCGCCTCCCTGGGGCCCCGGGTCGGGGTGGGCCGGCTGCGCATCGACCGGGCCGTCGCCACCTCGCCGGAGTTCCGGGAGCTGACGTTCTTCGAGGACCTCGTCGGCGAAGCCGCGGCGGTGGGTGCCGGCGGGCCGGATGAGCACGACAGCGGCACCGCCGCAGGCGCCGGCGAGACGGCTGCGCCGGACTGGTCGCAGATACCCGCCGACCAGCGACGCGACGAGTTGGTGGTCCGGCTGCAGGCTATCCTTGCCCGCGAGCTTCGGACCTCGGCGGCAGCGGTCGACGTGGACCAGCCGTTCCCGGAGATGGGTCTGGACTCGATGATCGCGATGACGGTGCTGAAAGAGACGCAGCAACTGGTGGGGGTGGATTTGTCGGCGTCGATGCTATGGAACCACCCCAGCATTTCAGCTTTGGCGACGCATCTGGTGGGATTGCTGGCATCCCGGTACGCCCCGCAGGACGAAGCAGCACACGATGACGGTCATCTGACGTTCGACTCCTCCGGCGGTGTGCTGGACGAGTTGTTCGATCAGGTCGAGTCGGCATCGGCCGGGAGCGAGAGCGGTAGTTTTTGATGACGGGAACCTCCAAGTCGATCTTCAACAGGATGTCGGCCATGGGTGCCGACAAGCGCGGGGCGCTGACCGAGCAGTTCGAGAAGGCGTCCCGGATCGCCGCCGCGGAGCCGATCGCGGTTGTCGGGATCGGCTGCCGGTTCCCCGGTGAGGCGTCCGGCCCGGACGCCTACTGGGACCTGTTGGCAGGCGGCCGCGACGCTATCACCGAGATCCCCCCGGACCGCTGGGATGCCGACGAGTACTACGACCCGGACCCGCTGGCGCCGGGGCGCATGTCGTCGAAGTGGGGCGGCTTCATCTCCGATGTCGCCGGTTTCGACGCCGACTTCTTCGGCATCTCCCCGCGTGAAGCCGAGGCGATGGATCCCCAGCAACGGCTGATGCTCGAGGTCGCCTGGGAGGCGCTCGAGCACGCCGGTGTGTCGCCCGAACACCTGTCGGGCATCCGCTCCGCCGTGATGATGGGCGTGTATTACACCGAATACCAAGGGATTTCAGCCTCCAACCCGAACGCGATCGACGGCTACTCGGCCACCGGCAACGCGCACGCCGTCGCCGTCGGGCGCATCGCCTACCTGCTTGGTCTGCGTGGGCCCGCCGTCGCGATGGACTCGGCGTGCTCGTCATCACTGGTCACCGTCCACATGGCCTGCCAGAGCCTGCGGATGCGGGAGAGCGACCTGGCGCTGGCCGGTGGGGTCAGCCTCATCCTGCGGCCCGAAACCCAGATCGCCATGGCCAAGTGGGGGATGCTGTCGCCGCGCGGCCGCTGCCACACCTTCGACGCCGGCGCCGACGGATTCGTCCGCGGCGAGGGCGCCGGGATCGTGGTGCTCAAGCGGCTCACCGACGCGATCCGCGACGGCGACCGGATCGTGGCGGTGGTGCGGGGCTCGGCGGTGAACTCCGACGGCAGGTCCAACGGCCTGACCGCACCGAACACCATCGCCCAAAGTGACGCGATCACCCGCGCGCTGCGCAGCGCCGACGTCGCGGCAGGATCAGTCAATCTGATCGAAACCCACGGCACCGGAACCGGTTTGGGCGACCCGATCGAATTCGAGGCGCTCGCCGAGGTCTACGGACGTGGCGCCGAGAAGTGCGCGCTGGGCGCGGTGAAGACCAACATCGGTCACCTGGAGGCCGCCGCCGGGATCGCCGGTTTCATCAAGGCGGCGCTGGCGGTGCAGCGGGGGCAGATCCCACCGAACCTGCACTTCACCAAGTGGAACCCGGCGATCGACCCTTCGCCGACGCGGCTGTTCGTTCCCACCGAGATGACCCCCTGGCCGGCGGCCGAGGGTCCGCGGCGCGCCGCGGTCTCGTCGTTCGGGCTGGGCGGCACGAACGCGCACGTGGTACTCGAACAGGGCCCGGACCCGGTACCCGCGCCGGCACCGGCCGACCCGGTGGCCACGCTGGTGGTCTCGGGCAAGACCGATCAGCGGGTGGCGGCCTGGGCGGCGACGCTGGCCGACTGGCTGGCCGGCCCCGGCGCCGAGGTGCCACTGGCCGACGTGGCCAACACCCTCAACCACCACCGCAGCCGGTACGCCAGGTTCGCCACGGTCTGCGCGCGCGACACCGAGCAGGCGCTGGCCGGGCTGCGCGCGGTCGCCGGCGGCTACCCGGCCCCCGGCGTGGTCGGCACCCGCGCCGCCCAGGCCGGCAAAGGCACCGTGTTCCTCTACTCCGGTCAGGGTTCGCAGTGGGCCGGCATGGGCCGGCAACTGCTGACCGACGAGCCGGCGTTCGCCGCCGCCGTGGACGAGCTGGAACCGGACTTCGTCGCGCAGGTCGGGTTCTCACTGCGCGACGTGCTGGAGTCCGGTGAGCCGGTGGTCGGCATCGACCGCATCCAGCCGGTCCTGGTGGGCATGCAGCTGGCGTTGACGGCGCTGTGGCGCTCCCACGGGGTCGAGCCGGACGCGGTGATCGGGCATTCGATGGGAGAGGTGGCCGCCGCCGTGGTGGCCGGTGCGCTGAGCCCGGCCGACGGCCTGAAGGTCATCGCGACCCGCTCGAAGCTGATGGCCCGGTTGAGCGGCCAGGGCGCGATGGCGCTGCTCGAGCTCGATGCCGATTCAGCCGAGAAGCTGGTCGCCGAGCACTCCGACATCACCGTGGCGGTGTACGCCGCCCCGCAGCAGACGGTCATCGCCGGCCCGCCCGACCAGGTCGACGCGGTCATCGCGGTGGTCGACGCCCAGGGCAAACTGGCCCGCCGCGTCGAGGTGGACGTGGCATCGCATCATCCCACCGTGGACCCGATCCTGGGCGAGTTGGCCACCGCGCTGGCCGACTTGAAGCCGTCGGCGCCGACGATCCCGCTGATCAGCACCGTCGGTCAGACCGACAACGGAACCGGCATGCCGGTATTCGATGCCGACTACTGGGTGCACAACCTGCGCAACCCGGTGCGGTTCAGCCAGGCCGTGACCGCGGCCACGGCGGCGCACGCCACGTTCGTCGAGGTCAGCCCGCATCCGCTGCTGTCCCACGCCATCAACGGCAACCTCGAGGCGGCGCGGCCCGCCGGTGACACCACCGTGACCGGCACCCTGCTGCGTGAGCAGCCCGAGGCGCTGAGCTTCCACACCAACCTGGCGACCGTCGCACCGCCGTCGGCGGAGGCGCCGCGGCCGGACGGCGGGGTCGGCCGCGCCGACCTGCCGCCGCGCCCCTGGCAGCACGTGCGCTACTGGGCCGGTGTGACCGCGGCGAACCGGCACTCGGCCGACGCGCATCCGCTGCTGGGCGTGCACGTGGAGCTGCCGTCGGGCCACGGCCACGTCTGGCAGGCCGACGTGGGCACCGACGTCGTGGCATGGATGGCCGACCACAAGGTCCACGGCCAGGTCGTCATGCCGGCCACCGGCTTCGCCGAGATGGCGCTCGCCGCGGCCGGCGAGGCGCTGAGCCTGCCCGTGTCGGCGGTCGCCGTGGACCGCGTCGAGGTCGAACAGATGCTGCGAGTCGACGCCCGGACCGAGGTGACCACCCGACTGTTGACCGACGGCGATGGCTCCGACGACCTGCGAGTCGAGATCCACTCCCGTGCGCCCGGCGGCGGCTGGTCGCGCCACGCCGTCGCCAGGGTCGCCGCGGCCGCCCCGGAATCGGCCGCCGTGCAACGCCCGGTATCCGGCGGGGGCGGCACCGCGTTGTCACCGGCGGACCTCTACACGGCGTTGCGCCGTACCGGCCTGCAGCACGGGCCGGCATTTGCCGCGCTGACCCGCATCGTCCGCAAGCCCGGCGGCGGCTCGGAGGCCGAGATCGTGCTGCCCGACGAGGCGACCGCGCACCGGGGCTACCGAATCCATCCGGTGATGCTCGACGCGGCGCTGCAGTGCCTGGCCGCCGCGCTGCCCGATGAGGCGCTGAGCGGATCAGGCTCCGGGGCGCAGGAAGCCACCTATCTTCCGGTCGCGGTGGAGACCATTCGGGTGTTCGGCGAGGTGGGCCGGCGGGCCCGCGGCCACGCCGAGCTGGTGAGCCACGACGACGACGGCATCCTTGGCCGGGTCACCTTGACCGACGACACCGGTACGGTCACCGCCGAGCTGTCCGGGATCTATCTGCAGCGCGTGCAGCGCCGCACGGTGCCGCTGCCACTGAGCCAGAAGATCTTCGACACCGAGTGGATCGACGCCGGCGTGCCCCCGCAGGTCCCGGCGGCCGCGGAAGGCAGCTGGCTGGTGCTGACCGAGGGCGACGAAAGCCGGGCTTTCGCAGCCGATTTCGCCGACCGGTTCGCCTCGGACAGCCGCCGGGTGATCACTGCGGACCTGACCAGCGAGCCGGCCGTACGGGAGGCCTTCGCCCAGACCGCCGACGACCCGGACCGGCCACCGGTCGGCGTGCTGGTTTTCGCCGACAACGGTTCCTTCGATCCAACCGCCGCCGCCGACCGCGGCCGCGAGCTGGCCTGGTCGGTTGCCGCCACGGTGCGCACCATCGTCTCCGGCTGGCACGGCACCGCACCCCGGTTGTGGCTCGTCGGCCGCAACGGCTTGAGTGTGAACGCCGGCGGGCCCGGCAGCCATGAACCCGGCGACCCGTCGATCTGTGCCCTCAAGGGGCTGGTGCGGGTGCTGGCCTACGAGCACCCGGACCTGCGGGCCGGGGTCGTCGACCTGGATGCGGCGGCGGACCCGGCGGCGACGCTGATCACCGAACTGGGCCTGGTGGGCACCGACGACGTGGTGGCCTGGCGTGGCGGCACGCGCTACGCAGAGCGTCTCAAGCGGGCCACCCTGACCGCGAGCGGCGCCCCGGCTGTCCGGGCCGACGGCGCCTACGTCCTGACCGGCGGGCTGGGCGGCATCGGCCTGGTCGTGGCCCGGTGGCTGATCGACCACGGCGCCGCGCGCATCGTGCTCAACAGCCGCTCGCAGCCTTCCGACCAGCAGCGCGCGGTGCTCGACGAGCTCGCCGGGCGGGCCCAGATCGCGGTCGTCTCCGGCGACCTGGCCGCACCGGGTGTGGCCGAGAGCCTGGTCGCCGCCGCACGAGAGACCGGGCTGAGCCTGCGCGGTGTCGTCCACGGCGCCGCGGTCATCGACGACCAGATCGTGGTCGGCATCGATCACGACACCCTGGAGCGGGTCTGGGCGCCCAAGGCGACCGGGGCGCTACGCCTGCACGAGGCCACGCTGGGCGACTCCGGCAAAGAGCTGGACTGGTGGGTCGGGTTCTCCTCGACGTCGTCGCTGCTCGGGGCACCCGGACAGGCCTCCTACGCGGCGGCCAGCGCCTGGCTCGACGGCCTGGTGGCGTGGCGGCGGGCCGCCGGGCTGCCGGCGATCACGATCAACTGGGGCCAGTGGTCCGGCGTCGGAGTCGCCCAGGAGCTCAAGTTCAGTGCGCTGGACCCCATCGACCCGGCCGAGGGCATGGAGGCGCTGGAGGCGATTCTGGGCGGCGATCTCGCCCGGGTCGGGGTGGCGCGGTTGCGCCTGGACCGGGTCGCCGCGGCGTTCCCGGAACTGCAGCAACTCGGCTACTTCGCGACGCTGGCCGCCGAACTCGACCTCGACAGCGAGGATGACGACTGGCCCGGCCCGGAAGGCCTCAAGCAGCTCGAGCCCGCCGAGGCCGCCAAGGCGGTCCTGGGCCGACTGGGTTCGCGGATCATGGCCATCATGGGCTACCCCAAAGACAGTGCGATCGACCCCGGCCGGCCGCTGACCGAGCTCGGCATGGATTCGCTGATGGCGGTGCGCATCCGCAACACCGTCCGCGGCGACTTCGGGGCGGAGCCCCCGGTTGCGCTGCTGTTGCAGGGCGCCTCACTGACCGACCTGGCCGCTGACCTGACCCGTCAACTGGGCCTGGCTTCGCAGGACAGTGCCGGCGACGGCGCCAGCGAAGTCCGTAGCCGCGCCCAGCAGCGTGCCGCGGCACGGCAGCGGGCGGCGTCGCGGCGAAAAGTAGGAGACCGAACGTGAGCACCAACAACGAACTGCCGGCAGGCGCGATCGCGGTCGTCGGCATGGCCGGGCGGTTTCCCGGCGCCCGCAACCTGACGGAGTTCTGGCACAACCTGCGCAACGGCACCGAATCCATCGTCACGCTGTCCGAGGACGAGCTGCGCGCCAACGGCGTGAGCGACAAGGCGCTGGCGAACCACAACTACGTGCGGCGAGCCGCGTTGCTGGACGGCATCGAGGAGTTCGATGCCGGCTTCTTCGGTTTCACGCCGCTGGCCGCACGCACCATGGACCCGCAGCACCGGCTCTTCCTGCAGACCGCCTGGCATGCCCTGGAAGACGCCGGCTACCGGCCGGGGGAGCTCGAGGGGTCGGTCGGCGTCTACGGGACCAGCACCACCAGCGGCTATCTGTTGCACAACCTGATGTCGCATTACGACCCGAACCTCATCATCGGTCAGGGCGTCAGCTTCGAGATGGTCAACCTGTCGTTGCAGAACGACAAGGACTATCTGGCCACCCGGGTGGCCCACCAGCTCAACCTGCGCGGGCCGGCGCTGTCAGTGCAGACGGCGTGCTCCTCGGCGCTGGTCGCGGTGCACCTGGCCTGCCAGAGCATCCTGGGCGGCGAATGCGACATGGCGCTGGCCGGCGGCTCGTCGCTGCGGATTCCGCACCACGTCGGGTACTGGCACGAGCCCGGCTCGATGGTGTCGGGGACCGGGCACTGCCGGCCGTTCGACGTGCGGGCCGACGGCACGATCTTCGCCAGCGGCGTCGGTGTGGTGGTGCTCAAGGCGCTGGAGGCCGCCGTCGACGACGGTGACCACATCCACGCGGTGATCCGGGGCTCGGCGCTCAACAACGACGGCGCCACCAAGATGACCTACGCGGCGCCCACCGCCGCCGGGCAGGCCGATGTGATCGCCGAGGCGCACGCGGTGGCCGATGTGGACGCCGCCACCATCAGCTACGTCGAATCGCACGGCACCGGCACCCCGTTGGGCGACCCGATCGAGATCGAGGGCCTGCGACAAGCCTTCGCGGTGTCCGAGGAGCCGCGCTCGGGGCCCTGCTACGTGGGATCGGTCAAGTCCAACATCGGGCACCTGGAATCGGCGGCGGGCATCGCCAGCCTGATCAAGACCATCCTGTGCCTGCAGCACCGGGCGATCCCGGCCACCCTGCACTACACCAGCCCGAACCCCGAACTGCACCTCGACGACGGCCCGTTCCGGATCCGGAGCGAATACGGACCCTGGGAAGCCGACGGCATTCGCCGTGCCGGGGTCAGCTCGTTCGGCGTGGGCGGCACCAACGCCCATGTCATCGTGGAGGAATGGCCGGCAGACCAACCGGCCGGCGCCGCCCCGCGCCCCGGACCCGAGGTGCTGCTGCTGTCGGCGCGCACCGCCGAGGCGCTGCAACAGGGACGCAAGGAGCTGGCCTCGGCACTGACCGCCGACGACAGCGAGGCGCCGGCACTGCCCGACGTCGCCCACACCCTGGCCGCCCGGCATGCGTACCACCTGCGCCTGGCGGCGGTCGTCGCCGACCGTGCCGATGCCGCCGCCGTGCTGACCGCCGAGGAGAGCGAGAACGTCTTCATCGGTGAGGGCGTGAGCGATGACGCGGCCGCCACCGCCGACCGGGTGGTGTTCCTGTTCCCGGGCCAGGGCGCACAGCACATCGGTATGGCGCGCGGCCTGTATGACACCGAGCCGGTGTTCGCCGAGTACTTCGACCGCTGCGTGGCCGGCTTCGACGCCGAGCTGGGCTTCGACCTGCGGGCGGTGATCTTCGACGGCACCTCACGTGACCTCGAGCGCACCGACCGCACTCAGCCGGCATTGTTCACCGTGGAGTATGCGCTGGCGAAACTGATCGAAAGCTACGGGGTGCGGCCGTCCGCGGTGGTCGGCCACAGCATCGGCGAATACGCCGCGGCCACCATCGCCGGTGTCTTCGACCTCGACACCGCGATCAAGGTGGTGGCGATGCGGGCGCGGCTGATGCACGCCGCGCCCCGCGGCGTCATGGTGGCGGTACCGATCAGCGCCGACGCGGTCGGCGCCTACCTGACCGCCGACGTCGACCTCGCCGCGGTCAACGACCCGGACGGCTGCGTGGTGGCCGGCGCCGAAGACGCCATCCGCGAGTTCTCGGAGACCCTCAAGCAGGCCGGCATCAACGCGCGCCGGGTACGCACCTCGCACGCGTTCCACTCCCGGTTGATGGACTCGATGATCTCGGAGTTCACCGCGTTCCTGTCCCGGCAGACCCTGAACGAACCGCGGATCCCGGTGCTGTCCAACCTGACCGGGACCTGGCTGGCGCCCAGCGAGGCGACCAACCCGGCGACCTGGGCGCGTAGCGTCCGTGCCACGGTGCGCTTCGCCGACGAGATCGACACGCTGCTCGACGAGCCGCACCGGGTGCTGGTGGAAGTCGGCCCCGGCGCCACCCTGACCGCCTCGGCGGCGAGGAATCCCAAGTTCGCCGGTGGCCACCGTGCCGTCCGGTTGATGCGCCACCATGCCCAGAACCGCGACGACCGCGACGCCTTCCTGCTGGCGCTGGGCCAACTGTGGGCCGCCGGCGTCGAGGTGGACTGGGCCGGCCTGCGCGGCGACTACCAGCCCAAGCGGGTCGCAGTTCCGGGTTATCCGTTCGAGCGGCAACGGCATTGGCTAGAACACAACGCCGGCGCCACCTGGGTATCCGGCGCCGCGACCAACGGCGCCGCGGTGAACGGCGCGTCCGGAGCCGACGGCGCCGCGGGCTCGGCCGGGGCGTCCATGGACGCGACGCTGCAACGCATCTGGGCGGTCTGCCTGGGGGTCAGCTCGGTGGACCGCAATGCCAACTTCTTCGACATCGGCGGCGACTCGCTGGTGGCGATCAGCGTCGCGATGGCCGCCTCCCATGAGGGGCTGGACCTGACCCCGCAGGACCTCTACGACAACCCGACGGTGTCGGCCCTGGCCAAGGCGCTGACCGCTCGCTACGCCGCGGGCGGCCTGGCCCGCCAGTCGCCCGGCGCCGTCGAGCACCCGCCCGTCCCGCCGAACATCACCTACTTCCTGGAGAACGGTGTTCGCGAGCACGGTCACTGGCGCATCCCGCTGGTCCTTCGGCTGCGCCCCGACGTCTCCGTCGACGACGTCCGTGCGGTGCTGACCGCGGTGGTCAATCACCACGACGCGCTGCGGCTCCGCATCACCGAGCGGGCCGGGACCTGGGAACAGCGCATCGCCGAACCCGCCGAGTTCGGCGAGATCAGCACCCATTCGCTGCCGGAGGGCCTCACCGCCGAGCACGATGCGGTGCGCACCATGCTGGCCGAGCACATCGGCGAACAAGAGCTGTCCTGCCCGCCGCTGACCGCCCTGTACATCCGGGGTGCCGCAGGCGACGTGTGCTATCTGGCGTTGAGCCTGCACGCGATCGTCGGCGATGAGGCATCCCGCGACATCCTGCTGACCGACATCTTCACCGCGTTCGGCCAGCAGCTGGCGGGCAACGACATCGAGCTGGCCCCGGTCGGCGTCGGGTGGGCCGAATGGTCGCAGCGTTGCGCCGGACTGGCCACCCATCCGGCGGTGCTGGAGAGCCGCGAATTCTGGTTGCGGACAACACAAGCCGCGACCCTGCGGCTGGGTGCCGACGTCGCCGAGCCGCCGGGGGCAGCCGATCTGGCCAAGCTCACCTCGGCGCTGGGGGCGGCCGACGTCAGCGAGATCGACGACGCCCGGCGCCGGCTGCGGTTGCCGATCAACGAGATCCTGCTGGCCGGGCTGAGCCGGGCGGTGGCGGCGGCCGTCGGTGAGGGCACCGTCGCCGTCGACATCGGGGGAACGGGCCGCTCGGTGCTCAAACCCGATATCGACCTGCGACGCACCGTCGGATCCTTCACCACGATCTACCCGGTTGCCTTGGACTGCGCCACCGCCGCACCGGCAGGCGCACGCCGGTTGCTCGACAAGATCCACGAGACCCTGGGGGAGGTACCGCACTACGGGATCGGCTACGGGCTGCTGCGCTACCTGTACGCACCGACCGCGCGGCTATTCGGCTCGGTGCCACCGGCCGAGATCCACTTCGCCTACGTCGGGACGATCCCCGAACTGCCGGCCGCGGGCGACGCACCCGTGCAGTTCGACCCCGACACCGCGATGCCGGTGCGCGAGGCGATCCCGGGCCTGGGACACGCGCTGGAGCTGCGGGCCTACCGCTCCGCCGGGGTGCTGCACCTGGACTGGTGGTATGACAGCCGACGCATCGAGGAGCCGGTGGCGCAGGCGATCGCCGACGGGTTCACAAGGGCCGTGATGGATCTGGTCCGCGAGGCCATCGCCGAAGACGAGCTGGACTCGGCCGACGCTGCAGACGGGGAAATGACCCTGGTCGAGCTGTCGTAGTTTTCCGGATTTAGGAGAGAACCGAAAGTGTTTGCCACGTCGGTCATTCGCAAGCTCGCGATCAGTGAGGAGATGCTCGCCGAGACCCACAACTTCGTGGGCCTGGCCGCCCACGTCACCGGTCCGGTCGACATCGACCTGCTCTCGGAGGCCTACGAGGCGCTGCTGGAGGCACATCCGATCCTCACCGGTCGCCTGGAGCGACTGCCCGACGGCCGGCACCAGTTCGTCACCGACGATTTGATGCCCGACGGCATCGACGTGATCGAACTCGCCAGCACCGACGCCGAGCCGCCGGCCCCGCATTTCGATCAGACGGAGTCGCTGGTTGCGCTGCGAGTGATCATCGCCGACGGTCAGGCGCAGCCGACGCTGTATGTACACCACGCCGTCGCCGACGGCCACCACATGTACGCGCTGATCGAGGAGATGCTCTCCTATTACACCGATCTGGTGACCACCGGAAGGATCGGCGTCATCAACGTCGAGCCCGCGCCGCAGTCGATCGAGGCGGTGCTGGCAGACCGGGGGATCGAAAAGCAGCAGCGCTCCGGCATCGAGCGGTTCATGCCGGCACTGTTCGCCTACGACCTTCCTCCCACCCGGCGGGCCGTCGCGGGGGAGACGCCGTCGTCGCCGGTGCGGGTTCCCATGGCGTCGTGCCGGCTGAGCGAAAGCCAGACCAACGACGTGGTCGCATTCGGGCGGGCCCACGACCTGAGCCTGCACGCAGTGCTGTCGGCGGCCGTGCTGATGGCCGAATGGCAATTGCGGGGCAAACTGAGCATTCCGGTGCCCTACGTCTATACCGTGGACCTGAGATATTTTCTGTCTCCGCCGGTTTCGGCCACCGGATGCACCAACCCGATCGGTCTGGCCACCTATCTCGCCGAGATCGACGCCAAGACCGACCTGGTCGCGATCGCCCGCGATATCGCCGAGAGCTTCCAGAAAGACCTCGATGAGGGCGTCATCCAGCAGTCGCGGCTGCACTTCAGCCCGCAGTACGTCGGAAACCCGCCCGGCCTGCCCGACGTCGTTGTGCTGAGCAACAACGGTCTGGTTCCGCCGGTGCGGACACCACCGGGTGTGGAGGTGACCACCACCCACGGCGAACTGTATTTCGCGGTGAGCGCCGGGATCGACATCTACTTCACCCAGATCTTCGCCGGCCAGCTCAACATCGAATACCACTCCCACGGGCCCGAGCCGGAGCGCTCGGTGGAGGCGATTCGCGCGCTGCTGTGCGGCATCGCCGAGCAGCATGCGAGTGTCAGCTGATCGCGCCGAAAGCGTAGCGGTGGTACTGGAGCATTCCGCGCAGCGGCGGCACCGCGCGAGCCACCCGGGCCGATCGCCGGAATCCGGCCGGCACCCGGCTGAAGGTCTCCGCGTCAAAAAGGTTGGCGGCGGCCAACAGCCGGATTCCGGCGACCTTGTCGAGAATGTCGGCCGGGTCGTTGACCGCCCAGTGCAGCGTGGCACCGGACTGACGTTGCAGTCGGTGGGTCTTCTGCGACTTGATCCCGAACCAGTTGTAGAAGTCGATCTGCAGTTCGCCGGCGGGGAACCGCTCGACGACACGCTGCAGCAGCGCCACCCCGTCGGACTCGGTCAGGTACATGCTGATGCCCTCGGCCAGCAACAGCGTCGGGCGGTCAGCGGGAATCTCGTCCAGCCAGGACGGATCGGTCGCCGAGGTCGCCATCAGGTGGTAACCGGGGCGGTCGGGATAGATCTGCTCGCGCAACGCGATCACCGGCGGCTGGTCGACGTCGTACCAGGCCACCTCCGGCCCCGGATCGATCCGGAAGACCCGGGCGTCCAGGCCGCAGCCCAGGTGGATGACCGTGGCCCGCGGGTGAGCGGCCAGGAACTGGCGCGCCCAGATGTCGTACTGGGCGGTTCGCACGGTCACCAGCGGCGCCCACCTGCCGGGGGCTTTGAGTGCGTCCCAGTCGAAGTCGATGCGCTCGACCGCCTCCTTGGCGTACCGATCGCCCAACACCGGGGAGTCGAAATCGGCGTCGAGGGCCTTGAGGTACAGCGTCGTCAACATGGTCTGTGCGGCGCCCTGCAGGTCGACGGGGATCTTGTCTGCCACGTCGGCGAGCCTAATACCCTGGACGGAAACCGGATGCACCGCACGGTCGAACCCGGCGGTTCAGCGAGGCTCGACGCAGGAGAGCCGAAGCTGGGACCGTCGCATGAACCCGGCGGTTCAGCGAGGCTCGACGGAGGAGAGCCGAAGCTGGGACCGCTGCTGCATGAACCAGGAGGCGGATATGGCGGATGAGACCAACGGCGGTGGGCAGGCGCCACGGGTACTGCTGTTGTACTACAGCTACACCGGACAGGCACTCAAGGTCCTCGAGGCGGCCGGCGAGGTGTTCGCCGAGCGGGGCTGCGAGGTCACCAAGGCCGGTATCGAGTTCACCGATCCGCGCTACGCGCAGCGGTTCTCGCGGTTCCCGATGCGCCGGGTGTGGCCGGACATGCTCAGCGTGCTCAAGCCCCAGCAGCGCGGTGAGACCGGCGAGATCCGCACTCCCGACGCGGTGCGCGACGGCGACTACGACCTGATCTGCATCGGCTCACCGACCTGGTGGAAGGCGCCCGCCATGCCGATCCGGTCGTTCCTGCAAACCGATGAGGCGCGAAAGCTGCTGGACGGCAAGCCGTTCGCGGTGTTCACCGTGTGCCGGGAGTACTGGCAGGAGAACTACGCCGAGGTCTGCCGGCTCGGCGAACAGTGCGGTGGCCGTTACACCGACGAGATCCACTTCACCTATCCCGGCGACCCGCTGCGCTCGATGCTGTCGCTGACCAGCTACCTGGGCAGCGGGCGCTACCGCAAGCGCTACCTGGGGCTGCGCCTTCCGCCGACCAACGTCCAGCCCGAGCAACTCGACCGGGTGCGCACATTTGCGGCGGGCCTGGCGAGCCGGCTGTTCGGAAAGTAGGGGAAAGGCAGGCATGCCCCGTTCCTTCGACATCGTGTTCGAGTCGCCGGCAAGTGTTGAGCAGATTCAATCCGCGTTCGGCTCGCGTGATTACTGGCTGGCCCGCAACGCCGAGTTCGACGGCGGCGAGAAAACGCTGGACTCGCTGACCGTCGATGAGCACGGCGCGGTCCGGGTGGTGGTCACCGAGGACCTGCGCCACGGCGCGCTGCCGGGGATGCTGACCAAGGTCTACCGCGGCGACCTCAACATCGTGACCACCGAGGTCTGGACCCCGACCAGCGACGGTCGGGTCACCGGTGACATCGACGTCGCGGTGGTCGGGGCGCCCGGCCGCGGCGGCGGGACCGCCCTGCTGCAGCCGGCCGGCAGTGGTTCGCGGATGGACCTCACCGGCACCATCGAGTTCAGGATCCCGCTGGTGGGTGGGCCGATCGAGCGGTTCCTTGCCAAGGAGTTCGCCGAGGGCATTCCCAATATTCAGCGGTTCACCGCAGGTTGGTTGACCGAGAATGGCTGACACCGTGCGGTTCATCCCCGCCAACGTGCCCGCTACCGCCGAGGCGCTGGGCCGGCTCGACATGCCGCTGGGCGAGGCCATGATGACCCAGCGTGCGGTGCGCCGGGTCTACTCCGAACCGGTCGACGACGCGGTGGTGCTCAAGTGCATCGAGCTGGCGCTGCGGGCCCCCACCGGCAACGACGGGCAGAACTGGGAGTTCATCGTGGTTCGCGACCGCCGGGTCAAAGAGGAGCTGGCCAAGCGTTACCGGCAGGCGTGGAAGATCCAGCGTGACGTGGTGTTGCGGCGCAGGCTCAAGACCGACGAGTCGATCGCCGGGATCGCACGGGCGATGGAGTGGCAGATCGACCACTTCGCCGAGATCCCGGTGCTGGTGGTGGCCTGCCTGCGGTTGGGGGCCCGGGAAGGACGACTGCCGGTGGTGCGGATGCCGCATATCGCCGAGTCGGCCTACTGGGGGTCGATCTATCCCAGTGTCCAGAACCTGCTGCTGGCGGCCCGTGCGATGGGGCTGGGCGCCTCGCTGATCACGCTGCCGCTGTGGAGTCAACGGGCGGCACGGCGCATCCTGGGCCTGCCGCGCGACGTCACGCCGTGCTGCATCGTGCCGCTGGGTTGGCCCCGCGGACGCTACGGCCCGACCACCCGCAGGCCGGTCGGGGAGGTCGCCCATCTCGACGGCTACGGTAACCGACCGTGGCTGGAAGAATGAGCCGGTTTCGGATGAAATAGTCCGGTCTAGGAGCCGAAAAGGCATCCTATCCGTCGCAGAAGATTACAAGATTCTGTTTGTATTGTTCAGCGCAAACCGAGTGATGTAGATTCAGCCGATCCCGTGTAACACAGCGGTCGGGGGGCTCATGGACACGGCGAAATACCCAACCGATTCGAAGACTGCGCTCGCGGCAGTGGGAATGCTCGCCGCCGCGCTGGTCACACCGGTGGCGACCACGCCGGCGGGCCCGCTGGTCGTGGGGCGGGACCTGGTATTGGCCAGCGCCGGAGATTCGCTGCTCAACATTCCGCTGAACCTGTTCCAGGCCATTGTCAACATTCCCAGCACCGAACTCGGCGCGATGACCGTCCTGGGTAACTCGCTGATCTACAGCGGGAACTGGTGGTCGCCGAGCGCCACCAACATCTGGGGTGAGGATCCGGGCGATCCGGGGCATTTCATGGGCACGATCGACATGGCATTCCCGTTCACCCAGATCTCCGGGCAGGGCAGCCCGGCGCCGGGGGCCCCCGGTTTCGACTGGGAGGAGGCGGCCGCCGGCCACCTGGGGCTGGGCCAGCAATTCACCCTGCTCGCCGATGCCGAGATCCCGACGAGCGCGTCCAGCGATGCCGACTACAGCGCACCGCTGCTGCCGTCGAGCGAGATCACCGGTTCGGCTTTCATCGACCACAACCTCTGGTTCTCCGCCGCGCTGTCCGGCATGCAGCCCTACCCGCTGTTCGACAACTGGTTCCAGGTGCCGCTGTCGGACCTGATGGCCGGCTATACCTTTCCCACGGTGATCAACCCTTCGATGGGGATCGGCGTCGACAACGAGGGAAACCCAGACGGCTCGGTACCCGGTGATCCGGTGCTGGGTTTCGCCGGCACGCACCCGGCGACGCCGGACGACATCGCGAACCTGCCGGAGGGCGACGCGGCGGCGATGGGCATCCACGTGGTTCCCGGCACCGACGACGTCGTCAACGGCAACGGCAACCCGATGCACCTGATGCCGTGGTCCAACGAGACCTTCAAGCTCGACCTGCTGTATCCCTTCCAGAACTTCTACGACAGCCTGCAGGCCCCGGTGGACCTCAACACCTACGTCAATGGATTCCAGATCCCGACGTTCGACGAGGTCGGCCGGGCGCTGCAGACGCTGGCCGCGGGCATGATCATCGCCTTCGACCCGTCGTCTCCCGGCGATCCCTTCTGCGGTGGTACCTGCCTGGCATATCCGTGGGCCACCCCGCTGGCGCTGGTGGCCGGCCTCGACAAGATGTGGCCGGGCAACCCCTATCTGGCGAATTGGCTCGCACTGGCCAACGCGGACAACCCGCTCAACGCGTTCTACGGCATGGCCAACGGGCCGACACCGCACCAGGTCGACGTCAATGACGCGCTGTCGCAGTCGCTACAGCAGTGGTTCGATGTCGGCAACGCCTCGCCGGATGACCCGCCGGCCAACGTCGACACCCCGATCGCATTCTCGCCGTCGCCCGTGATGCAGCAACTCATCGACGTCATGGAGCAGTCCGGGGTCCAGCAGTTCTTCGCCGACTGGGCGAATCTGGCCGGCTACCAGCCGGTGGACTTCGACGACTTCACCCCGGTGCTGGGGGCCGGCACTGATCTCGGCGACAGCGGTGGCGCGGCGGCCGGCACCGCGGACGGGTTCGCCGGCCTGCTCGACGCCGTCGGGCTGGCGGATCTGGCAGCGCTGCTCTAGATCGGGGCGCCGTGGCCCGGGCCGGTGCCGCCACCGGGTGCGGTCGGCCACCTGGTGCGGTATGGTCCGCCTGAATCGGCGTTGCGGATGCTTCCGGGCGGATACCGCGGACAAAAGTGGCCGAACCGGTGACCTGGAGTAGAAGACCCGCCAAAGACGATCGTGATCTACCACTTAGCAGACGCCTGTCCGCACCCCATGTAAATTAATCAACACTCGCTTAGACACCGGACCGCGCCGCCGTTATGCTGGCACGGTTCGGTGGGGACTCAAGGGGGATATGTGAAGAAGGGTGTGACGCGGAAGCGTCGGTATACGAACGCGGGCAGACACCGGGCGGTGCCTGAGCGTCGGTACGCGATCGCCGGTGCGCACCGGACGCTCCCGCCGCGCCGCCACATGACCGCCGGTGCCGCCGTCGCCGCCGCGAGCGTCGTGGCCATGGCCCCCGTCGCGCCGGTCTCGCCGTGGGAAGCCGGCCTGAGCGCCGCCGAGCGGGCGGTTCAGCTGGCCGCCGAGGCCTCGCTCCTGAACATCCCGTTCAACCTGTTCCAGGACCTGGTCAACATCCCGTTCAACGAGGTGTCGGCCACCAACGTGCTGGCCAACTCGTTCTTCTTCACCGGAAACTGGTTCACCCCGAGCGCCACCAACATCTGGGGTGAGGACCCGGGCGACCCGGGCCACTTCATGGCCGTCATGGACTACCTGTTACCGTTCGCGCCCCAGCTCTCTGGCCTGTACGACCCCACGATCGACCCGGATGCCCTGGCCGACGGCACCGCGGGCTGGGGTCAGCAGTTTGCGATCTTCGCCGCGGCCATGCTGCCGATCAGCGCCTCGTGTGACTCGATCCAGTGCTACCCGATGTCGCCGATCAACCCGATCACCGGGATCACCGCCTTGGACTCGATGCTGAACTTCTTCGCAAAGTTCACCAACTTCCCCAACGACGACAACCAACTGGACCTGTTCAAGTACTGGCTCAAGGTGCCGCTGCAGGACTTGCTCAACGGCTACAAGTTCCCGGAAACGCCGTGGAGCGACCCCGACAATCCCACCTCCGGCGGTATCGCGAACCCGGACGCCGGTGTCGGTGAGGGCGGCGCGGTGCCGGGCGCGCCCAGGTTCGGCGGGAGCCCATGGTCCGGTGAGGCTCAGCCCGGCTTCGGCTATCCGGGAACGCATACCATTCTTGACGAGAACGGCGATCCCGTCGTCGACCAGTACGGCAACCAGCTCAACCTGATGCCGTGGGCAGGTCTGACCTTCAAGCTGGACCCGTTCGGCCCCATGCAGAAATGGTTTGACAGCCTGATGCAGCCGGTCGACTGGAGCGTCAATGGCGACGACCCGCTCACCGGCTTCCACTTCTCCAGCGCGGAGGAGATCTTCCAGACGATGAAGGCCCTGATCGCCGGGATGGTGGTCGACTTCAACCCCTACGTGCCGGGCAGCCCGATGTGCCCCGGACTGTGCAACATGCCGCCGATCTCCCCGCCGTGGGGGGTGACCACCCTGGACCTGGTTAAGTCGATTCAGGGCATCGGCGCCCCTAACCCGCTGATCCAGCAGTGGATCGACCTGACCGAGCAGGAGAATCCGTACGGGTGGTCCTCCGTCGGCAACGCCAACGGCGGCACCGACGAGCAGATCATGGCCGGTATCTCGGCGCTGCAGACCGGCATATTCACCTTCGATGCACAGACCCATAACGAGATCATCGACTCGCTCGCGGCCATCAATCCCTGGTTGCCGAACCTGGTGGTGAACGGCGGGCTGATGACCGACCCGGGCCTGCTGGGGCCGTGGCCGATCAATCCCGAGACCGGCTACTACATGCCGCCGACCTATAACCCCGACCTGCCGCTGGACATGCAGGAGATCGGCGAATACGGCGGCAAGAACTCGCTGCTGCTGTGGAACGACTTCATCATGTTCCTCGACCCGAGCGGCGGGCTCAACACCGCGCTCGAAGACCTGTGGGCCGACATCTCGAGCTGGTTCCCCTTCTAGACCGGCGCCTGAAGTAGACCCGCAGCTGCTTTCCGGGACGGGGAGCGCTATCGGTTGCACTTATGTAATTCTTTGGTACATTGCATAAGCGTTCTTAGGTCCTGCCGTGTCTGGCGGGCCGCTCCCTCGGCTTCGGAGGTTCCGCCCGGATGGTGTCTGCCCTGCGCTCGTACCTCGGTGCTGGGCTGGCGATCACCGTTGTGGGCCTCGTCGCAGTCGCCCCGATCGAGCCGCGCGTGCCGGTTCCCGGCACCACCACCACGGCGCACCCGGCGCCCCGCTTGACCGCCGATGAATCGCTGCTGAACGTGCCACTGAACCTTTTCCAGGCGCTGGTCAACGTTCCGGCGAACTACATCCATGCGTTCGACACGATGGCCAAGTCACTGCTCTACAGCGGCCCGTGGTTCGTCGGCAGTCCGACCAACGCCTGGGGTGAGGACCCCGGCGACCTGGGACACTTCGAATTCATGGCCCAACTGCTGGTTCCGTTCCCGGAGCTGTCCGGAGCTGGCCACGAAGGAGACTTCTTCCACCCGGGTCTGGGTCAGCAGCTGTCCATGTTGGCCAACGTGGAGATCCCGGTAGATCTGAGCTGCGCAGGGCTGGACTGCCTGCCGGTGATGCCGACCAGTCCGATCACCGGCTTCACCTGGATCGACCAGGCCATCTGGAGCTTGCTGATCGCCACCGGCGTGCAGAAGTTCCCGTTGATTCAGAATTGGTTCCAAATTCCGTTCTCGGCCATGATGAACGGTAATTCCTATTACTTTGACCCCAACGGTCCCGGCATGGTCAATGTCGGGTTCGCTCATGACGGGTTCTACTGGGAGGGCACCCGCACGCTGGCGGAGTTGGGCCTGAACCCGGAGGACTACCCGGATATCGACCCGGAGGCTCCGCTGCAGCCGTGGGCGGGCAGTCACTACGCGATGGACTTCGACCAGCCGTTCATCAACTTCTTCGACAGCCTGATGCAGCCCTTCGACGTCGACAAGTTCCAGCTTCCCGACCTGGTGGAGTTCGGCAGGGCGCTGCAGGCCGTCATCGCCTCGTTCCTGGTGGCCTTCAACCCATTCATCCCCGGTAGCCCGTTCTGTCCCGGGCCGTGCCTGCTGCCCGAACCCGGGGGCGACATCTTCAACCCCGAGGACTGGAACACGCCTAGTTACTACCTGCTGGCGAAACTGGTCGGGGACCTGTGGCCGGGCAACCCCGTGATCGACGAATGGCTGGCCGCCTATGACGGCGGCACCGCCAATGTCTCCACGCCGGAGATCATCGAGCACGAGGCGTGGCTGTGGCGACTGGGCACCGTGCTGCTCGACCTCAAGAACCCGCTGCCGGACGACCCGGCGATCGACACCACCGACTTTTTGCCCACCGTCGATCAGGTCCGGGACTTCCTCGGTGACTATCTGTTCAATATCGCCGACAACATCGGGATCATCGGGCCCTTCGACATCCAGGGTCTGTGGGACGCCGTGTTCGACGTCACCGCGGCTTGATCACCGGCCGGACGCGCTAAATGCCGATGAGGCCTGACAGATCGGGCAGGTAGGGGTACAGGTCGGGCAGCTCGCTCTCCGGCAGCATCCCGAGCTGGACCTGGGCGGCCGTCCATCCCTGCTCGAAGCCGAGCTCGAGGTTGTGCGACACGGTGTCCCAGTCGATTGTGGGCAGGCTCCACGACACCGGCGTGAGGACGTCGGCGGGATCGCTGCGGTCATATCCCAGGTCGATCAGTACTCGCAGGGCCGGCTGCACCAGGTCGGCCATCGCCGGGCCGAACACCGGGAACGCCCGAATTCCGTCGAGCAGCGGCAGGTTCTGCGTCGGGATCAGGAAGTAGTCGGTGTTGACGTCTTCGGAGGTCGGAAGCTGCACCGCGTCGTGAACCGACTCCGGGTCGAACGTCGTCGGCCACCCGGGCAGCAGCGCCGGGTGCAGGTAGACGTAACCGGCCATCGCGTTTGCCAGCGCGAGAAAGTTCAGCGGGTACTTCGGAAAGTCGGTCGCTCCGCTGTACTCGATGGTGTAGATGTCGGTGTGGTAGATCCCGTCCGTGGGTGTCATCGGCATGCCCGACTCGAACCGGGTGAAGAAGCCGCCATTGGGGTTGCCGAGATTCTCCAGCAACACGAAGCTCAGGTTGTCCGGATCGGGCTGCTCATCGGCGGGCAACCCGAGCAGGTTCACCAATTCCTGAGTGGCCACCGCGGCGCTCATCGAGTAGCCGAACACGGTCACGGTGTCGCCGTCGGCCAGGTGCGCCCGGATCGCCGCGTCGATGTCGGCGGCGCCCTGAACGATCCCGGGCCCGTAATCGGTCTGCGGCGTGGTCACGCCGACGGGGGTGTAGCCAGGAAATGTCGGCTGTCCCGGAAATGGGTTCTGCGGGTTGAGGAAATGGTCCATGACCTGGTCGATATAGGAATCCTTGGGCGTCGGCTGAAACGCCGAGCCCATGATCAGCGCGGTGTCGTCACCGAGGGCCACGCCGGCCCCGAGCGCCGACGTCATACCCAATAGGCCGGCGCAGCCCCCCGCCAACAAGCCGACCGTCATCCAGCGATTTCCCGAGCGTGTCATCAACATCCCCCATTTACATCACACACATGTCCGCGTCAGCGTACACAGGAACTCGTCCCAGCGCCTGTCGAGGTAGGAGAAATTTCGCGCGCGTCAAATAATTTGCCGGGGGAGTCGGCCGGCAGCGCGGGCGATAGGGTGGCCAGGTGGCTCTACCAGCACCGGGTCCCGACCGCGCGGCCATCGTCACCGGCGCGTCGTCGGGGATCGGTGCGGCAATGGCACGCGAACTGGCCCGGCGCGGCCACCAGCTGATCGTGGTGGCGCGTCGCGCCGACCGGCTGCACGCGCTCGCCGCCGAACTGAGCCCACACCCCGTGCACGTGTTGCCGGCGGATCTGTCCCGCCGCACCGAACGCGCAGCGTTGGCGGGCCGGATCGCCGACCTGGGCCTGGTCGCGGACATCCTGGTCAACAACGCCGGCCTGTCGGTGGTGGCACTGGCCGCCAACACCGAGCCGGCGAACCAACTGGATCTGGTCGAGGTCGATGTGGCGGCCGTTGTCGATCTGTGTTGCCGGTTCCTGCCGGGCATGGTGGCGCGCGGCCGAGGGGCCGTGCTGAACGTGTCGTCGGTGGCCGGCTACGGACCACTGCCCGGCCAGGCGAGCTACGGCGCCGCCAAAGCGTTCGTCGCCTCCTATACCGAGAGTCTGCGCAGCGAGCTGCGCGGTACCGGTGTCAGCGCCACGGCGCTGTGCCCGGGGCCGGTCGACACCCGATTGGACATCGACGCCGGGTTCCGCGAGGGCGAACGCAAACAGGTCTTGCCCGCGGTCATGTGGAAGTCGGTGGATACCGTCGCTCGCGCAGCGGTCGACGGCATGGCCGCGGGCAAGGGCCGGGTGACACCCGGATGGGCGAACCGGTTGCTGGTGGCCGCCTACCGGATCGTGCCGCACGGCCCGCTGCTACCGTTGCTGGCGCGGCGCACTCCGCTGTCGACTCGCAGCGCGGGTGAGGGGCACACCGGGATCTCATCGACGTCACGGGACGGTCGATCACCGGACAGGGGGAGCAGTGTGATGCTTGAGGTGATCGACAAGGGCTGCGTAAGTGAAACCCATCCTGCTCCGCTGCTGTTCGTCCACGGCGCCTGGCACGCGGCCTGGTGCTGGGACGAGAATTTCCTCGGATACTTCGCCGACCTGGGTTATCGCGCGGTGGCGGTCAGCTTTCGTGGCCACGGCGGCAGCGCGATCGACAAGCCGCTGCGACGCTGCAGCGTCGAGGACTACGTCGAGGACGTCAGGGCGGTGGCCGACAGTTTGCCGGCGGAGCCCGTGGTGATCGGCCACTCGATGGGCGGGCTGATCGTGCAGAAGTACCTCGAGGACCGTCCCGCACCAGCCGGGGTGCTGATGGCGTCGATTCCCCCGCAGGGCAACTACGGGTCCAGCCTGCGCTGGCTGCGGAGCCACCCCTGGCAGGCGATCAAGATGGCCGTCACCGGCAAGTCCCTGCGCTACATCAACACGCCGGAATTGGCCCGGGAGAAGTTCTTCTCCGATCACACCCCCGAAGACCAGGTGCTCGAGTGCGCGGCGCGACTACAGGAGGACAGCGCCCGGGTGAGCATCGACTGCCTGATGCTCAATCTGCCCCGCCCGGCCCGGGTCACCGCGCCGCTGCTGGTGCTGGGAGCCGAACAGGACGGTGCGCACACCCGCAAAGAAGTGCAGGCGACGGCGCGGGCTTACGGCACCGAGGCGGAGTTCTTTCCCGGCATGGGCCACAACATGATGCTCGAGCCGGGCTGGGAATCGGTGGCCGAACGAATCCACGACTGGCTCGGCGGTCGCGGGCTGTAGCCGCCGCCCGCAGCCGGTCAGTCCTTGGCGAAGCAGTACAGCCGGTAGACGAACTCGCCATTCTTCAGGGCGCCGTTGAAAGTCCAGTCCGTTGCGGCGCTGGCGAAGCGGGCCATGCTGCCGTGGTGGGCGATCATGTCCTGCTTGCGGGCCAGGTTCTGCTCGTTGCCGCGCAGCACCGCCATGCTGATGTCCTCCTGGGTCACCAGCCGCAGTCCGGTGTTGGCCAGCTCGGCGTCCCACTGGGCCAGCTCGCTGCGCCGGCGGAAGTCGGTGTAGAGGAAGTGCCCGCCGGGCGCCAGCACCCGTGCGGCGCCGTCGAAGAACCGTGCCGGATGCGGGTACAGGTGCGACGCTTCGACCTGGAACACCACGTCGAACGAGCCGTCGTCGAAGGGCAGGTTCTGGGCGTCACCCTGCACGAAGTCCAACCCGGGCAGCTGGTGGCGCTGCCGGCAGAACTCGATGGCGGTCTCGTTGAGGTCCAGGCCGGTGTAGGAGGCGGGTTTGAAGGTGCGGGCCACATACGACGCGCCGCCGCCGTGGCCGCAACTGACCTCGAGCACCCTTTTGCCGGCCAGGTCCACCTGCGCGGCGGTGCGGTGGTACTGCTGGATGAAGAACCGGTTGGGTTCATCGGAAGCCTCCAGCGGCACCGCCATCGGCGGGTCTTCTTCGTAGCCGTAGTTCAGGAACAGCCAGTCGTCCCCGCTGAGCAGCTTGGTCTGGGTGGCGAACCGCTTGGTCACGAACGAGGTGAACAGCAGGTGGTAGACGAATGGGTTCGTCATGACGCGGTGGGTTACCGGGTTGAATATCAGACGGTTCATCGTGGCCACCGAGGGAGTATGTCACGGAAGAGGTTTGCGGCCGGTGAGGGGGTCAGCGGCCCGCGACGGCTCAGTCCCGCAGTCCGCGCATCAGGATTCGGTCCCACATCCGGTCGGTCAGCAGCGCCCGGGCGAGCACGGTGACTTTGCCGGAGAGCCCGACGATATAGCGGGGCCGCGGGTTCTTCGCCCGGACCACCCGCTCCACGGCTCGGGCGACGACATCGGGTCCGATCATCACGCCGCGCTTCGCCGACAGCTGACGGGTGTTCTCGGCGTAGCGACGTTTGAAGTCGCCGTAGGGGTCATCAGCGGCGTAGGAAGGCCGTGCCTGCTGCTGTGAGGTGACGAACGGGGTATGCACCACCGTCGGGTCGAGCAGCACCACCCGCACCCCGAAGGGCGCCACTTCGGCCCGCAGCGACAGCGACAGCGCCTCCATGGCGTACTTCACCACGTGGTACCCGCCGGCTCCCGGGCTGGCGAAACGTCCCCCGGTGCTGCCGATGTTGACGATGACCCCGGTCCCGCGCTCACGCATGCCCGGCAGGACGGCTTGTGACAAGTTAAGTGCCGCAATGACATTGGTCTCAAACAGCTTGCGCAGATCCGGCAGCGCCAGCTGCTCGAGTGGACTGGTCAGCGGGAATCCCGCGCAGTTGACCAACACGCTTACCGCGCCGTGGTCGGCGCAGATCTCCGTGACGAGCCGCCGCGCCGCGGCCTCGTCGGTGACATCGAGGGCACGGGCGTCCAGTCCCCGCGCCGCAAGGCGTTGCAGCGCTTCGGGATTGCGGCCGACGGCGACGACACGGTAGCCGGCAGCCCGCAGCCGGTCGGTGGTCGCCTCGCCGATCCCGCTTGTCGCCCCGGTGACCAGCGCAACCTGGCGGGCCGTCATCGGCTGCCGGTGGACCGCAGGTCGGTCGCGGTCCCGGCGGCGCCGGCCTCGGCGGGCACCAGCTCGACGGGCAGGTGCTCGAGGCCGCGCATCGTCGCGTTCACCAGGTAGCGGTACTCGCCGGCCAGCCGGATCTCCTTGACGTGGGGGATCAGCTGCCTCAGCACCCGGCCCACCTCGATGCGGGTCAGGTGGGTGCCCAGGCAGTAGTGCGCCCCACCGCCGAACGCGAGGTGGTCGGTCGGATTGCGGTCCAGGTTGAAGGTGTCGGGGTCGGGGTAGTGGCGTGGATCGCGGTTGGCGGCCGCGTACAGCACCAGCACCCGCGCACCCGCCGGGATGGTGTGGTCGCCGACCCGGTAGTCGCGGGTCGCGGTGCGGTAGAACCCTTGCACGGGGGAGACCAACCGCAGCTGCTCCTCGATCGCGGCGGGGATCAACTCCGGGTGCTCGCGCAGCCGGGTGTAGACGTCCGGGCGCTGCGCCAGTGTCAGGAACAGGCCCGAGATCAGGTTCGTCGTGGTCTCGCTGCCGGCGCCGACGAGCATCGATGCGCTCCAGAACACCTCGTCATCGGAGAGGGTGTCCTCGCCGCTTGGTGCGGCCAGCATCGAGATCAGATCGTCGCCGGGTGCGGCGCGGCGGGCTTTGATCATCGGGTCGAGGCTGCGGTGCATCGCGATGACGGCCTGGCTCGAGCGCATGTTCAGCGCCATCCCGCGCGGGGTCAGCGGCGCGAACGCCGCTTCGTTGATGGTGTCGGCCCATTCCAGGAACTGGTGGCGGTCCTCCTGCGGAATCGCCAGCATCATCGTGATCAGCCGGTTCGGCAGCGGCTTGGCCAGGTCGTCGACGATCTCGACCCGGCCGCGTTCGATCATCGCGGCGACGAGTTCGTCGGCGACGCGATTGATGTTGATCTCCCACGCCTTCATCGCGCGCGGGGTGAACGCCCGCGACACCGACCGGCGCAGCCGGGTGTGCACCGGCGGGTCTTGGGCGTTCATCGTCTGCAGCCGGACCCGGAAGCGGGCCTGGCTCTGCGCCGACGACAATGCCTCGTCGTCGCGCAATGCCTGCCGCACCGCGTCGTACCCCGGGATGATCCAGATGCCCCGTTTGCGGCTGTACCAGACCTCCGGCCCGCTCAGCAGCGTGCGGTATCCCGGGTAGGGGTCGCGCATCGTCGCCGGAGCGAACGGGTCAAAGTCGGTCAACGGTGCGGTCTGGCGGCCGGTCAGCGCGTACCGATAGGCGGTCGCCCGGTCGCGGGCCACCCCGACCAGGCCGTCGATGCCGATCCTGAGCAGGCTGGCGCGAAAGCGAAGCCGACGCGTCAGTTCCCTCTGGTCCATCTGGCAAGCCCCTCGATCGTCAGATTTTTCAGCGCGATGGGCCCGGGATTGGGCACAGCCGTCACCCTAACCCGGTTTGCGCCGGGCGAAGCGACGCCGGTCGCAGAAAGGAAGCGCCGGAGCGGGGGACAGCGTCCCGGCCCGCTCCGGCGATCCGAAGGCCGTCGGTGGTTCTCAGTCCTTGACGAGGTCGAAGATGCGGTAGGTGATCTCGCCGCGGTCCAGGTCGCGGTAGAACAGCGAACCCTCGACCACCGCGAATTCCCGGGCGAAGCGGCGCAGGAAGAACGGCATCCGCTCGTTGATCAGCTCGTTGGAGCGCGGCGAGTTCGCCGCCAGCCCGCGGACGACCTCGCGGCTGATATCGCGCTCATTGACCAGTCGCAGCGGCGGCGTGGCCAGCGTCTGCTGCCAGGACTCGATGTCCTCCTTGGCGCGGAAGTCGGTGTGCAGGAAGTGCCCACCGGGACGCAGCACCCGCCCCACCTCGCGAACGAACTGCGCGAAGTCGGGGTAGATGTGGGAGGCCTCGACGTTGACCACCGCATCGAAGGAATTGTCCGGGAACGGCAGGTTCAGCGCGTCACCCTGGACGAACTCCAAGCCCGGAACCTGGTGGCGCTTCTGGCAGAAGGCCACGCCGTCGGGGTTGAAGTCCAGACCGGTGTAGGAGGCGGGCGCCAGCGTGCGAGCCAGGAAGGACGCGCCGCCGCCGTGGCCGGAGCTGACTTCCAGCACCTTTTTGCCGGCCAGGTCGATCTGGGTGGCGGTCTGGTGGTAGAGCTGGATCGAGTACCGGTTCTCCTCGTCGGACTCGTCGAGTTTCAGACCCAGCGGCGGATCCTCTTCGTAGCCCCAGTTGAGGAAGACGACGTCGTCGTGCCCCATCCGCTTGGTCATGAACGGGTACCAGTACTTGAAGGCCTTCTTGTACATCGGCATCGCCGAGATCCGGTAGACCAGATCGGCGCCGACTTTTTCCAGGGTCTCAGACGGAGAACGAACCATACCGGAAGTATGTCACAGCTCAGCGGGTGCTTTAGACCGCGGTGACTGGCGCAGGCAGCTGGGTGCGCTGCGGTTGGCCGCGGTAACGCGACGGCGCTCCGTCGATCTTGCACAGCCGCCACATCAGCCGCCCGGCGGGAGTCATCAACCCGATGTCGCTGCAGAGCATCCGGATGTCGGCGAAGGTGTCCCGCAGCGCCTGGCGGGACTCGGGGGAGCCGACCAGTAGCTGCTTGCGCACCGAACGCGGCACGTCGAACTGCTGGAAGAAGCGTCGCGGCGGCTGCACCATCGGCTTGGCCAGCAAGCGCATGACGAACGGCACGTACAACGACATCCATAGCCGGTTGATCCGCCACACCTTCGGGACGCGTTTGCGCAGATACGCGTCGGCGAACGAGATATGCCGGGCCTCCTCGGCGACGTGGATGGACATCACCTTCTCCACGACCGGATGCCCGGAGCCGGCCTCGCGCAGCGCGTTGGTCTGCAGCACGTCGACCGGCACCTCGCCGGCCAGCACACCGAAGAAGAACACATTCGGGAAAGGTCCGGCGTACAGCGGCATCAGCGGCGACAGCCAGCGCATCCACCACTGCATCCCGGGTACGTCGAACCCGATGCGGTTCACCAACTCCTGGAACATCAGCACGTGGTTGCACTCTTCAACCGACTCGTGCAGGCAGTAGCGGTGTTCGGGAGAGCCGTTGGGCACCCGCGAGCTGTATTGGACCAGACCGCGGATCAGCATGCTCTCGAACTGCAGCGTGACCTTGGCGATGTTGGCCTGCCGCCACATGCCGATCTCGATCTGCTTGCTCAGCGGCTGGCTGCGATACCAGCTGGTGCGAGCCAGCGGGTCGTCCTTCAGCACCCAGCGCGGGTCATCGGGCGTGATCGCATACTCGGGCGCGTCCCACTCGATGTCGGTGAACGGATCGAAGCGGCGGCGTACCGAGCTTTCGGACAGGCTCCGCAGCGTTGCCATGTACTGGGCGTCGTCGGTGACATCCATGTTGCGGCGGTACCGGCCCAAGGCTCGCACGACGAGTACGAATGCCGAACCAGCGATCAGCAGACCGACAAGCGGTCCGGCGATGTCGATCCAGATCGGCATGAGCGACCTCTCCCGTCCTTGGCGTCATGCGCTTGAACACTGCGCGACTGGGCCGAAGCCTACCGTCGAGTCTGGCAAATCACTAAGATAAGTCACGGTGTTGTGGTGTGATTGCCGCCATCTCGCGATCGCGCAGCAGCCATTACTTTACCTTCGGTCGGCATCTCCCGCAGGCCAACCGGACCTGCGCGCACAGCGGCAGGTCATGCGGTTGCGGTAGCGTGTTCTGCTTATGGGGACCCAGCAATACCAGCACTACCAGGCCATCATCGTGGGTGCGGGCTTCGGTGGAATCGGCGCGGCGATCCAACTGGGCCGGCTGGGTTACGACAACATCCTGATCCTCGATCGCGAGGACGGCCTGGGCGGAACGTGGCGGGTCAACCACTACCCGGGCCTGTCTGTCGACCAGCCCTCGACCACCTATTCCTACTGGTTCGAGCCGAACCCGTACTGGTCACGCCTTTTCGCCCCGGGCAACGAGGTCCGGGCCTACGCGGAGCATGTCGCGGACAAATACGACGTCCGCCGCTACATGCGCTTCAACGCGTGCGTCGACGGTGCCCAGTGGGACGAGGAGAGCCAGGCGTGGCGGGTGGCGCTGGCCGGTGGCGAAACCCTGACGGCACAGTTCCTCATCGTCGCCACCGGTTTTCTGTGCCAGCCGAAGATCCCCGACATCCCCGGCATCGACACGTTCGCCGGGAAGATCATCCACACCGCCGCCTGGGATCACGACTACCCGATGGCCGGACGTCGTGCTGCGGTGATCGGAACCGGCTCCACCGGTATCCAGGTCATCCCTGAACTGGCCAAAGAAGTCGCCGATCTGACCGTGTACCAACGGACCCCGATCCTGGTGACCCCCAAGTCTGACGTGGTGTTCCCCCCGGTCGTCCAGCGGATGTTCGCCCGGGTGCCCTTCACCCAGCGCATCGTGCGCTGGGTCACCGATAACGTCACCGACTTCATGATGGTCTTGACGATGTGGCGTTACCGGCGCTTCAAGTTTCTCAACAAGGCGATGGCCGCCCAGTCCGCCCTGCATCGGCTGATGTCGGTGCGCGACCGCGAGCTGGCCCGCAAGATGAGCCCCGACTTCGACTTCGGCTGCAAGCGTCCGTCGATCTCCAACGACTACTACCCGACGTTCACCAAACCGAACGTGCACCTGGAGACGGCCGGTATCGAGCGGATCGAGCCGGACGGCATCGTTTCGGCCGACGGCACCAAGCGCGACGTCGACACCCTGGTGCTGGCGACCGGTTACGACGTGTGGGATGGCAATCTGCCCGCGATCGAGGTGGTCGGTCGCGGCGGGCGCAACCTGGGCAAGTGGTGGCGGGAGACGCGTTTTCAGGCCTACCAGGGCATGACGGCGCCGCAGTTCCCCAACTTCATCCACATGGCCAGTCCGTTCGCCTGGGTGGGCTTGTCCTGGTTCAACACCGTCGAGTACCAGATGCGGCACATGAACCGGTTGTTCGGCGAGCTGCAGCGGCTCGAGGCCCGTACCTTCGAGGTCACCGAAGCGGCCAACACCCGGTTCTACGAGCGGATGATGGGCCTGCTCGACAGTTCGGTGTTCCATCGCGGCAATTGCGCGACGTCGAACTCCTATTGGTTCAACCACAACACCGGCGAGGCCCCGCTGTTCCGGCCGACCTCGGTGCGCAGCGCGGTGAAGGAGCAGGACCACTTCCCGCTGTCGGACTACCTGATCGGGTAGTTTCCTTCGCCGCGGTCCTGAACTGGGGGTTAAAGTGATCGCTTGGGGTAAATCGTCAGGGGAGGGCCCTGGAAAGTGACGAAGACACACCACCTGGGCCTTGGCCGGTCGTCCGCGGCAGGGTTCGTCCGTAGGTTCGCGTGGCCGATAATCCTGGGCTGGGTGGCCATCACGGCGCTGGTGAGCATCGCGGTCCCGCAGTTGGAGCAGGTCGCCAAGGACCATCCGGTGTCGTTGAGCGCCAAGGACGCGCCGTCGATCCAGGCGATGGCGCGGCTGGGACACGTGTTCCAGGAGTCGGACACCGACAGTGCGGCGATGATCGTCCTCGAAGGCGAGGAACCGCTCGGTGATGCCGCCCACCACTACTACAACGAGCTGATCGCCCAGCTCAACGCGGACACCACGCACGTCCAGCACATCCAGGACTTCTGGGGCGACCCGCTCACCGCGGGCGGCGCCCAAAGCGCCGACGGTAAGGCCGCGCTGGTGCAGCTGAACCTCGCCGGCAACCAGGGCGAGGCGCTGGCGAACGACTCCGTCGAGGCGGTCCGCGACATCGTGAACCGCACACCCGCCCCGCCGGGGGTGCGCGCCTACGTCACCGGCCCGGCGCCGATGGTCACCGACATGAACACCAGCGGCGACCGCGCGGTGCTGAAGATCCTGGTGGCCACCGTGTCGGTGATCTCGCTGATGCTGTTGCTGCTGTATCGCTCGTTCAGCACCGTCGCACTGTTGTTGGCCGTGGTCGGGATCGAACTGGCGGCCGCGCGCGGCATAGTCGCGTTCCTCGGCCATGTCGGGCTGATCGGGCTGTCGACGTTCGCGATCAACATCCTGGTGACGCTGGCGATCGCCGCGGGTACCGACTACGGCATCTTCTTCATCGGCCGCTACCACGAGGCCCGGCATGCCGGCGAGGATCTGGAGGCGGCGTATTTCACCACGTACCGCGGGGTCGCCCATGTGGTGCTGGCATCGGGTTTGACGATCGCGGGCGCTACGTTCTGTCTGAGCTTCACCCGGTTGCCGGTCTTTCAGACGATGGGTGTCCCGTGTGCGGTCGGCATGCTGGTCGCGGTGGCGATCGCGCTGACCCTGGTCCCCGCGGTGCTCACGGTCGCCAGTGGCTACGGCTTGCTGGAACCCCGGCGCAAGATGTCGGATCGCGGCTGGCGCAAGGTGGGTACGGCGATCGTGCGGTGGCCCGGCCCGATCTTCGTGGCCGCCTGCGCGGTCGCACTCATCGGTCTGCTGGCGCTGCCGGGTTACCAGGTGAGCTACAAGGACCCGTCGTTCATTCCCAAGGACACCCCGGCCAACCTCGGCTGGGCCGCCGCGTCGCGGCACTTCCCGGAGTCTCGCCTGCTGCCGGAGGTGCTCCTGGTCGAATCCGATCACGACATGCGCAACTCGGCGGACTTCCTGGTGCTCAACAAGCTGGCCAAGAGTGTGTTTGCGGTCGAGGGCGTCGCGCTGGTGCAGGGGGTGACCCGGCCGGAGGGGACTCCGCTGGGGCATACCTCGATCCCGTTCCTGCTCAGCATCCAAAGCGCCGGCCAGATGCAGAACCTGGACTTCATGAAGAGCCGGGTCGCCGACATGCGCAAGCAGGCCGACGACCTGGAGGGCACCATCGCGTCGCTGCAACGGATGTACGGGCTCATGCAGCAACTGGGCACCAATACCCACGAAGCGACCGGGGTTTCGCAAGAGGCGATGGACCTGGCCCAGCAGATGCGCAGCCACATGGCCGATTTCAACCAGAACTCCAAATTGCTGCGCGAAACGGTCGACACGAACGACTGCCGCGGGGACCCAACCTGCCTGTCACTGCGGTCGGCGTACGCCTCGATGGACGGCGCGACCCAGCTCACCGACAAGCTCAACGAATTGGCGCCGGTGATGAACAACGTCGACGTGGTGACGCCGCAGCTGCTGGAGATGATGCCGGCGCAGATCGCCGCGCTGCGCAGCCTGCAGACCATGATGCTGACCCTGCACAGCACGATGTCCGGAATGATCGCGCAGGTCGAGGAGGTCGGCGGGGATTCGGCCGCGATGGGCCAGGACTTCGATGCGGCGAAGAGCGACGACTCGTTTTATCTGCCCCGGGAGGCGTTCGACAATCCCGACTTCAAGCGGGTGATCCAGCTCTTCCTGTCGCCGGACGGCCACGCCGCGCGGTTCTTCATCACCCACGACGGCTACCCGGCGACCCCGGAAGGCATGGCGCGGGTGAACCTGATCAAGAAGGCCGCCACCGAGTCCCTCAAGGGGACGCCGTTGTCGACTGCCCAGGTCTACGTCGCCGGTACCGCCGCGCTCTTCAACGACCTGCAGGGTATCGCCGACTATGACCTGTTGATCGCCGGGATCACGGCGCTGGCAATCATTTTCATCATCATGTTGCTGATCACGCGGAGTTTCATCGCCTCGCTGGTGATCGTCGGTACGGTGCTGGCCTCGCTGGGGGCGTCGGTCGGGCTGTCGGTATTGGTCTGGCAGTACATCTTCGGCATCCACCTGCACTGGCTGGTGATGGTGATGTCGGTGATCGTCCTGCTGGCGGTGGGCTGTGACTACAACCTGTTGCTGGTCGCCCGATTCAGGGAGGAGCTCGCCGCCGGAATCAAGACCGGCATCATCCGGGCGATGGGGGGCACCGGAAAGGTGGTCACGGCCGCCGGGCTGGTGTTCGCCTTCACCATGGCCTCCATGCTCGTCAGTGACCTGCGGGTGGTGGGCCAGGTGGGCACCACGATCGGGCTCGGCCTGCTGTTCGACACCCTGATCGTCCGCTCCTTCATGATGCCGTCGATGGCGGCGCTGCTCGGCCGGTGGTTCTGGTGGCCGCTGAACGTGCGGGAGCATCCGCCGCGCGCACCGCGTGCGGTGGCGCCGGTCCTGGCGGGGGCTGCGGCGGCGCCGGCGGGCGAATCCGCCGCGGCCGCAGCGGATGCCGCACCGGCTGTGGCCGGCACCGCGCCGACGGCCGACCCGTCCGACACGCACGAGTGGACGTTCGAGGACATGGTGGCCACCGCGTTCCCGGAACTGTCGGCGCCACCGGCCGAACCGACCGACGACCGGGCCACCGAGGTGCTGGCGGCCACCCCGCCGCCGGAGGACGAAGCCGAGCACTGAGCTGCCGATCCGACGCTGGCCAGCACCCCGCCCCATGGACTAGATTTAGACAAGTCCTGATTGTAAAAATTAAGGCGGGTCCGGCTCGGTTCGGGGCGGCGTCCGCACCGGAAGAGGAGGCGGCGGATGAGCATCGCGGATCGGAGCGTGCAGACCAGCTGGAAAGGACCGCTGGCGACCGGGGCGGGCGCCTTGGAAAACGGCAGCAGCGGTGCGCTCGACGGGCTGCCGGTGACCTGGGCGGCCCGCACCGAGCAGCCGGGCGGAAAGACCAGCCCGGAGGAACTGGCCGCCGCCGCCCACTCGTCATGTTTCGCCATGGCGTTGTCGCTGAAGCTCGGTGAGAACGACACACCGCCGCAGCAACTCGACGTCACCTCGACGGTCACCCTCGACGAGGTCGACGGGCTGCCCACCATCACTACGTCGAAGCTGACGGTTCGCGCCGAGGTCGCCGGCCTGGACGCCGCCGGCTTCGCCCAGATCGTCGACGCCGCCGCCGCGCTGTGCCCGGTGTCGCGACTGTTCGCCGGCGCCAAGGTCAGCGTCGACGCACAGCTGGCCTGAGGGGATTGAATAAAATCATGTCCCCCGCAACGCTTTCGATCGCACTCGAACGTGAACACCAGGAAGTCGACGCCGGGCTCGCGAACTTCCTGGTGAAGCTGGATGCCGGCAGCGTGGACGCCGACGCCCTGCGCGGCACACTGGCCGCACTGCGTCGCCACATCTACCTGGAGGAACAGTTGCTGTTCCCGCCGATCAGCAAGGGCGCGCAGATGATGTCGGTGTTCGGGATGATCCGCGGCCACGGTGAGATCTGGCGCACCATGGATGCACTCGACGACCTGGCGGCCGGACCGGGCGATGCCGCCGACCATGAGGCGTTGCGGGAGGCCTGCCAACGGCTGTTGACTCTACTGGCCGACCACAACAAGGTGGAGGAGCCGGTGATCTATCCGGCCGCCGACACCGGCCTGGCCCCGGAGCAGGCCGCCGAGGTTGCCGACTTCCTCGAATCCGGCCGGATGCCCGACGGCTGGGTTTGTGCGAAGGCCGCCGTGTAGGAGTGCTAAGGAGACCGCAATGCCCCCGGAGAAAGCTCGCGTGCCGGTGTCGGCCGCCCTGGAGCGTGAGCACCAGCTGATCGACGCCGGTCTCGAAGCCTTCCTGATCGATCTTCGCGACGGCCGGGTGGACGCCGCCGGCCTGAGCGCGGCTCTGGAAGGGCTGCGCAAGCACATCTACCTCGAGGAGCGGATCCTGTTCCCGCCGATCCGGCAGGCCGGCATGGCGATGCCGGTTGCGGTCATGATGACCGAGCACGGCGAGATCTGGCGCACGATGGACGCACTGGTCGGACTGCTGCCCGAGGGCGACACCGCGGCGCTGATGGCGGTCGCCCGGCTGCTGCTCGATCAGCTTGCGGTGCATAACTCCAAGGAAGAGCAGGTCGTCTACCGCGCCGCCGACAGCAGGCTGGAACCCCAGCACGTGGCAGCGGTGACCGAGTTCATCGAGACCGGCTTGCTGCCCGACAGCTGGGAGTGCCTGGAGGCGAACTAGCCGCCGGCGGCCGGCTCACGGTTGCGCCGGCAGGGCTGCGAGCCCGGCGTGATAGCCGGCCAGGCTGTGCCGCCAGCCGATGTCGATGGCCCCGCCGCTGTCCACCGCGATCTCGGCGCCGACGTGCACATACGGTGACGGCGGCAGCAGCGGCACGATGTCGAGAAAGTTCACCACCCGGTAGCAGCATTCGATGGCCGCGTTGAAGGCGGCCGCGAAGTCGGGCAGCCCCACCCGTGGGCCGCCGAACGTGGTCAGCCGCGGCTCGATGGTGCGTGCCGGCCCGGCGAGCCTGATGCGGGCGATATCCGGCGCGGCCAGAACGGCGAGCGCCGCACCGAGACTGTGCCCGGTGACGAGGATGTTCTCGCAGCCGCGAGTCGCCGCGTCCAGGTTGGCGGCGATGCTGGCGCGGATGCAACCGTAGATGTCTTGGAACCCGGCGTGTACCTGACCGAAGCCCACGACCGGCAGGTAGGGCGCCGGGAGGAAGTCGAAGTCGGCGATCCAGTCCGCCACATCGGAGCTGCCGCGAAACGACAGGTAGGCGGTGCGGGTCGCCGCGTCGTGCCCCATGAGTCCGAAGATGTTGGTGTCTTTGGCCATCGCGTTCGCCGGGTGCTGGTCGGGCAGCGCGGCCAACTGGGCGTGGTCTGCTTCGATCAGGGCGGTTTGAACGAATCCGGGCGGCAGGGCTGGCACAGCACCGGACATCACGGTGTAGGCCGCCTGCGCCAGGGGCAGCGCCACGTCGCGGGCATGTGACGCGCTGAATGCCACGATGCAAAGTCTAGGAGCCCGAGGGCCGTGCCGAGGCGGCGCTCCGTACAATCGGCTCATCGGCAATGATCCGGCCATCACCGGGGAGCCTTCGGAGGAACGGGCCCGACGCATGACAGCCGGGCCTCACTAGAACCGAACGGGTCGGCCCGTCACAGCCTTGTGGAGCGGTCGCGCCGGCAGCGCGGCAAGCGGGGTGGTACCGCGGTGCTCGCGCAACCCGCGCGGCGTCGTCCCCGGGCCGGGCGCTTGGAGGCGACACAGCATGAGTCAACGCAGCTATCCGAAGCCGGCCGCCGGTGCCCCCGACTTCCCGGCGGCTGAAATCGAGGTCCTCGACTACTGGGCGGCCGACGACACCTTCCGGGCCAGCATCGCCCGCCGCGACGGCGCCGAGGAATACGTGTTCTACGACGGCCCGCCGTTCGCCAACGGGCTGCCGCACTACGGGCACCTGCTCACCGGCTACGTCAAGGACATCGTGCCGCGGTATCGCACCATGCGCGGCTACAAGGTGGAACGCCGGTTCGGCTGGGACACCCACGGGTTGCCCGCCGAACTCGAGGTCGAGCGCCAGCTCGGCATCACCGACAAGTCGCAGATCGACGCGATGGGCATCGCCGCGTTTAACGAAGCCTGCCGGGAATCGGTGCTGCGCTACACCGCCGAATGGCAGGACTACGTCACCCGGCAGGCCCGCTGGGTCGACTTCGACAATGACTACAAGACCCTCGACCTGCCGTTCATGGAATCGGTGCTGTGGGCGTTCAAACAGCTGTGGGACAAGGGCCTGGCCTACGAGGGTTATCGCGTGCTGCCGTACTGCTGGCGCGACGAGACGCCGCTGTCCAACCACGAACTGCGGATGGACGACGACGTCTACCAGAGTCGGCAGGACCCGGCGCTGACCGTCGGGTTCCGGGTGGCCGACGGGGGACCGGTCGCGGAGCTGGCCGGTGCCCACCTGCTGGTGTGGACCACCACGCCCTGGACACTGCCGGCCAACCTGGCGGTGGCGGTCAACCCGGAGGTGACCTATGTGCAGGTAGCGGTCGGGGACCGCCGGTACCTGCTCGCCGAGGCGCGGCTCGGCGCCTACGCGCGCGAATTCGGGGAAGAGCCCCAGCTGTTGGGCAGCTACCGCGGTTCGGAGCTGATCGGGTTGCACTACCTGCCGCCATTCCCGTATTTCATGGCGGCGGCAGGCGCATTCCGGGTGCTGGCCGCCGACTTCGTGTCGACCGACGGCGGCACCGGCATCGTGCATCTCGCGCCGGCCTACGGCGAAGACGACAAGAACACCACCGACGCCGCCGGGATCGCCCCGGTCACCCCGGTCGACGCCAAGGGCCGCTTCGACTCCAGCGTCGCCGACTACGCCGGACAGCACGTCTTCGACGCGAACAAGGCGATCATCGCCGACCTGAAAGCGGGCGCGGGCCCTGCCGCCCCCAATGGCGCGGTGCTGGTCCGCCACGAAACCTACGAGCACTCCTACCCGCACTGCTGGCGGTGCCGCAATCCGCTGATCTACAAGGCGGTCTCGTCGTGGTTCGTGCGCGTCACGGAGTTCCGGGACCGCATGGTCGAGCTCAACGAGCAGATCAGCTGGTATCCCGAGCACGTCAAGGACGGGATCTTCGGCAACTGGCTCCGCGGCGCGCGCGACTGGTCGATCTCCCGAAACCGGTACTGGGGCACGCCGATCCCGGTCTGGAAATCCGACGACCCGGCCTACCCCCGGATCGACGTCTACGGCAGCCTCGATGAGTTGGAACGCGATTTCGGGGTGCGACCCGATAACCTGCACCGGCCCTACATCGACGAGTTGACCCGGCCCAACCCCGACGACCCGACCGGCCGATCGACGATGCGACGCATCCCCGACGTGCTCGACGTGTGGTTCGACTCTGGGTCGATGCCCTATGCCCAGGTGCATTACCCGTTCGAGAACTCCGACTGGTTCGATTCGCATTACCCAGGTGACTTCATCGTCGAGTACATCGGGCAGACCCGCGGCTGGTTCTACACCCTGCACGTGCTGGCCACCGCGCTGTTCGACCGGCCGGCGTTCAAAACCTGTGTGGCACACGGCATTGTCTTGGGCTCCGACGGGCAGAAGATGAGCAAGTCGCTGCGCAACTATCCCGATGTCAACGAGGTGTTCGACCGCGACGGCTCCGACGCCATGCGCTGGTTCCTGATGGCCTCGCCGATCCTGCGGGGCGGCAACCTGATCGTCACCGAACCGGGCATCCGCGAGGGGGTGCGCCAGGTGATGCTGCCGCTGTCCAACGCCTACAGTTTCCTGGCCCTCTACGCGCCCGAATCCGGTGTATGGCGCACCGATTCACCACACGTGCTCGACCGCTACATCCTGGCGAAGCTGGCAGCGCTGCGCGACGACCTGACCGCCGCGCTGGACGGCTGCGACATCTCCGGGGCGTGTGAGGAACTGCGCCAGTTCACCGAGGCGCTGACCAACTGGTACGTGCGACGCTCCCGGCAACGGTTCTGGGACGAGGACCCGAACGCCATCGACACGCTGCACACCGTGCTGGAGGTCACCTGCCGGCTGGCAGCACCACTGCTGCCGCTGACCACCGAGAAGATCTGGCGCTCGCTGACCGGGCACCGGTCGGTGCACCTGACCGACTGGCCCGAGGCCGGCGACCTGCCGCGCGATTCGCAGCTGGTCGAGGCGATGGATCAGGTGCGCGACGTGTGTTCGGCCGCGTCCTCGTTGCGTAAGTCGCACCAGCTGCGGGTGCGGCTGCCGCTGCCCAAACTCACCGTCGCCGTTGAGGATCCGCAGCAGCTGGCGCCGTTCTCCGGGCTGATCGCCGACGAGCTCAACGTCAAGGCCGTCGAGCTGACCGAGGACATCGACCGCTACGGCCGCTTCGACCTGGCGGTCAACGCCAAGGTGGCCGGTCCGCGGCTGGGCAAGGATGTGCAGGCCGCGATCAAAGCCGTCAAGGCGGGGCAGGGCGTGGTCAACCCGGACGGCACGCTGAGCGCCGGGCCGGTGGTGCTGCGCGACGGTGAGTACACCGCGAAGCTGGTGGCCGCCGATCCCGAATTCACCGTGGCGCTGCCCGACGGCGCCGGGCTGGTGGTGCTCGACGGCACGGTGACCGAGGAACTCGAAGCCGAGGGCTGGGCCAAGGACCGCATCCGCGAACTGCAGGAACTACGCAAGAACATCGGCCTGCAGGTCTCCGACCGGATCACCGTGGTGATGTCGGTGCCCGACCCGCGGCTGGACTGGGCACAGGCCCACGCCGAACTGATCGCCGGTGAGATCCTGGCCACCGCATTCGAATTCGGCGAGCCTGGGCCGGACGCCGCCGAGATCGGTGACGGTGTGCGGGTGACGATTACCAAGGCCTGAGCAGGGCACGGCCTCCGCGGCGGCGCGAGTTTCTTGCAGCCAGATTCTTTTGCTGACCGCCGGCCGGTGAGCGCCCCGCAGCGGTCGGTACACGCCCGGGGGCGGTCGGCGCCGCTTGGTGTTTGCGCTGCTCACGGGGTTGGAGAGCCCCTGGTGGGCAGTTCGTTGTCCGCCGGACCGAGTACCTCGGAACCATACCGTGACCGGTGTGCAGCGGCGGTTTAGTCAGCCCGCCTACCGGCCTGGCGCTGGCTAACCTTCTGATCTCATCACCGTGAGCGCAACTGACCCCGAGCGAAGGAGCACTATGGATTTCGGTGCACTCCCGCCGGAAATCAACTCCGCCAGAATCTATTCTGGGCCGGGTTCGGCTCCCATGCTGGCCGCTGCGGCCGCCTGGGATGCGCTGGCCAACGAGCTGCACACCACCGCCGCGGTCTACGCCGCTGTCGTCGCCGACCTTGCGAGTTCGGCCTGGCATGGACCTTCGTCGGGCGCGATGGCGGCTGCGGCAGCGCCGTATGAGCAGTGGATGAGGGCGACGGCGGCGCAGGCGGAACAGGCTGCGCTTCAAGCCCGAGCGGCAGCAGGTGCCTACGAGCTGGCCTTCGGCGCCACTGTTCCGCCGCCGGTGGTCGCGGCCAATCGGGCACTGCTCGCATCGCTGGTCGCTACCAATTTCCTCGGGCAGAACTCGCCGGCGATTGCGGCCACCGAGGCGCACTACGCACAGCTGTGGGCTCAGGACGCGGCCGCGATGTACGCCTACGCCGGCTCCTCGGCGGCCGCCACCCAGTTGACCCCTTTTGCCGTACCGCCGGAGACCACCGATCCCAGTGGACAGCGCGATCAGTTGGCGGCGGTGGCCAACGCGACGCAGGACTCGGCCCGATCCAATATGCAGTCGGCGCTGTCCCAGCTGATGTCGCAGGTGCCGAGCACCCTGCAAACCTTGACGACGAACCCGACCTCGCTGGCCGCCGCAGCCACGCAGGCGACATCGGGCCTGCAGAACGGCATGGACAGCATCACCAACTTCATCAAGGTCGTCGACGGCCCCTACTCACCGCTGGGAATCCTGCGGCTGTTCAAGAACTGGTGGCAGGTCAGCTCGAGCCTGGTGAGCATGAACAACGGTGCGCAGAGCCTGGGATCGTTCTTCAACCCCAAGCCCATCACGGGAGCGTTGTCGCCGCTGTTGGCAAGCGAGCTGCTGAGCGGCGGGGCGGCGGTGAACCCGGCGAGCGTACCCGCGGCCTCGGCGGCGATTGGCCGAGCGGGCATGGTCGGGTCGCTGTCGGTACCGGCGAGCTGGGCATCGGCCGCTCCGGGGGTGACTCCCAACGTGCAGACCGTTGCGTCGCTGTTGTCGAAATCCGCGCTCGACGCGGCTCCGGCGATGGCCGTCAACGGTGAGAATGCCATGTTCGGGCAGATGGCGGCGTCAAGTCTGGCGGGCCGGGCCCTCAGTGCGCCCGTCGGTCATGCCGTGGGTGTGGCCTCCACCCGCACCATCGGCGCTGTCACGCACGTCACCAATGCCGCGGCGGCGGGCCCTGATATCGCCACGACCGCGACCATCATCGTCATCCCGCCGATCCAGAAGTAGCTGAAGGAGTTGCGGCACATGGCCTTTCAGAGCTTCGCGGCGCAGCCGCCGGAGATCATCTCCGGCCTGATCTATTCGGGTCCGGGCGCTGCGCCCCTGCTGAGCGCGGCCTCGGCCTGGTCGGGACTGGCCACCGAGCTGCACGCCACTGCGTCCTCCTACGCTGCGGTGCTCGCCGGGCTCAGCGGCGGGTGGCAGGGTGCGGCGGCAGCAGCCATGGCGGCCGCGGCCGCGCCGTACGTGACGTGGCTGACGACGACGGCCACCCAGGCCGAGGAGACTGCCGGCCAGGCCACGGCCGCGGCCGCTGCCTACGAGTCCGCCTTCGCCGGCGTCGTTCCACCCCCGGTGATCGTCGCCAACCGCAGCGAGCTCGCATCGCTGGTCGCCGCCAACATCCTGGGCCAGAACAGTGCCGCCATCGCCACCACCGAAGCGCAATACGCCCAGATGTGGGCGCAAGACGTCGCGGCCATGGTCGGCTACGCAACGGCGTCGCAGGCCGCCACCCAGCTGACGGCGTTCACCGCACCGCCGCGGACCACCAACGACAACACCGGCCAGGCCGCCGCGACCGCCGAAGCGGCGCGGGCCTCGGCGCAGTCCACCGCCCAGTCGACGCTCGCCAAGCTGGGGCAGGCCATCGCCACGGCCCCCTCGCAAGACGGGGCACAGAACGCGGTGGGCGCCGTCACCGGGGACACCGACATGGCCGGGTTGTACGAGTCGTTCTGGAACTTCCAGTCCTCGATCGGGTCGGAGGCCACCTGGACCAACGCCGTGGGCGGCACCACCAACCTGGGCATGACCCAGGTCAGGCTCTTCCACAAGCTGCCGAGTCCGCCGGCGATCCCCAAATCCGCGCTGGGTGGTGGGCTGATGAGCTCCGGACTGGCAGCCGGCCCGGCCCCGGGTCTGGCCGGGGGGCTGGCCACCGCCGCCTCGGCCAGTGCCGGCAGCGCCTCGACGGTGGGAGCCTTGTCGGTACCCCCGGGTTGGGCCACCGCTGCCCCGGCGATCAAGTTGGCCTCCGTCGCCTTGCCGAACACCGCCATGGGAGCAGCCCCGGCGGCGCAGCTCGGGGGACTGCTCAGCCCGGCGGCGCTGGGCAGCTTGACTGGAGGCGCACTGGGCGGCCCTGCCGCGCGGGTGGCCACGCCGGGTGTGCGGGTCGTCGCGGCCAACACCAAGAACCGCGACGCTCCGGTCAAACTCGATCAGGTCATTGCGCAGCTGCAACAGACGCCGGACGTCGTTCAGCATTGGAACGTCGATGAAGCCGGGCTCGACGATCTGGTGGCCAAGCTGTCACTGAAGCCCGGGATCCACGCGGTGCACGTCTGCGCCGAGGACGAGGTGGTGCCCACCGGATCGCAATCCGCGCTCGGCTGACCCGACACTCCCATCTTTAGAAGGTCTGCAATGCGAGTCTTGTTCGCCCCGTTGGTAGCACTGACCGCGCTCGTTCTCGCCGCACCGGCGCACGCCGAACCCGGTGTCGTCGAGGCGAGCGCCGTTGATCCGACCGAGTTCATCACGTCGCTGCACCAGGTGGGTATCACCTTCGATGACCCGGCGCAGGCCGTCGCGGCCGGCCAGGCGGTCTGTGGACTTGTGGCCAACGGCGAAACCGGCCTCGAACTGCTCACCGACCTGCGCGAGGCAAATCCGGCCCTGACCATCAACGGCGCCGCCCAGTTCGCGGCGATCGCCGCCAAAACCTATTGCCCGCAGCAACTCGCACCGGCCAAGTCGGCCAAATGATCCCCGGTCAGGGCTTGACCGCGCGCCAGCGTTGACGTCCGCCGGCGGTCGACACCTCGACATCGCCGAACCCGCTGCGGCGCAACCGCTCCGGCAGCGTATCGGGTGAAACCGGGTTGTAGGTGTCACGAATATGCAAGAGGCGGAACGTCGTAGAGTGCACGCCGTCGCTGCCGGCGAACATGCCACCCGGCTTGAGCACGCGAAACGCCTCGTCGAACAACCGATCCTGTAACGCAGGTGTCGGCACATGATGCAGCATGGTGAAGCACACCACTGAGCTGAAGGTGTCGCCGGACAGGCCGGTGTCGGTGCCGTCCCCGTTGATGACGCGCGCCCGCGAACCGTATTCGGCCTGCAGGCGCTGCGCCATCGGCGGATCGATCTCGACGGCGGTCAGCTGCGGCGCCATACCCACCAGGCACCGCAGGTTGGCGCCGTAACCCGGGCCGATCTCCAGGGTGTTCTCGCCGAGTTCCACACCGGCGAGCGCCCACGGCAACAACTTGTGCTCGACATTGCGCGCCCAATACCGCGAACTGCAACACAGTCGGTGGACCAGATTCATCGCCATGAAACAAACGCTAGCCCGATCGCCCGCCGCCGGCCCATAGGATCGGCGACTGTGGACGCCCGGTGGGTCCTGCACTTGGACATGGACGCCTTCTTCGCCTCCGTCGAGCAACTGACCCGCCCGACGCTGCGCGGTCGCCCGGTACTGGTCGGCGGACTGGGCGGCCGCGGCGTGGTGGCCGGCGCCAGCTACGAGTCGCGGGTGTTCGGGGCGCGTTCGGCGATGCCGATGCATCAGGCGCGCCGACTGGTGGGCGCCGCCGCGGTGGTGCTGCCGCCGCGCGGGGCGGTGTACGCGGTGGCCAGCCGCCGGGTGTTCGAGACCGTGCGCGCGGTGATCCCGGTCGTCGAGCAACTGTCCTTCGACGAGGCGTTCGGCGAACCGGCCGAGTTGTCCGGCGCCGGCAGCGAAGACGTGCACCGGTTCTGTGAGCGGCTGCGCCGCCGGGTGCGCGACGAGACCGGCCTGGTGGCGTCGGTGGGGGCGGGCTCGGGCAAGCAGATCGCCAAAATCGCCTCGGATCTGGCCAAACCGGATGGGGTGCGGGTCGTCAGCCGCGCCGAGGAACGACTGCTGCTGGACGGGCTGCCGGTGCGCCGGCTGTGGGGTATCGGTCCGGTGGCCGAGGAGAAGCTGCACCGGCTGGGCATCACCACCATCGGCGCGTTCGCCGCGCTGACCGACAGCGAGGTCGCCGACATCCTGGGCGCCACGATCGGGCCCGCGCTGCACCGGCTGGCCCGCGGGATCGACGACCGTCCGGTCGCCGAACGTGCCGAGGCCAAACAGATCAGCGCCGAATCCACCTTTGCCACCGATCTGACCACGCTGGAGCAGCTGCGGGCCGAGGTCGGCCCGATCGGCGAACACGCCTACCGCAGGCTGCTGCGCGACGGACGGGGTGCCCGCACGGTGACGGTGAAACTCAAGAAGGCCGACATGAGCGTGCTGACCCGCTCGGCGACGCTGCCCTATGCCACCACCGACGCCGCCGCGCTGATGGCCGCGGCCGGCCGGCTGCTGCTGGACCCGGCCCAGATCGGCCCGATCCGGCTGCTCGGGGTGGGATTCTCCGGGCTGACCGATGTCCGTCAGGAATCGCTGTTCCCGGAGCTGGCCTTCCCGGAGGCCACCGCTGATTCACCCGAAACGTCGGCGCCGCAGCCGGTTTCACCGCCGATCGCGGCGTCGTGGCGGGTCGGCGATGACGTCGCCCACGTCGAGCTGGGGCACGGCTGGGTGCAGGGCTCCGGCCACGGGGTGGTGACGGTGCGGTTCGAGACCCGCAGCTCCGGCCCGGGCCCGGTGCGGACCTTCGCCGTCGACGAGCCCGGGATCGCCCCCGCCGATCCGGTCGCCAGCCTGGACTGGCCCGACTACCCGGCCGTCCCGGACGAGACCGGGTAAGACAGCGTCAGCCCCACCGGTCGACGGCGTCGGCCACCGGCAGGCCCGCGGACAGCGCCGCCATCAGCAGCACCCGGGCCTGCGGCGGGCGAAGCCGGGGCACCATGACCGCACCGGCGTCGACCAGGGCACGGCCCGGCCCGTAGGCCGCCCCGACCCGCGCGCCGGGCACCCGGCTGGACACCGCGACGGCCACCCCGTCGCGGCAGTGCCGGCGCACCCCGTCGATCACCGCAGTTCCGGCGTTGCCCGAACCCAACGCCTCCAGGACAACTCCGCGCGCGCCGGCGGCCACGCAGGCGTCCAGCGCCGCCGCGTCCGCGCCGGCGTAGAGCGCGACGATGTCGACCCGGGGCGGGGCTGTCACCGGCAGCTGCGGGCGCATCTTGTCGCCGGCCAAGGACACCCGATCGCCGGCCACCGTGCCCACCCGTGCGCCACCGAAGCCGGTCAGATCGGTGGTGGTGGTCTTGTGCAGCCCGAGCGGGGCCAGCACCTGCCCGGCGAAGCACACCAGCACACCCAGTCCGCGGGCCGCGGGGTCCGCGGCCAGCCGCAGCGCGTCCCGCAGGTTGCCCGGCCCGTCGGCGTCGGGGGCATCGGAGCTGCGTTGCGCCCCGGTCAGCACGACCGGGGCGTCGCCGGTGTAGCCCAGCTCCAGCCAGAGCGCGGTCTCTTCGCAGGTGTCGGTGCCGTGCGTGACGACTACCCCGTCGGCGCCACCGTCGACGCCGGTCCGCACCGCGGCCAGCATCCGGCCCCAGTCGGCCGGGGTCAGCTCCGAGCTGTCGCGCGCCATCAGGTCCACCACGGTGACCTCGGCGGAGTCGGTGCCGACCCCGGCGACCAGGTCCGCGCCGTGGACGGTGGGCCGGCGCACCCCGCCGTCGTCGGTGCTGGCGGCAATGGTTCCGCCGGTGGTGATGACCGTGAGGCGCTTGGACACCATGCCGCGATCATGCCGTACCCGCGTTAAGGGATGATGGGGGCGTGACTGAGGAGACAACCGACTCGACCGAGCCGGCCACCGAAGCGGCGCCGGCGCCGGCTCCTCGCCGGCGGCTGGGCCTGCTGCTGTCGGTGGCCGCGGTCGTGCTGCTGGTCGATGTCATCACCAAGGTGCTCGCGGTGAGGCTGCTGACCCCTGGCCAACCGGTGTCGATCATCGGCGACACCGTCACCTGGACCCTGGTGCGCAACTCCGGAGCGGCGTTCTCGATGGCCACCAGCTACACCTGGGTGCTGACGCTGATCGCCAGTTCGGTGGTGCTCGGCATCATCTGGATGTCGCGCCGGCTGGTGTCGCCGTGGTGGGCGGTCGGATTGGGCATGATCCTCGGCGGGGCACTGGGCAACCTGGTGGACCGGTTCTTCCGGGCCCCCGGGCACTTGCAGGGCCACGTCGTCGACTTCCTGTCGATCGGTTGGTGGCCGGTGTTCAACGTCGCCGATCCCGCGGTGGTCGGCGGTGCGATCCTGCTGGTCACCCTCTCGGTGTTCGGGTTCGACTTCGACGCGGTGGGCCGCCGTCGCGCCGGTGACGACGCCCGGCGCGACGATGCCGGTCGTGACTGAACGCTCCATGCCGGTGCCCGAGGGGCTGGCCGGCATGCGCGTCGACGCCGGGCTGGCCCGCCTGCTGGGGCTGTCCCGGACCGTTGCCGCGACGCTGGCCGAGAACGGCGACGTCGAACTGGACGGGACGCCCGCCGGAAAGTCCGACCGGTTGGCCGCCGGGGCGTGGTTACACGTGCGGCTGCCCGAGGCGCCGGCCCCGTTGGAGAACACCCCGGCCGAGGTCGAGGGCATGGCGATCCTGTACTCCGACGCCGACATCGTCGCCGTCGACAAGCCCGCCGGGGTGGCCGCCCACGCCTCCGTGGGCTGGACCGGACCCACCGTGCTGGGCGGGCTGGCGGCGGCCGGCTACCGGATCACCACCTCCGGGGTCCCCGAACGCCAGGGCATCGTGCACCGGCTGGACGTCGGCACCTCCGGGGTCATGGTGGTGGCGATCTCCGAGCGGGCCTACACCGCGCTGAAACGCGCCTTCAAGGCGCGCACCGTCGAAAAGCGCTATCACGCACTGGTGCAGGGCCATCCGGATCCGTCCAGCGGCACCATCGACGCACCCATCGGCCGGCACCATGGCCGCGACTGGAAGTTCACCGTCACCGCCAACGGCCGGCACAGCATCACCCACTACGACACGCTGGAGGCGTTCGTCGCGGCCAGCCTGCTTGACGTGCATCTGGAGACCGGCCGCACCCACCAGATCCGGGTGCATTTCGCCGCGCTGCGCCATCCCTGCTGCGGCGACCTCACCTACGGCGCTGATCCCACGCTGGCGAAAAAACTCGGGCTGGAACGCCAGTGGCTGCATGCCCACTCGCTGGCCTTCGCCCACCCTGGCGACGGCCGGCGCATCGAGATCACCAGCGAGTATCCGGCCGATCTGCAGCACGCCCTGGACGTGCTGCGGCGCTGACTCAGCTCTTCCTGGCCTCCACCAGCACCCGGGTGGCGTGCGCGACGAACGGGCCCCGGGACTCGATGAGCTCATGCATCTCGCGCAGCCGGTCACGGTGGTCGTCGACGGCGAAGTCGGGCACCGTCCAGATCACTTTGCGCAGGAAGTAGATCACCGCGCCGACGTCGAAGAACTCGGCGCGGAGCCGCTCGAGGCGCAGATCGAGAATTTCCATGCCGGCGGCCGTCGCGCCGGCCCGCACCGCCTCGGGCTCGTATTGGGCGCCCTTGCCGGGCATCGGTCCGAGAAAGAACTCGCTGAGTTCCAGCATCGTCGCCGGCCCGATCTGCTGGGCGAAGTAGAGGCCGCCGGGCCGCAGTACCCGGGCGATCTCGGACCACCACGTCTCCAGCGAGTGCCGGCTGCTGACCAGGTCGAAGGCTTCGTCGCCGAACGGCAGCGGCGGCCGGTCGGGCACCGTCACCACCACGACCCCGCGCGGATGCAGCAGCTCGGTGGCGCGTTTGGCATTCGGCGGCCAGGATTCGGTGGCCGCCATGGTCGGGGGGAACGTGCCGAACCGCTCGATACCGGCCAGCACCTCGCCGCCACCGGTGTGCAGGTCGACGGCGGCCGCCACCCCCGACAGCCGACGTGCCAGCTGACGCTGGTAGCCCCAGGACGGACGCTGCTCGGTGGCGCGGCCGTCGAGCCAGGAGAATTCCCAGCCGTCGACCGGAGCGGCGGCGGCCTCGGTAACCAGGTCGTCGAAGCTTCGTGACATCGGGGGGGTCAGCCGGAGTCGCGCGGCGATTTCGGCGGCCGGATCTTGAACGAGATCCGCAGTTTGGTGCGGTAGATGATCCCGCCCTTGTCGTCGAGGGTGAGATCCTGCTCGACGACCTGGGCGACGCGGATGTCATCGATGGTTTGCTTGGCGCGGTGCACCGCTTCGGCGGCGGCGTTCTCCCAAGACGACGGGCTGGTCCCGATGATGTCGATCACCCGGTACACGCTCATGTATGTGTCTCCTCCGCTTCAGGCGAACTTCAACGTAGTGCACGGCGGTGGCCGCTGTCGCGCGAAACGCCCGCCGGGAAGACACACCCGGCGACACGCCCGGCTCGGTCGGTGCCCGGCCATAGACTGGCGGACCTATGGGATCTTCGTTTGTACACCTGCACAACCACACCGAGTACTCGATGCTCGATGGCGCGGCGAAGATCGCCCCGATGCTGGCCGAGGCGCAGCGTCTGGAGATGCCGGCGATCGGAATGACCGACCACGGAAACATGTTCGGCGCCAGTGAGTTCTACAACGCCGCCACCGCAGCCGGTATCAAACCGATCATCGGGGTGGAGGCCTACATCGCTCCCGGTTCCCGGTTCGACACCCGCCGGGTCCACTGGGGGGATCCCGGCCAGAAGAGCGATGACGTCTCCGGCAGCGGCTCCTACACCCACCTGACGATGGTGGCCGAGAACGCCACCGGGTTGCGCAACCTGTTCAAGCTGTCCTCGCTGGCCTCCTTCGAGGGCCAGCTCGGCAAATGGTCACGGATGGACGCCGAGATCATCGCCGAGCACGCCGAGGGGATCATCGCCACCACCGGCTGCCCGTCGGGGGAGGTGCAGACCCGGTTGCGGCTGGGCCAGGACCGCGAGGCGCTGGAGTCGGCCGCCAAATGGCGGGAGATCTTCGGGCCGCAGAACTACTTCCTGGAGGTGATGGACCACGGCCTGGCGATCGAACGCCGGGTTCGCGACGGGCTGCTGGCCGTCGGCCGCAAGCTCGGCATCCCGGCGCTGGCCACCAACGACTGCCACTACGTCACCCGCGACGCATCCCAGAACCATGAGGCGCTGCTGTGCATTCAAACGGGCAAGACGCTGTCGGATCCCACCCGGTTCAAGTTCGACGGCGACGGCTACTACCTGAAGTCGGCCGCCGAGATGCGTGCGCTCTGGGACGACGAGCTGCCGCAGGCGTGCGACTCGACCCTGCTGATCGCCGAGCGGGTGCAGTCCTACGCCGACGTCTGGGCGCCGCGCGACCGGATGCCGGTGTTCCCGGTTCCCGACGGCCACGACCAGGGCTCCTGGCTTCGCCACGAGGTGGCGGCCGGGCTGCAACGGCGCTTTCCGGCCGGGGTGCCGGCCGAATACACCGATCGGGCCGCTTATGAGATCGATGTCATCTGCGGCAAGGGATACCCGTCCTACTTCCTGATCGTCGCGGACCTGATCGACTACGCGCGTTCGATCAACATCCGGGTGGGCCCGGGCCGCGGCTCGGCCGCCGGATCACTGGTGGCCTACGCGCTGGGCATCACCAACATCGACCCGCTCCCGCACGGGCTGCTGTTCGAACGCTTCCTCAACCCGGAACGGCCGTCGGCTCCCGACATCGACATCGACTTCGACGACCGCCGGCGCGGCGAGATGGTGCGCTATGCCGCCGAGCGGTGGGGTAGCGACCGGGTCGCCCAGGTGATCACCTTCGGCACCATTAAAACCAAAGCGGCGCTGAAGGACTCGGCCCGTGTCCATTACGGCCAGCCCGGTTACGCGATCGCCGACCGGATCACCAAGGCGCTGCCGCCGCCGATCATGGCCAAGGACATCCCGCTGTCGGGTATCACCGACCCCAACCACGAGCGGTACAAGGAGGCCGCCGAGGTCCGCACCCTGATCGACACCGATCCCGATGTGCGCACCATCTACGAGACCGCGCGGGGCCTCGAGGGCCTGGTCCGCAACGCCGGTGTGCACGCCTGCGCGGTGATCATGAGCTCCGAGCCGCTCATCGACGTGATCCCGCTGTGGAAACGGCCGCAGGACGGCGCCATCATCACCGGCTGGGACTACCCGTCGTGTGAAGAGATCGGCCTGCTGAAGATGGACTTCCTGGGCCTGCGCAACCTGACGATCATCGGGGACTGCCTGGAGAACATCAAGGCCAATCGGGGCATCGATCTGGATCTTGAGTCGGTGCCGATGGATGACCCGGCCACCTATGAGCTGCTGGGCCGCGGCGACACCCTGGGGGTGTTCCAGCTCGACGGCGGCCCGATGCGTGACCTGTTGCGCCGCATGCAGCCCACCGAGTTCAACGACATCGTCGCGGTGCTGGCGCTGTACCGGCCCGGCCCGATGGGCATGAACGCCCACAATGACTACGCCGACCGCAAGAACAACCGCCAGGCGATCAAACCCATCCACCCCGAGCTCGAAGAGCCGCTGCGCGAGATCCTCGCCGAAACCTACGGCCTGATCGTCTACCAAGAGCAGATCATGTTCATCGCCCAGAAGGTGGCCTCCTACACGATGGGCAAGGCCGATGCGCTGCGCAAGGCCATGGGCAAGAAGAAGCTCGAGGTACTGGAAGCCGAGTACAAGGGCTTCTACGAGGGGATGACGGCCAACGGGTTCTCCGAGAAGGCCGTGAAGGCGTTGTGGGACACCATTCTTCCGTTCGCCGGCTACGCGTTCAACAAGTCGCACGCGGCCGGCTACGGCCTGGTGTCGTACTGGACGGCGTATTTGAAGGCCAACTACCCGGCCGAATACATGGCCGGCTTGTTGACGTCGGTCGGTGACGACAAGGACAAGGCCGCCATCTACCTGGCCGACTGCCGCCGGCTGGGAATCACCGTGTTGCCGCCGGACGTCAACGAATCCGAATTGAATTTCGCCTCGGTGGGTACCGACATCCGTTACGGGCTGGGCGCGGTGCGCAACGTCGGCGCCAACGTGGTCGGTTCACTGATCGCCACCCGAACACACAAGGGCCGCTTCACCGATTTCTCCGACTACCTCAACAAGATCGATATCGCAGCCTGCAACAAGAAGGTCACCGAGTCGTTGATCAAGGCCGGCGCCTTCGACTCGCTCGGCCATCCGCGCAAGGGCCTGTTCCTGGTGCACACCGACGCCGTGGACTCGGTGCTGGGCACCAAGAAGGCTCAGGCGATGGGCCAATTCGATCTGTTCGGCGGCGGGGACGGCGACAGCGCGGGAGCCGACGCGGTTTTCGGGATCCGGGTGCCCGACGAAGAATGGGGCGACAAGCACAAACTGGCCCTGGAACGGGAGATGCTCGGACTTTACGTATCCGGACACCCGCTCAACGGCATCGCTCATCTGCTGGCCGCTCAGGTCGACACCCCGATCCCCGCCATCCTGGAGGGCGACATCGCCTCCGACACCCAGGTGCGGGTCGGCGGGATCCTGGCATCGGTGAACCGCCGGGTGAACAAGAACGGGCTGCCTTGGGCGTCGGCGCAATTGGAGGATCTCACCGGCGGCATCGAGGTGATGTTCTTCCCACAGACCTACTCCGCCTACGGCGCCGAGGTCGTCGACGACGCCGTGGTGCTGGTCAGCGCCAAGGTGAACATCCGAGACGACCGGATCTCGCTGATCGCCAACGAGCTGGTGGTGCCGGACTTCTCCGCCAACGCCGCGGATCGCCCGCTGGCGGTCAGTCTGCCGACCCGGCAATGCACCATGGACAAGGTCAGTGCACTCAAGCAGGTGCTGACCCGCCATCCCGGAACGGCACAGGTGCAGTTGCGGCTGATCAGCGGGGAGCGGATCACCGTGCTGGAACTGGACCCGTCACTGCGGGTGACGCCGTCGTCGGCGCTGATGGGTGACCTCAAGGCGCTGCTCGGGCCGGGGTGTCTGGGCGGTTAGAGCTCCACCCGAACGATCACACTGTCCGGCCACAGCGTGGGGGTGCGGGCGCGCCGCAACTTCTCGCCCAGCCCGAGGCCACGGTGCACATTAATCACGCCCGGAATCTTGATGAGCGGCACGATATTCCACTGCCACCCGTAGCGCCGGTGCAGTATCCGGTTCGCGGTCTCGGCTTCCTCGCCGGCCAGGACGCTGGCCCGGCCGGCCACCGCTGCCGCGCCGGGGCGACGGTGGCCGCGGTAGTCACAGGCGGCCAGCTCGACCTCCGGGCGCAGCGCGAGTCGGCGGGTCTTCGGGCCGATCTTGGTGCGGAACAGCACCGCGTCGCCATCCAGTGCGAACCACACCGGGGTGTCCACCGGTGTGCCGTCGCGGCGGTAGGAGCGCAGCAGCGCATAACGGGTGCGGCGCAGTGTGTCGAGTCGTTGTCCGGGCATGACGCCAGTGAACAACTTAGAGTTGGCTCTAAGTCAAGGCGCCCAGGAGGCCGCATGCCCGACTCGCTGACGATCGGCGAGGTCGCCCGCCGCAGCGGTGTTGCCGCCACCACGTTGCGCTACTACGAGCAAGTCGGTCTGCTGACCGCGCCGCGGCGGGTGGGCGGACAACGTCGCTACGACGCGGCGGTGCTGGCGCGACTCGAGATCATCGGGCTGTGCAAGTCGGCGGGTTTCGCCCTGGATGAGATTGCGCTGTTGTTCGGCGACGACGCGCCCGGGCGTCCGGCAAGCCACGCGCTGGCGCAGGCGAAGCTCGCCGAGATCGACGCCCAGCTGGAGTCGTTGGCCCGCGCCCGCGAGGTCATCGAGTGGGGCATGCGGTGCACCTGCCCGTCCATCGACGCCTGTAGCTGCGGTGTTCATCCGCCGCCCCGTGGCGGCGTGAACTGAGCGGCTGCCGCCGCTGAACCTAAACGTAACGTTTAGGTCCGTTTCCGATAACAACGCCGCATCACCGTGTAACGTCTGAAACTTCACACCACTGGTGTGACCTGGGGGGAAGGGGACCATTTGTGATGCCTGTGCGACATCGCGTTATTGCTCTGCTCGTCGGAGCGGCAGCCGCCCTGCTCGGCGGCGCGGTGATGCCGGCCGCGCTCGCCCACGCCGGCAGCGCCGACAGCGGGCCCTACGAGACGTGCGACGGGGCGACCTGCCTGGTCATGGCCGAGTACGACCCGGACACCTGGGTCTACAGCGGTTTCCGGCCGTACTTCACCGACTGGAAGGGCGAGCAGGCCTACAACGTCGCGGTCACCGAAGCCGACGGTTCGACCGTGAACGCCGGAAGCTACGACATCAAGGTCGAAGACTACTGGTCGCCGTTCCTGTCCAGTTCTACCTACACCTACGGGGATTTCACCCCGACCGGTGAGGGGGCAGACGCGGGCGCATTCGCCGATCTGAGCGGAACCACGGTGTACAGCACCACGTTCGGAGACGTCAACCAGGTGACGATCAACGACGCAGCCAACGGTGCCAGCTACTGGATCGTCACCACGCCGGGCTACGTCAACACCGTGGTGACCCTGGACGGCGCGAGCCAGGACTACATCCAGTACGCCGGTGATGCGGCACCGACCTTCTTGTGGAATAGTCTCGATAACCCAAGTTATGTCGCGGTGCCCGACTACCTCATCCCTGATGACCCGTGGGCTGGTCTGGACTTCGACCCCGGCGAGTACGGAGCGGTGGCGTAACCGTGGAGCAGCACATAGGGTGTCGAAGTTGAACAAACTGCGCGCTCAGTGTTAACAAAAAAATACGTCAGATTCGGATGTGAATCGGGTAACGCAAGTGTAACGTTTGGTCACCTGAGCTTCACAGGTACACATTTGCAACAAGCTTAACGGAGGCAGTCATGTGGAAATCGCGCCGTCTTCTTACCCTGCTCGGGGTGGGCGTCGCTGCTGGGTTCGCCGCGCTGGTGCTGCCGATGTCGGTCGCCAACGCTGCGGGTGAGTCCGGCAGCACCAGCCCGGTGCCCGGTTGGGACGGCCCCTACGAAACCTGTGAAGGGGTGGTCTGCCTGGTGATGGAGCCCCTTACTCGGGAGAGCGTGGGCCGCGACTGGTCTTACGAAGGTATCCGCCCGTGGATCACCGACTGGAAGGGCGACCAGCTCTACAACGTCGAGTTGAACGGCGAAGCGGTCGGTGGCTACAACATCAAGATCGAGGACTTCTGGAACTCGTTCTACTCGACCTCGGCGTACCAGTTCGGTGACTTCATGCCTAACTCTGACACCCCCGAAGACTTGAGTGTGCTGGGGAACTTCGGCTACCTGTCCGGAGCCTCGATCTACCAGATCAACCTCTTCGACGGCGCGTTCACCAACCTCACCATCAATGGCGTGGGGCCGCACGATCTGAACTACTGGGTGATGTCGGCCAACGATCTGACCTACTCGGTGGTCACCGATCCCCTCAAGGGCGTCTCGGCGGGCTTGATCCAATTCGGCGATGACGCTCCAATGCAACTGTGGAACAGCCTGTTCCACTCCTGGACCCCGGAGATTCCGGAGTACCTCATCCCCAACGACCCGTTCGCCGCGCTGGACTTCAATCCGTGTGACTTCCTTGGTCTCTGTGACCTGGTGGGTTAACCGTTCGGCTCAGAACTTATAACGCAGCACGCGGGCTTTGCCGGCCACCGACTTGAACCGGCCGGCAACCCGGGTGAGCGTGCGGGCCGCGCCGGGGAACGCGTCGACCTCGGCGGCATGGGCCAGGCAGGCCTGCTCGACCAGGCGCAGCCGCGGCTCCCACCGCTCCGGGGTGTGCGGGTCGGTGAAACCGGGGTTGGCCCACACGTGGCGCAGCAGACTGAACATGCCGCGCGGCGCGAGCTTCATCGACAGCGAGCTGAGCGGCCCCACCCGGCCATAGTCGTTGAACGCCAGCTCACCGCTGCCGAAGTGGTCGATGAGCTGCCCGAACACCGCGGTGACCTGCGCCTGGGTGAGAAACGCGAACAGGCCGTCGGCGATCACCATGGTGGGCCGGCCGGTCGGGATGCCGGCGGTCCAATCGGCGCCGGTCAGATCGGCCGCGATGACGTGCTCTGCGGGCTGGGCCGGTAGCAGCTTGCCGCGTAACGCGACCACACGCGGAAGATCGATGCTGTACCAGTCGACACCCGCCGGCGGCTGCACCCGTGCCAGCGGCTCGTTGAGGCCGGCCCCCAGATCCACCACGACGGCCTCCGGATTCGCGGCGGTATACCGGCGGACCCGGTCGTCGAGCATCTTGGCGCGCAGGGCGGTTTGGCGCACCACACTGGCCGGGATCCGCAAGCCGGCGAAGTCGTAGTCGATCAGACCGACGACCCGGTCGGAGAACGCGTCGCCGAGGATCGGCGTCTCGGCGCGGTGGTCGAGGGCGCGCGCGTAGGCGGTGAGAAATGCGGTTTGCTCGAGGAGGCTGAACTCGGTGACGGCAATCGGCATGGGCTTCACGGTAGGCGACGATCGGCCAGATGAGGGTAAACGGGAACCAACGCCACCAGCGCGGCGCTAACGTCGACGAAATGGAATCGCAGCAGGCGACCACGCTGGCGGTGGTGGCCGAGGGTGCGCGCGGCTCGATCACGTTGAACCGTCCGGACAAACTCAATCCGTTGAGCACGGTCACCCTCGAAGAGTTGGTGGCCGCGGCCCGCTGGTTCGACGCCCGGCCCGCGGTGAAGGTCGTGGTCATCTCCGGCAGCGGCCGGGCATTCTCCGCCGGGGCGGACCTGGCCGCGTTTGCCGCCGCCGCCGACGGCGCCGCAGCGCTGCGGGAGGCGGCCGACGTCGGTCGGCAGATGGCCGATGCGATCGAAGCGATGCGGGCGGTGACGGTGGCGCGGCTGCACGGTCACTGCGTCGGTGGCGGCGTCGTGCTGGCCGCGGCCTGCGATCTGCGGGTGGCCGCTGCCGACACCCGGTTTTCGATACCGGAGGTCGATCTGGGGATCCCGCTGGCCTGGGGCGGCATCCCGCGGTTGGTCCGCGAGATCGGGCCCGCGCTGACCAAGGAGCTGGTGATGACCTGCCGGGCGTTCGGCGCCGACGAGGCGAAGGCGGCCGGCTTCATCAACCGAGTGGTCGCCGAGGCGGACCTGGACGCCGAGGTCGAGGCGTTGGTCGGCCAGTTGACCGGCAAGTCCGCGCTCACCCTGGGCGGCACCAAGCGCCAGGTCAATGCGGTCACCGAGGGCATGGTGGGCACCGCGCGCAGCTGGAACGACGCCGACGCGCTGGTCACCGCGGTGCACGACACCGAATCGCAGGCCTCGGCGATGGCGTATCTGGAACGGGTCCATCGCCGCTGAGCCAGCCGACGACAGGAGGAGCAGATGACAGGGACACCGCCGGCGACGACCCTGTGCGAGGCGTTTCAGCGCACGGCCGCTATCGATCCCGACGGGGTGGCACTGCGGACCGTCGGCGGTGGGCAGACGCTCACCTGGCGCGAGTATGCGGCACAGGTGCGCCACGTCGCGGCCGGATTGGCCGGCCTCGGGGTGCGCCGCGGGGACACGGTGTCGCTGATGATGGCGAACCGGATCGAGTTCTATCCGCTCGAGGTCGGCGCTCAGCACGCCGGCGCCACGTCGTTCTCGGTGTACAACACGCTGCCCGCCGAGCAGCTCGGCCATCAGCTCGGCAACGCCGGCACCAAGGTCGTGATCTGCGAGCACGCCTATGTCGAGACGATCCGGTCCAGCGGTGCCCCGGTCGAACACATCGTGTGCCTCGACGGCCATCCGGACGGCACCTTGTCGCTTGCGGATCTGCTGGCCGCCGGGCGCCCCGATTTCGACTTCGAATCCAGTTGGCGGGCAGTGCAACCCGACGACGTCATCACCCTGATCTACACCTCGGGCACCACCGGCGCCCCCAAAGGGGTGGAGATGACCCATACCAACCTGCTGTTCGAGGCGGCGGCGCTCGATGCGGTCCTCGGAGTGCGCTTCGGTGACCGGATCACCTCCTACCTGCCGTCGGCGCATATCGCCGACCGGGCGATGGGGCTCTACAACCAGGAGATCTTCGGTGTCCAGATCACCGTCGTTCCCGACGTCCGGGCCATCGGGGCCGCCCTGCCCGACGTGCGTCCCACCATCTGGGGCGCCGTACCGCGGGTCTGGGAGAAGCTCAAAGCTGCCATCGAGTTCGCGGTCGGTGCCGAGCCGGACGAGGACCGTCGTGCCGCACTGCGATGGGCGCTCACAGTAGGCGCCAAACGCGCCGCGGCGCTGATCGGCGGCGAGCCGGTTCCCGACGCCGTGGCCGCCGAGTGGTCGCAGGCCGACGAACTGGTGCTGTCGAAACTTCGCACCGAGTTGGGCTTCGGCGACCTGCGGTGGGCGGTGTCGGGCGCGGCGCCGATTCCCAGGGAGACGCTGGGATTCTTCGCCGGGATCGGCATTCCGATCAGCGAGGTCTGGGGCATGTCGGAGCTCAGCTGCGTCGCCTCGACCACCCATCCTCGCGATGCCCGGCTCGGCACCGTCGGAAAGTTGTTGCCCGGGCTGGAAAGTCGCATCGCCGACGACGGCGAGTTCCTGGTGCGGGGGCCGCTGGTGATGCGGGGCTACCGCAAGGAGGCGGCCAAGACCGCCGAGGCGATCGACGCCGACGGCTGGCTGCACACCGGCGACATCCTCGAGGAAGACGCCGAAGGCTATCTGCGCGTGGTCGACCGTAAGAAGGAGCTGATCATCAACGCCGCGGGCAAGAACATGTCCCCGGCGAACATCGAGAACGCCATCCTGGCGTCCTGCCCGATGATCGGGGCGATGGTCACCATCGGGGAGGCCCGGCCCTACAACACCGCCCTGCTGGTGTTCGACGCCGACTCGGTCGGCCCGTATGCGGCCGCGCACGGCTTGCCGGAGGCGACACCTGCGGCGCTGGCCGCCGACCCGGCGGTGATCGCACAGATCGCCGCCGGCGTGGCCGCCGGCAACGCCAAACTCTCGCGGGTCGAGCAGATCAAGCGCTTCCGGGTGTTGCCCACGCTGTGGGAGCCCGGCGGTGAGGAGGTCACACTCACCATGAAGCTCAAACGCGGGCCGATAGCGGCAAAGTACGCCGCCGAGATCGAGGCGCTCTACGCGTCCGAACCCGCACCGCACATCCATCAGCCGGCGGGCACCGAGGATGCCCGCCCGGCGACGGCCGTCTGAGGGGGAGTACCACGGCGATTTTCACGTTCGGACACGGCACCGCGGAGGCAGCGGAGATCACGAACCTGCTGACCGGCGCCGGGGTGCGCCGTCTGGTCGACGTGCGCAGCGCACCGGGCAGCCGCCGCAATCCCGACAGCGCGCGCGAGGCGATGCAGCAGTGGCTGCCCGAAGCCGGCATCGGCTATCGCTGGGAGCCGCGGTTGGGCGGTTGGCGGCGGCGCAGCGGCGACAGTCCCGATGTCGAACTGCGCAATGATTCATTCCGCTCCTATGCAGGCTATATGCGCACCGACGACTTTCGGGACGGCGTCGCCGACCTGCTGGCCGAAGCGGCCGACCGGCAGGTCGCGGTGATGTGCGCCGAGACCGTGTGGTGGCGATGCCATCGGAAGCTGATCGCGGACTACCTCACGCTGATCCACGGCGTGCAGGTGTGCCACCTGATGCATGACGGAAAGCTGCGGGAGCACCGCCCGATGGCAGAAGCGCGGATCGACGGTGATGTCCTGGTGTATGACCGACCGTCGCCCGGTTGACGCACCGCGGGGCGATGCCGCGGACTAGCCCTGCTTCCAGCCCAGCACCAGCCATAGCGCGGTGCAGACCCCGGCGGCGCTCAGCACCGCGGTCGCGGCACTGGCCGTAGCCGCGCCGACGACCAGCAGGGTGGCCAGCCCGACCGCCAGCGCGACCAGCTTGTAGGCCGGCCACGGCACCCCGGCAATCGGCACCTGGTGCCGTGGGCGCTCGGCGGTCGTCATGCCGTTAACGGTACGCGATAACCGATTGTTCGACCACCCGAAACTCCACAGACGGCCGGCCGTGTTGCGGCGCCGGTCTAGTCTGGACGGCATGCCTTTGAGCGGAGAATACGCACCCAGCCCGTTGGATTGGTCCCGGGAGAACGTCGAGAAGTACCTGGCTTCCGGCGGCACCGAGGGCACCGAGATGAAGGGCAAGCCGGTGGTGCTGCTGACCACCGTGGGAGCCAAGACCGGCAAGCTGCGCAAGACCCCGCTGATGCGGGTGGAGCACAACGGGCAGTACGCGATCGTCGCCTCGCTGGGCGGCGCGCCCAAGCACCCGGTCTGGTACCACAACGTCGTCAAGAACCCGCGGGTCGAACTGCAGGACGGCACCGTCACCGGCGACTACGACGCCCGCGAGGTGTTCGGCGATGAGAAGGCGCAGTGGTGGGAGCGCGCGGTGGCCGCCTGGCCGGACTACGCCGAGTACCAGAAGAAGACGGACCGCGAAATCCCGGTGTTCGTGCTGACCCCGGTGGGGTGAACCCGCTGCTGGGTGGCACCATATTGCGGTGTCCGCCGAACTGCGCCAGAACCGTGGCTCCAACGCCTGCCCGCTGACCGCGGCCGATATCGACGCGGCGGCCCAGCGAATCGCCGGCGTGGTGGCGCCGACTCCGCTGCAGCTCAGCGACCGGCTCTCGGAGATCACCGGTGCCAGGGTGTACCTCAAGCGGGAAGACCTGCAGTCGGTGCGGTCCTACAAGTTGCGCGGTGCCTACAACCTGCTGGTGCAGTTGACCGCCGATGAGATTGCCGCCGGCGTGGTGTGCTCATCGGCCGGAAACCACGCGCAGGGCTTCGCCTACGCCTGCCGGTCGCTGGGCATTCGCGGCCGGGTGTACGTGCCGGCCAAGACTCCCAAGCAGAAGCGCGACCGGATCCGCTACCACGGCGGCGAGTTCATCGAGCTGATCGTGGGCGGGGCGACGTATGACATGGCTGCGGAGGCGGCGCTGGCCGACGTGGCCCGCACCGGGGCCACATTGGTGCCGCCCTACGACGACCTGCGGACGATGGCGGGCCAGGGCACCATAGCCGTGGAGATCCTCAACCAGCTCGACACGGAACCGGACCTGGTCGTCGTTCCGGTCGGCGGCGGCGGCTGTATCGCCGGGATCACCAGTTACCTCGCGGAGCGGACTGCCGAAAGTGCGGTGCTGGGGATCGAACCGGCCGGGGCGGCCTCGATGATGGCCGCGCTGGCCGCCGGCGAACTGGTGACCCTGGACACCGTCGACCAGTTCGTCGACGGCGCCGCCGTCAAGCGCGCCGGCGCCCTGCCCTACGCCGCGCTGGCTGCCGCCGGCGACATGGTGTCGGTCACCACGGTCGACGAGGGCGCGGTGTGCACCGCGATGCTCGACCTCTACCAGAACGAGGGGATCATCGCCGAGCCGGCGGGTGCGCTGTCGGTGGCCGGGCTGCTGGAGGCCGACATCACGGCCGGGTCCACCGTGGTCTGTCTGATCTCCGGCGGGAACAACGACGTGTCGCGCTACGGCGAGATCCTGGAACGTTCGCTGGTCCACCTCGGCCTCAAGCACTACTTCCTGGTCGATTTTCCCCAGGAGCCGGGCGCGTTGCGGCGGTTCCTCGACGAGGTTCTCGGCCCCGGCGACGACGTCACGCTGTTCGAATACGTCAAGCGCAACAACCGGGAAACCGGCGAGGCCCTGGTCGGAATTCAATTGGGCTCGGCGGCGGATCTCGGTGGTCTGCTGGCCAGGATGCGCTCCTCGCAGATCCACGTCGAGCCGCTGGAGCCCGGCTCGCCGGCGTATCGCTACCTGCTCTGAGCGTCGGATCCGGCAACGTAGGTGACCCAGGGTCACCGAGCGGGTAGCCGACGGGCATGGTGTCATCGAAGACGATGAGTATGGATGAAACCGATGTTCGGCGGGTGCTCGACATCGCCCTGCGGTTCGGGCAGCTGCTGTTGGGATCGCAGGCCGGAACCGCCGATGTCGCCTCGAGCATGCTCTCGATCGCGACCGCCTACGGGCTGCCACAGACCCAGGTGGACATCATGGCGAACTCGATCAGGGTGTCGGTGCCTCGCGGGGTGCCGGGCGCCCCGGTCACGGCGATGTATCTGGTGCAGTCGCGCTCGCTGGACTACACCCGGCTGCAGCTGGCCACCGACCTCGCCGAGCATGTCGTCACGACCACGCCCGATCCCGAGTGGGTGCAGCAGCAGCTGGACCTCGTGAGCCGGGCCGACCATCCCTATCCGCGGTGGGTGGCCACCGCCGGCTGGGCGGTCATGGCCGGTTGCTTCTCGGTGCTGATCGGCGCCGGGCCGGTGATTGCCATGATCTCGGCGGCCACCACCGCACTGATCGACCGGGTCGGCCGGGTGCTCAACGGCTGGCGGCTACCGCTGCTGTTCCAGCAGGTGGCCGCCGCAGCGGTGGCCACCGGCGTAGCCATCGTGGTGCACGCCGTCGGCTGGCTGCCCGCCGGCGCGTCGGTGTCACCGGTGGTGGCCGCCAACATCGTGGTGCTGTTGTCGGGGCTGGCCACCGTCGGCTCGGTGCAGGACGCCATCACCGGCTACCAGCTCACCGCGGTCTCGCGCGGCATGGACATCCTGCTCTCGTCGGCGGGCATCCTGGTCGGCGTGTCCATCGCGGTGCGCATCGGTGGCTGGTTCGGCGCCCAAGTCCGGGTGAGCGCCGAGCTACCGGTCGCGGTGCTGAGTATGCCGGTGTACGTGCTGGCGGGCGCCATGGGCGCTGCGGCCGCCGCGATAGCCGGCTACGCGCAGCTCAAGGCGGCGTTGGCGGCAGGTCTTGCCGGGGCGACCGCCACGTTGCTGGTGTTCGGACTGCGACTGGTGGATGCCGACCCCATTGCCGGCTCGTTCCTAGCGGCCGCGGCGACCGGTCTGGTCGGCACCCTGCTGGCGCCCCGGCTGCGGGTGACACCGCTGGTGATCATCATGGCGGGCATCATTCCGCTGGTCCCCGGGCTGACCTTGTTCCGCGGCTTCGTGCAGTTCGTCAACGGGCACCCCAATGCCGGGGGGACGGTGGGCCTGGCGATCGGGCTGGCGTTGGCACTCGGTGCCGGCGCGGTGTTGGGCCCGCTGCTGGCGCCCTCGGTGCGCCGGGAACTCGGCCGCTATCAGCTGCGCGGCCACGGGCACCGGACCCGCCGGCTGCGCAGCCCGTATCGGGTTCCGCAGCTGGCCGGTATCCGCTACCGCGGGCGGCGGACCGCTTAGTGCCTCAGCGGCTCTTGCACAAGATGATCAGCGAGCGTGCCGCGACGGCGACGGTATGTCCCGCCTCAACCGACAGCTCACTGCGGCCGGCGGCGTCGGCGGTGTCGATCACCGCGTGCCAGCCCTGCGCGTAGCCGCCGTCGGGGGTGACGAAGTCCACCGGTGTCTCGCCGGCGTTGAAGCACAGCAGAAACGAGTCGTCGACGATGCGCTGCCCGCGAGCATCGGGTTCGGGCAGTGCCTCGCCGTTGAGGAAAACCATGACGCACCTGCCGAATTCGCTGTCCCAGTCCTGCTGGGTCATCTCGTGCCCGGCCGGGGTCAGCCAGGCGATGTCGCGCACCTCGTCCCCGCCGCGGATCGGTCGGCCCTGCAAGAACCGCCGTCGCCGGAACACCGGGTGTGCGGTGCGCAGCGCGGTCAACGCCCGGGTGAACGCCAGCAGGTCGGCGTTCTTGTCGACCAGCGACCAGTCCATCCAGGACAGCTCGGAGTCCTGGCAGTAGACGTTGTTGTTGCCGTGCTGGGTGCGGCCCAGTTCGTCGCCGTGGGCGATCATCGGGGTGCCCTGGCTGATCAGCAGGGTGGCCATGATGTTGCGGACCTGGTGCGCGCGCAACGCCAGGATGGCGGCGTCGTCGGTCGGCCCCTCGACGCCGCAGTTCCACGATCGGTTGTAGCTCTCGCCGTCCCGGTTGTCCTCGCCGTTGGTCTCGTTGTGTTTCTCGTTGTAGGACACCAGATCCGCCAGCGTGAAACCGTCATGGCAGGTGACGAAGTTGATGCTGGCGCCGGGACGCCGGCCGGTCGCCTCGTACAGGTCCGACGAGCCGGTCAGCCGGGAGGCGAACTCGCCGAGGGTTTCGGGCACACCGCGCCAATAGTCGCGCACGGTGTCGCGGTACTTGCCGTTCCACTCCGTCCACAGCCCCGGGAAGTTGCCAACTTGATAGCCGCCTTCGCCGACGTCCCACGGCTCGGCGATCAGCTTGACCTGGCTCACCACCGGATCCTGTTGCACCAGATCGAAGAACGCCGAAAGCCGGTCGACGTCGTGCAGCTCTCGGGCCAGCGTCGAGGCGAGGTCGAAGCGGAACCCGTCGACGTGCATCTCGGTCACCCAGTAGCGCAGTGAGTCCATGATCAGCTGCAGGGTGTGCGGATGCCGGGCGTTGAGACTGTTGCCGGTGCCGGTGTAGTCGGTGTAGAGGCGCGGATCGTCATCGGACAGCCGGTAGTAGGCGGCGTTGTCGATGCCGCGGAAGTTGATCGTCGGGCCCAGGTGATTGCCTTCGGCGGTGTGGTTGTAGACCACGTCGAGGATCACCTCGATGCCGGCCTGGTGGAAGGTACGCACCATCGCCTTGAACTCCGCCACCGCGCCACCCGCCTGGCGGCTGGCCGCATAGGAGTTGTGCGGCGCGAAGAATCCGACGGTGTTGTAGCCCCAGTAGTTTCGCAGCCCCAGCTGCCGCAGCCGATGATCGTGCATGAACTGATGCACCGGCATCAGTTCGATGGCGGTCACGCTCAGCGACTTGAGGTGATCGATGATCACCGGGTGTGCCAGCCCGGCGTAGGTGCCGCGCAACTCTTCCGGGACGCCGGGATGGGTCTGCGTCATGCCCTTGACGTGCGCTTCGTAGATGATCGTCTCGTGGTAGGGCGTGCGCGGCGCCCGGTCGGCCGCCCAGTCGAAGAACGGGTTGATCACCACGCTGGTCATGGTGTGCCCCAACGAGTCCAGCGCAGGGGGAGGGCCGTCGCCGGCTGCGCCGTCGGGGTCGTTCAGGTCGTAGGAGAACAGGGCAGGGCCGAAGTCGAAGTCGCCGTGGAACGCCTTCCCGTAGGGATCCAACAACAGCTTGCCCGGGTCGCAGCGTTGGCCCGCGGACGGGTTGAACGGCCCGTGCACCCGGAATCCGTAGTGCTGACCGGGTCCGACGCCGGGTAGATAGGCGTGCCAGACGTATCCGTCGACCTCGTCGAGGCCGATGCGGGTTTCGGTGGTGTCGTGGTCGTCGATCAGGCACAGTTCGACGCGCTCGGCGACCTCGGAGAACACCGCGAAATTGGTTCCGGCCCCGTCGTAGACGGCACCGAGCGGGTAGCTGTGGCCTGGCCAGACCGCGGCGACCGGGCTCACCACCATCCGGTGGCCGCACCCATCTGCCGGCCGAGCTCACCGGTCATGGTGCGCATGTAGGTCGCCGAGAGGTGATGGGAGTCGTGATAGATCAGCACATTCCCCTCCACCGCGCGGCAGATATCGGTGTCGCACACGGCGTCGGACAGATCCAGCGGCTTGAGCAGCGGGAAGCGTTCGACGAAATCGAGGGTGGGGTTGCGGTCGACGAGGACTTCGGAGCGCTTGATGCCGCAGGACTCCGCGTCGCCGCCGGAGGCCAGGCAGTCCGCCGGCTGGAACGGTTGGCCGTCGCGCACCAACCACGGGGTGTCGCGTACCCCGAGGATCGGAATCTTGTTCTCGGACAATCTTTTCCAGATCCCGATGTAGGTTCCCGGCATCACATCACCGGGTTTGATGTTCCATGGCCGGGTGGCGGTGGTGAACACGTAGTCCGGGTGGTCGGCGATCAGCTTGTCCATGGTCTTGCCCACCCATTCGTAGCATTGCGGGTAAGGCGCGTTGTTGCCCATGATCAGCGGCACCTTCTCGGTGGACAGCGGGCAGCCCATCTTGAGGTAGGTCACCACCTTGAAGTGGTGCCGCTGGCCGAGGATGTCCAGTGCCGGCAGCCAGTGCTCGGCGTGCGATCCGCCGGCCAGCGCCACGGTCCGGCTGGCCTCCGGGTCGCCGTAGGTGCAGTTGATCAGTGCCGGATTGCTGAACGTGCTGATGCAGCCGTCCCGGGTGGAGCGGGGCAGGTCTTTCTTGGCCTCCAGGATGGTGGGCCGCATCCGTAGCTTGGGCACCCGCTGGTGTTTGAGCAGGGCGCGGGCGCCTGGGTAGTCGTCCTTGCTGAGTTTGGCCAGTTCCTTGCCGCTGGCGCGCTGGACGGTGACGTGCTCGCGCCAGGTGAACGACGTCGCGGTCAGGGCCACCCCCAGCAGCACCACCGTGGAGCCCAGCGCCAGCGTCGGTCGCTTCCACCAGCCCGGCGACGGCGCACGCCAGGGGTTGCGCCGTGCCGGCGGGACGCCGGCCCCGGCCGGAGCGCGGTAGCGCAGCGGGTCTTCGACGAGCCGGGTGGTCAGATAGGCCAGCACACCGGACAGCAGCAGGATCACCGCGCCCTCGAGCACCGAGGCGTGTCGGTTACCGGTGTAGGACAGCCAGAAGATCAGCAGCGGCCAGTGCCACAGGTACAGCGAGTAGGCCATCGCCCCCAGCGTCACCAGCGGCCCGCTCGCCAGCCACCGGTTGGGCCACGGCAGTTTGTCGCTGGTGCTGGGGTGCGCCTGGCGATTGGCTCCGGCCAGGATGAACGCCACCGTGGCGCCGACCGGCACCAGCGCCCAGGGACCGGGGAACTCTTGCACCCCTTCGATCAGGGCGCCACAGCTCAGGATCGCGGCCAGCGCCAGGGTGGCCACGATGGTACGCAGCCACATCGGCCAGCGGATGTAGGGGATGAGCGCCCCGGCCAGGGCGCCGAGCAGCAGTTCCCAGGCGCGGGCGAAGCTGTTGTAGTAAGCCAGTGACTGGTTGGCCTGGTGCGCGACGATCGCGTACCAGAACGACGCCACCGTCAGCGCGGTGAGCAGCACCACGAAGGCCGAGCGCAGGTGGGTGCGCAGCAGGCGCCGGAAGACGAATGCGAAGCCGAAGATCAACAGCAGGAAACTGAGGTAGAACTGGCCCTGCACCGACATCGACCAGATGTGTTGGAGCGGGCTGACGGCCTCACCGGCGCGCAGGTAGTCCGAGGCGGTGCGCGCCAGCTCCCAGTTCTGGTAGTAGCCGAGGCTGGCCAGGCTCTGGTCGGCGAAGGTCTCCCAGCGGGTCTGCGGCTGGATCCATATCGTCAGCGCCGCGCACGCTGCCAGCACCACGACCAGGGCGGGCAGCAGCCGCCGAACCAGCCGGATCAGGTCGGGCACCGGGGACAGCGACGAGGACGGGTTCAGCGCCACCCGCAGCAGCTTGCCGCCGAAGAAGAACCCGGACAGCGCCAAGAAGACGTCGACCCCGCCGGAGACCCGCCCGAACCAGACGTGGAACACCGCCACCAACGCGATCGCGAGGCCGCGCAGCCCGTCGAGGTCGTGGCGGTAGAAGCCCGCCTTGCGGGTTCCCATCGCAGTGGCCGTCCCGGCGGGCGGAACGGACCCGGCAACCGACCCGCCGGCGGGGGGTGCCGCAGCAGGTGTTGCCGCCGGTCGCGGCGGGGAGAGGGCAATCATGATCGCCCGATAATCTACCTAACCGGGCGGTAGAAACCGCATTCCAACCGGTGTGACGTCCGCCGGGTGTGTCAGGGGATCACCCGGGTCAGATACGGGACCATGTTGGAGGTACGCGCCGGCGATACGGTGACCGCCGGGCTGGTGCCCTCGATCATCTGATTGTTGCCGAGGTACAGTGCGACGCTTTGCGTGCCGCCCGGCCCGTAGCAGAGCAGGTCGCCGGCTCGGGCCTGCGCGGGCGGGACCTTCTGCCCGACGCTGCACTGTTCGCCGGAGGTGCGCGGCATCTTGATGCCGGCGCCGGCGAACGCGTACTGGATCAGGCCGGAGGCGTCGAACCCGACGGTGGTGGTGTCGGGGATGTCCTCGCCGGGCGCCGGCGTGGTTCCCGGCAGGCCGGGCATGGTGCTGCCGGCCGCGATGGGGCCGCCGGGCCGGCTGGTGCGGCCGGTGAGATCGGTCAGCGCGCCGCGGGTGGTGGCCGCCCTGGCCCGTGCGTTGTTGGTCGGGCCGTTGATGTCGCCGCCGCCGTAGACGAAGGGCACGCCGCGTTGCGACAGCGCGCGCTGGACCACGCGGTCGATGAGCTGGTTGTGGCCGGTCTGGGAGAGCGGGTCGGCCCCGGCCGGGCCGGCGGCGCTCAACGTCGGGGCCATTGCCGCTGCCAGTGCGATCGCGGTGGCGCAGATGCGTTTCATCGGTCATCTCCTTTCGCGCCGGTAATCACGGCAGCATCATTGGTCACTCCTGTCACAGATCGTACCGGCGCTTACGCGGGGTTCCCTGCGGCTGCCGAGAAATTGGGCAACCTGTGACCGAACGGTTACGCCGGTCGCCGCCCGCATTACTGTCGTCAGTCATGTCCGCGTTGAGTCCCGAGCAGATCAGCGCGATCGACGCCGCACACCTGTGGCACCCCTACAGCACGATCGGGGCCGAAGCGCCGGCCCCGACGGTGGCGGTGGCGGCCCGGGGTGCCTACCTGACGCTGATCGTCGATGACGCCCCGGTCGACGTGCTCGACGCCATGAGCTCCTGGTGGACCGCGATCCACGGGCACGGCCATCCGACGCTGGACGCCGCGCTGACCGCGCAGCTGGGCACCATGAACCACGTCATGTTCGGCGGGCTCACCCACGAGCCGGCCGCCCGGCTGGCACAGCTGCTGGTGGACATCACCCCGGCCGGGCTGGACACGGTGTTCTTCTCCGACTCGGGTTCGGTGTCGGTCGAGGTGGCGGTGAAGATGGCGCTGCAGTACTGGCGCGCGCGCGGCCGCCCCGGCAAGCACCGGCTGATGACCTGGCGCGGCGGCTACCACGGCGACACGTTCACCCCGATGAGCATCTGCGACCCCGACGGCGGCATGCACACGTTGTGGACCGGCGAACATTCGGTGCTGGCCCGGCAGCTGTTCGCCCCACAGGTGCCCCGCGATTACGACCCGGCCTACGCCGCCGCGTTCGAGGCGCAACTGGAGCGTCACCGCGACGAACTGGCGGCCGTGGTGGTCGAACCGGTGGTCCAGGGCGCCGGTGGGATGCGCTTCCATGACCCGCGTTACCTGTCGGATCTGCGCGAGGCCTGCAGCCGCCACGGCGTGCTGCTCATCTTCGACGAGATCGCCACCGGTTTCGGCCGCACCGGTGAGCTGTTCGCCGCCGAGCATGCCGGTGTCAGCCCGGACATCATGTGCGTCGGCAAGGCGCTGACCGGCGGCTACCTCAGCCTGGCCGCCACGTTGTGCAGCACCGAGATCGCGCATGCCATCAGCGGCGGGGAGGCCGGCGCCCTGATGCACGGCCCGACCTTCATGGCCAACCCGCTGGCCTGCGCGGTGTCGGTCGCCAGCACCGAGCTGCTGCTGGGCCAGGACTGGCGTTCCCGCGTCGGCGAAATCGGCTCCGGGCTGACCGCCGCGCTGGCGCCGGCCCGCGATCTGCCCGGTGTCGCCGATGTGCGGGTGTGCGGCGCGATAGGGGTCATCGAATGCCGGGAATCGGTGGACCTGGCGGTGGCCACGCCGGCCGCGTTGGCCCACGGGGTCTGGCTGCGCCCGTTCCGCAACCTGGTGTACACGATGCCGCCGTATGTCTGCACGCCTGAGGAGATCGCCCGGATCGGTGCCGCGATGCTCGGCGTGGTCCGTGCCTTAACCTGAACGGTGTTCAACTGTCGTCGAGGGAGTGCACGGTGACCCGCACGGATCTGTCTCCGCTGGCCTGGCTGGCTGAAGTGGAGCAGCAGCGTCGCCAGGACGGGCTGCGGCGCTCGCTGCGGGTGCGGCCCGCCGTCGCCACCGAGCTGGACCTGGCCTCCAACGACTACCTCGGGCTCTCGGCGCACCCGGCCGTCATCGCCGGCGGGGTCGAGGCACTGCAGACCTGGGGCGGCGGCGCCGGGGGGTCCCGGCTGGTCACCGGCAACACCGAACTGCACGCCCGGTTCGAGCAGGACTTGGCCGACTTCGTCGGTGCGCCGGCGGGCCTGGTGTTCTCCTCGGGCTACACCGCCAATATCGGCGCCGTCGTGAGCCTGTCGGGGCCGGGCTCGCTGCTGGTCTCCGACGCCTACTGCCACGCGTCGCTGGTGGACGCCTGCCGGTTGTCGAAGGCGCGGGTGGTCATCACCGGTCACCGTGACGTCGACGCGGTGGCCGCGGCCCTGGCAGACCGTGCCGAGGAGCGCGCCGTGGTCATCACGGAGTCGGTGTTCAGCGCCGACGGGGCGCTGGCCCCGCTGCGCGAGCTGCACGAGGTATGCCGCCGGCACGGCGCGTTGCTGATCGTCGACGAGGCACACGCGGTCGGTGTACGCGGCGACGGCGGCCGCGGTCTGGTACACGAGGTCGGGTTGGCCGGGGCGCCCGACGTGGTGATGACGACGACGCTGTCCAAGGCACTGGGCAGTCAAGGCGGGGCGGTGCTGGGACCGGTCGCGGTGCGCGATCATCTCATCGACGCCGCCCGGACCTTCATCTTCGACACCGGCCTGGCGCCGGCGGCGCTCGGCGCTGCGTCGGCCGCCCTGGGCGTGCTGGCCGCGGAGCCGTCGCGCGCCACCGACGTATTGCGCCACGCCCGCACGCTGGCCGCGGTCTGCGGAGTGCCCGAACGCCCGGAGTCCGCGGTGGTCTCGGTGATTCTCGGCGACGCCGAGACCGCGGTGTCGGCCGCGGCCGCCTGCCTGGATGCCGGGGTGCGGGTGGGCTGTTTCCGGCCGCCGACGGTGCCGGCCGGCACCTCGCGGCTGCGGTTGACCGCGCGGGCGTCGCTGACCGAGGGAGATCTCGCGCTGGCCGGCCGGGTGCTGACCCAGGTGCTGCGCGACCACCGCCCCGCGGCGCAATGACCGTCCTGGTCATCACCGGCACCGGCACCGGGGTCGGGAAGACCATCGCCACCGCGGCATTGGCCTGCTGTGCCCGCCAGGCCGGGCTGGACGTGGCGGTGTGCAAGCCGGTACAGACCGGCACCGCCGACGGCGACGATGACCTGGCCGAAGTCGGCCGGTTGTGCGGGGCCACCGAGCTGTTCGGGACCGCCCGGTACCCGGCCCCGCTGGCCCCGCAGGTCGCCGCCGAGCTGGCCGGGATGGCCCTGCCCACCCGCGCCGAGTTGCTCGGGGCGATCCGCGCCGCCGACCGGCCCGACCGGTTGACCCTGGTCGAGGGCGCCGGGGGACTGCTGGTCGAGCTGGCCGCCGACGGAGTCACGCTGCGGGACCTTGCCGTCGACCTCGGTGCCGCCGTGCTGGTGGTGGTCAACGCCGAACTGGGGACCCTCAACCACACCGCTCTTACGCTGGAATCCCTTGCCGGACAAGGCCTGTCATGCGCCGGACTGATCATCGGCAGCTGGCCCGGGCAGCCCGACGCCGTCGCCACCTCCAATCGTGCGGCGCTGGCCAGGCTGGCGCCGGTGCGCGCCGCGCTGCCGGAGGGATCGGCGGCCCTGGACCTTGCGGAGTTCGCCGAGATGAGCTGCACCGCGTTCGATGTCGGCTGGGTGCGCGCGCTGGCGGGCTGAGCGATGGTGCACTCGATCGAGTTGGTCTTCGACGCCGCCACCGAGACCACGGTCCGCGATATCTGGGCGCAGCTGGCCGCGGCCGGAGTGCCCAGCCAGGCGCCGGCCGCCCGACCGCACGTCACCCTGGCGGTCGCCCAGCGCATCGATGCCCGGGTCGACGGGGAACTGGCCGCAGTCGCCGACCGGCTGCCGATCGACTGCATTTTGGGCGCGACGGTGATCTTCGGGCGCTCCCACGGTGTGCTTGCCCGGCTGGTGGTACCGACCGTCGAGCTACTGGACCTGCATGCGCAGGTGTACCGGGTGTGCGCCCCGCACCTGCTTCCGGGACCGATGTCCAACGTCGCGCCCGGCCGGTGGACCGCCCACGTCACGCTGGCCCGGCGCGTCGGCCCGGCGCAGTTGGGCCGCGCCCAGCGCATCGCCGGGCGCGGTGAGATCACCGGCCGATTCATCGGATTGCGACGCTGGGATGGCAACACCCGCACCGAGTATCGGGTCTGACCGCCCAGCCGTTGTGAATACCGCGACCCTGCCAAATAGTTGAGTCATAGTTGAGTCAGTAGGCCCTGGTAGCATCGAACGTATGTTCGAACCCCCTTCACCGAGGCTTCCGTCTCCAGAGTCGGTCGCGCGGCTCAACGAGCGGTTTCGGCGGCGTTATCCGGCGACGACGCCGGAGTCGGCGGCGTTGGTGGATCGCATCGCGGCCTCGGCGCGGGCGGAGAACCGGGCGGCAGCAGCGCACCTGGTGGCAATCGGGGAGTTGTTTGCGCTGCGGCTGAGCGCGTGCGGTGAGACCGAGGAGTGGGCGGTCGATACCGAGGCGGCAGTGGCTGCGGAGGTGGCGGCGGCGTTACGGATCAGCCAAGGGCTCGCGGGCAGTCGGCTGCGGTATGCCAGGGCAATGCGTGAGGATTTGCCGCAGGTGGCGCAGGTGTTTGCGGCCGGTGATATCGATATCCGGCTGTTCCAGACCATCGTGTATCGCACGGGGTTGATCACCGATCGTGAGGTATTGGCGGCCGTGGATACCCAGTTGGCGGCGCAGGTGACGCGCTGGCCGTCGCTGACCATGAGCCGGTTGGCGGCACGCATCGACAAGATCGTCGCCAAGGCCGATAAGGATGCGGTACGGCGCCGCAAGGATCGCCAAGCCGAACGCGAGATTCTGTTCGGCACCTTTCTCGAAGGCGGGCTGTCGGAGATTCAGGGCAGCATGTTCACCCCCGATGCGCGTGCGCTGGATAAGGCATTGGATGCGCTGGCCGCCACGGTGTGTGAACACGATCCCCGCACTCGTGAGCAGCGCCGTGCCGACGCGATGGGGGCGCTGGCGGTGCGAGCCGAGCGGCTGGGGTGCCGTTGCGGTCGCCCCGACTGCGCAGCGTCGGGGCGACCGGCCGCCTCACCGGTGGTCATTCACGTCATCGCTGAGCAGGCCACCGTCGACGGAACCGGTGATGTGCCGGGCTCCTTGGTCGACGCTGATGGGCTGATCCCGCCGGAGTTGATCGCTGAGCTCGCCCGATCCGCCCGGTTGGTGTCGTTGGTGCACCCCACTGACGCCCCGCCCGAGCCCGGGTATGTGCCCTCAAAAGCGTTGGCTGACTTTGTGCGGTGTCGGGACCTGACCTGCCGGTGGCCCGGCTGTGATCGACCGGCAGCTGACTGCGACATCGACCATACGATTCCGCGTGGCTCGGGCGGACTCACCCATCCCTCGAATCTCAAATGCTATTGCCGCACACATCATTTGGTGAAGACGTTCTGGGGCTGGCGCGATCAGCAACTGCCGGACGGGACGGTGATCCTGACCTCGCCGGCGGGGCAGACCTACGTCACCACCCCGGGCAGTGCGTGGCTGTTCCCGGGCTTGTGTGCACCCACCGCAGAACTACCGGCACCGCAGCCACGTGACGATGACCGCTGTGGCGATCGCACCGCGATGATGCCCCGCCGCCGGCGCACCCGCGCCCAACACCGCGCGGCCCGCATCACCACCGAACGCAACCAGAATCGCAAGGCTCGCGAAGCACGACGCGCCGCCTTCGAAGCCGTCTGGTTTCCCCAAGGCGACGCCACCGCAGACGACGACCCGCCGCCCTTCTAACTCGGCGAAGCACGGGCTCCGGTCCTAGCCGAGCGTCGCTCCGGCCCGCATCGTCAGCCCGTCGATCAGCAATCCCAGCCCGAACGCGAACGCGCTGCTCGGGTCGGCCTCGGGCGTGATCTCGGCAGCCCCGGCGGCGTCCCACTGCAGCCGGGACTGTTCGTCGGCGGTGAATCCCAAGACGTAGTAGACGACGGTGCGGGCGACCTGCCCGGCCTGATCCGGGTGCACGCCTGCGGCCGTCGCCGCCTCCGCCAGCAGGGCCAGGATGTCGGTGGCCGCCCGGGACTGACCCGCCGCCATGCTGGCCGACACCAATTCGGCGCCGTCGGTGTGAGACAGCAGCGCATCCCGCAGGCGTTCACCCACGGTCTGGATCCGCCACTGCCAGCCGCCCGGCCCGGGGTCGACGCAGGCCGGCGCCAGCACGCGGTCGGCGACCGCCCCCAGCAGTTGCTGTTTGTTGGCGAAATGCCAGTAAAGCGCGCTGGGGCTGACGTTCAGCTCGCGCGCCACCCGGCGCATCGACAGGTCGGCGATGCCGTAGTCGTCCAGGATGGTGGCCGCCGCGGCGACCACGTCACGTTTGTGCAGCTGCACCCCGTTACCCTAACCTGAACACCGTTCAAGTCTTGAGGGGAGCACGTGTGACCGACGACATCCTGGCGCTGGCCCGTGAACAGGTTCTGGAGCGCGGCGAGGCGTTGGGGGCCGATCAGGTCCTCGAGGTGCTACGGCTGCCCGACGACCGGCTCGAGGAGCTACTGGCGCTGGCCCACGATGTGCGGATGCGCTGGTGCGGACCGGAGATCGAGGTCGAGGGCATCATCAGCCTGAAAACCGGTGGCTGCCCGGAGGATTGCCACTTCTGCTCGCAGTCGGGGCTGTTCTCCTCGCCGGTGCGCAGCGCGTGGCTGGACATCCCCAGCCTGGTCGAGGCGGCCAAGCAGACCGCCAAGACCGGCGCCACCGAATTCTGCATCGTGGCCGCGGTGCGCGGGCCCGACGAGCGGTTGCTGGCCCAGGTCTCGGCCGGTATCGAGGCCATCCGCAACGAAGTCGACATCCAGATCGCCTGCTCACTGGGCATGCTGACCCAAGAGCAGGTGGACCAGCTGGCCGCGATGGGCGTGCACCGCTACAACCACAACCTGGAGACCGCCCGCTCGCACTTCCCCAACGTCGTCACCACCCACACCTGGGAGGAGCGGTGGGAGACGCTGCGGATGATCGGCAAGGCCGGCATGGAGGTCTGCTGCGGCGGCATCCTGGGCATGGGCGAGACCCTGGAGCAGCGCGCCGAGTTCGCCGCCGAGCTGGCCGAGCTGGACCCCGACGAGGTGCCGCTGAACTTCCTCAACCCGCGTCCGGGCACCCCGTTCGGTGACCTGGAGGTGCTGCCGGCGGCCGATGCGCTGCGCGCCGTCGCCGCGTTCCGGCTGGCGTTGCCGCGTACCATGCTGCGGTTCGCCGGCGGTCGGGAGATCACCCTGGGCGACCTGGGCGCCAAGCAGGGCATCCTGGGCGGTATCAACGCCATCATCGTCGGCAACTATCTGACCACGCTGGGCCGTCCGGCCGAGACGGACTTGGAGCTGCTCGACGACCTCCAGATGCCGATCAAGGCGCTCAACGCCACCCTCTGATGGTCCGTGACCTGCCCGCTCCGGTGGGAGCCGGCGTCTACAACGTCTACACGGGCGTGCAGCGCGACGATCCCGCCGGTGGCTCGCTGCCCACGGCCGCCCAATTGGGGCTGGAGCCGCCGCGGTTCTGCGGCGCCTGCGGACGCCGGATGATGGTGCAGGTTCGCCCGGACGGCTGGTGGGCCAAGTGTTCTCGGCACGGCCTGGTGGATTCTGCCGACCTGGACACCCGGCGATGACGGCTCCGGTTGCACCGTCGGACCCTGCCGCGCCGCGGCTGAGCCGTCGGCGGGCGTGCCTGATCCTCGCTGCCGGCTTGGCCATCGCCGGGCTGCCGGTGGGAGCGCTGTGGGCATGGATCGCGCCACCGGTGCACGGCGTGGTGGCACTCACCCGGGGCGGTGAGCGGGTACAGGCCTACCTGGGCAACGAGGCCGACCACTTCTTCGTCGCACCGTTTCTGCTGCTGGGGATGTTGGGGGTGGTCGCGGTGGTGGCGGCCACGCTCGCCTGGCAGTGGCGTGCCCACCGGGGCCCCGGCATGGTCGCCGGGCTGTCGGTGGGCCTGACCGCGAGCGCGGCGCTGGCGATGCTGCTCGGCGGCGCGGTGGTGCGGCACCGTTACGGCGTGATCGATGTGGACGGTGCGCCGGTGTCTCCCGAGCATCGGGTGCACTACGTCGTGGAGGGCCCGTCGGTGTTCTTCGGGCACACGCCGTTACAGATCGCGGCCACGTTGCTGTTGCCGGCGGCGACGGCGGCGCTGGTGTACGGCCTGTGCGCCACCTGGAGCCCCCACGATGACCTGGGCGGCTATCCGCCCGAACCGGCGAGGCGGTTGCCGCCGGCCCCGACCGTCACAGTGGAAGGCGGCGCAGCGCGCCACCGGTGATCACCCGCGCCGCCACCAGGCCCAGTCGCGCCAGGCCCAGGTAGGTCTTGGGGTTCAGCAGCGTCGGCCACTGGCTCTGCACCGCGCCTGCCGGCAGCGGCCGGTTGGCGAACCGGTCACGTAACCAGTCCAGCACCATCGGCACCGACAGCGGGTGCAGCAGAATGTGCTCGCTGAGCGGATCGCGGTGATACGTCAGCCGGGCGCCGGCGGCGATATAGGCCTCCGCCAAGTGGTCGATGTGCACGACGGAAATCACCTGGTCGTGAACGGCTTGCAGCATCAACACCGGCGGTTTCGGGGCATGGTTACCGAGCTTGGTGTCCTCGAAGACGTGTTGTACCGCAGGCAGTTCCACCAGGTGCTGGAGCGGCCGATCGATGAACTCCGCGAGTGACTTGTGGTGCATCCGCATGATGGCGCCGACCGTGGTCATGGACTCCAGTGAACGCATCAATGCCTTGCCCTCGGCGGTGGCGTGATCGTCGATCACCTTCTGCAAGTCGGGGTAGATCTTCGCCAAGGTGGCGATCATCACCGCGGGCAGCCCGGAGAAGAACGTCCCGTCCAACCCGAGGAAGGTGTGCCCGAGGTCGCCCACCGGCGACCCGAGCACCGCACCGACGATGTTGAGTTCGGGCGCGTAATCGCCGCCCACTTCCGCGGCCCAGCCGGTGGCCAGACCGCCGCCGGAATAGCCCCACAAGCCCACCGGGGCGTCGCGGGACAACCCCAGTCGCTCGGCACCCACGGCGGCGCGCACCCCGTCGAGCACGCAGTAACCCGGTTCGTACGGTGCCCCCCAGCGGCCGTCCCGTCCCTCGTGGTCGGGGATCGACACCGCCCAGCCCTGCTCGAGGGCCGCCACGATGAGCACGAACTCGAGCTGGGTGAACGAGCCGTAACCCTTGGCCCGCCGGCGCAGCGCATACGAGGGAAAGCAGCGGCCGTCCACCGCGTCGATCGCGCACTGGTACGACACGATCGGACAGGGGCGGCTGCGCTCACGGTCGGCCGGGACCAGCACCGTCGTCACCGCCGCCTGCGGGACGTTGTTGCGGTCGACGGTCCGGTAGAGCAGCTGGGTGGCGACCAGTTGCTGGGGGATCAGACCCAAAAAGGCCAGCTCGACCTCACGGGAGCGCAGCACCGTGCCGGGCACGGCGTGCTGGAAGCCGGCCGGCGGTTCGTAGAACGGGTCCTCGGCCGGCCGCAGCGGGCGGTCGTCGGGTTGCAGCGGCTCGTGGGGGGCCTGCCCGATCCACTCGACAGAGGGTTCGCGGGCCAGGCTGTCGAAGTCCATCCGGGCATTGTTGCTTAAGAAGGCACTAAGATTCCAGTCCGACTCACCCCGGCGGCCGCAGTGCCGCGAATTCGTCGGTCACCCGCAATTCGGAATCGGTGAAGCGGTACCGGGCGGCCGGGCGTCCGCCACTGCGTCCCGAGCGGGCGGTGGTGCCGGTACGCGTGATCACCCCCCGGCGGACCAGCACCCGCTGCAGGTTAGTGGCGTCGACCTGGTAGCCGAGCACCACACTGTAGATGTCACGTAGCGTCGAAATGATGAATTCCGTTGGCGCCAAACCGAATCCGATGTTCGTATAGGACATCTTGGCCACCAGCCGGCTATGGGCGTGCTCCACCATGGGGGCGTGGTCGAACGCCATCGGGGGAAGGTCGTCGACCGGATGCCAGTGCGTGTCGCCGGGCAGTTCGGGGTCGGCGGGGGAGGGCACCAGGCCCAGAAACGTCGAAGCGATGGTGCGTGCACCCGGCACCCGGCCCGGGTCGGAGAACACAGCCAGCTGCTCAAGGTGGGCGATCTCACGCAGGTCCACCTTCTCGGCCAGTAGCCGGCGAGCCGACGTGGTCACGTCCTCGTCGTCGCGCAACAGTCCACCCGGCAGGGACCACCGTCCGAGCTGGGGTTCTCGAGCCCGTTGCCACAACAGAACGTTGAGTCGGGGGCGGCGGCTGTCGAGGTCGCCAACCTGGAAGACCGCGGTGAGCACCTCATGCGCGGTGCTAGTATGAACCATGTTTTCGATTGTAAGTCGAAAACCTCATTCGCGAGAGGAGTCGCCATGACCACCCTCACCGAGACCGGTGTGCGGGCGGGCCGCCTGGCCGACCGCATCATCAACTCCCCGGCCGGCTACAGCGGTATCGAGCCCGACCAGGAGTGGGTGGCCGAGATCCTCCGGCTCAAGAAACAGCGCAACGCCACGATCCTGGCGCACAACTACCAGTTGCCGCCGATCCAGGACATCGCAGACCACGTCGGGGACTCCCTCGGGCTGGCCCGCATCGCCGCCGAGACCGACGCCGACACCATCGTGTTCTGCGGCGTGCACTTCATGGCCGAGACCGCCAAGATCCTGTCGCCGGACAAGACGGTGCTGATCCCCGACGCCCGGGCCGGTTGCTCGCTGGCCGACTCCATCACCGCCGAGGACCTGCAGGCCTGGCGTGACGACCACCCCGGCGCGGTGGTGGTGTCATATGTGAACACCACCGCGGCGGTCAAGGCGCTCACCGACTACTGCTGTACGTCGTCGAACGCCGTGGATGTGGTCAATGCCATCGAGCCGGACCGCGAGGTGCTGTTCCTGCCCGACCAGTTCCTGGGCCAGCATGTCGCGCGGGTCACCGGGCGTAAGAACATGCACATCTGGGCGGGCGAGTGCCACGTGCACGCGGCGATCAACGGCGACGACCTCGAGGAGAAGGCCCGGGCGAACCCGGATGCCGAATTGTTCGTGCACCCCGAATGCGGGTGCGCGACGTCGGCGCTGTACCTGGTCGGCGAGGGCCACTTCCCCGAGGAGCGGGTCAAGATCCTGTCCACCGGCGGAATGCTCGAGGAGGCCCGGCGCACCCGGGCGCAGAAGGTGCTGGTGGCCACCGAGGTCGGCATGATCTACCAGCTGCAAAAGGCGGCACCGCAGGTCGACTTCGAGGCGGTCAACTCCAAGGCGGCCTGCAAGTACATGAAGATGATCACTCCCGCGGCCCTGCTGCGCAGTCTGACCGAGGGCGCCGACGAGGTCGACGTCGACCCCGAGACCGCGCGGCTGGCGGCCCGCAGCGTGCAGCGCATGGTTTCGATCGGGCACTCGGCCCCGGTCAGCAAGTGATCGGTGGCCCCAGCTGGCAGCAGCGTGCCGACGTTGTCGTCATCGGCACCGGGGTCGGCGGGCTGGCCGCCGCGCGCGCCGCACGCCGTGCCGGCCGGAATGTGGTGGTGCTCAGTAAGGCCCACGCCGGATACGCGGTGACCGCGACCCACTACGCCCAGGGCGGGATCGCGGTGGTGCTGCCGGGCACCGACGACTCGGTGGCGGCCCATGTCGCAGACACGCTGGCCGCCGGTGCGGGACTGTGCGACCGCGACGCGGTGACCTCGATTGTCGCCGACGGCTATCGCGCGGTCTCCGAATTAGCCGGTGCCGGTGCGCAATTCGACCAGGATCTCGTCGGCAACTGGGCGCTGACCCGCGAGGGCGGGCATTCGCGGCGGCGCATCATTCATGCCGGCGGTGACGCCACCGGAGCCGAGGTGCAGCGGGCACTGGATCATGCCGCGGCCGGCCTGGACATCCGTCACGGTCAGCTGGTGCTGCAGATCCTGCGTGATGCCGACACGGTCACCGGCGTGCTGGTGGCCAACGCCGACGGCATCGGGGTGATCCACGCCCCCTCGGTGGTGCTGGCCACCGGTGGCCTGGGTCAGCTCTACCGCGCGACCACCAATCCCGCCGGCGCCACCGGGGACGGCGTGGCCCTGGCGCTGCGGGTCGGGGCCGCGGTCAGCGATCTGGAATTCATCCAGTTTCACCCGACCATGCTCTACAGCGACGCCGCCGGCAGCAGACGCCCGCTGGTCACCGAGGCGGTGCGCGGCGAGGGCGCGAAACTGATCGATGCGCGGGGGGACTCGGTCACCGCCGGGGTCCACCCGATGGGCGATCTGGCGCCGCGTGACGTGGTGGCGGGCGCCATCGACACCCGGCTGCGGGAGACCGGCGAGGCCTGCGTCTACCTCGACGCCCGCGGGATCGCCGGCTTCGCAGACCGGTTTCCGACGGTCACCGCGGCCTGCCACGACGCCGGTATCGACCCGGTCAGCCAACCGATCCCGGTGGTGCCCGGGGCACACTACAGCTGCGGCGGCGTCATCACCGATGTCACCGGCCGCACCGAGCTGGCCGGGCTGTTCGCCGCCGGCGAGGTGGCCCGGACCGGCATGCACGGCGCGAATCGGTTGGCCTCCAACAGCCTGCTGGAGGGGTTGGTCGTCGGGGAGCGAGCCGGGTCGGCGGCAGCCGCTCACGCCGTGGCGGCCGGACCGGTGCAGGCCGTCGCCGCCGAACCGGGCCGGCAGGCCGCAGTCGAGCGACAGACCCTGCAGCAGGCCATGTCTGGCGATGCGTCGGTGGTCCGCGACGCCGACGGACTGCGGCGGCTCGCCGAGTTGCTGTCGGACGCCGAGGAGCGGACCGCCGTTGATCGCAAGGGTTGCGAGGACGCCGCGCTGACGCTGGTGGCCCGGGTGGTCGCCGAGGCCGCGTTGGCGCGCACCGAGAGCCGCGGCTGTCACCATCGTGCCGAGTACGCCGGCCCCGACGCCGGCCAGGCCCGCAGCACCACGGTCCGACTGCGTGACGGCGCCGTGGTGCTCGAGGAGCCGGTGGCGCTGTGACACTTTCGCAGCCGCTGTCCCAGACCGAACTCGACGAGGCCCGCCTCATCATCGCCCGGGCCCTGGACGAGGACTTGCGGTACGGCCCCGACGTCACCACCGTCGCGACGGTGCCGGCCGATGCGGTGACCGAGGCCGCGCTGGTGACCCGGGCCGCCGGTGTGATCGCCGGGGTCGACATCGCGCTGCTGGTGCTCGACGAAGTACTCGGGCGCGAGGCCTACCGGGTGCGCGACCGGGTGGCCGACGGCGCCCGGCTGCAGCCCGGCGCGGTGGTGCTGAGCCTGCAGGCCGACACCCGCGGGCTGCTGACCGCCGAACGCACCATGCTCAACCTGATCTGTCACCTGTCCGGGATCGCCACGGCCACCGCGGCCTGGGTGGACGCCGTGGACGGCACGTCGGCGCAGGTCCGCGACACCCGTAAGACGCTGCCGGGCCTGCGGGTGCTGCAGAAGTACGCGGTGCGCGTCGGTGGCGGGGTGAATCACCGGATGGGGCTCGGAGATGCCGCGCTGATCAAGGACAACCATGTCGCCGCGGCGGGCTCGGTGGCCGCGGCGCTACGGGCGGTCCGCGCCGCCGCCCCCGACGTGGCCTGTGAGGTCGAGGTCGATTCACTGGAACAGTTCGATGAAGTGCTCGCCGAGGGGCCCGAACTGGTGCTGTTGGACAACTTCCCGGTGTGGCAGACCCAGACCGCGGTGCAGCGCCGCGACTCCCGGGCGCCCGGTGTGCTGCTGGAGTCATCCGGCGGACTGACCCTGGACAGTGCGGCCGCCTACGCCGCCACCGGTGTCGACTATCTGGCCGTGGGTGCGCTCACCCACTCGGTCCGGGTGCTCGACATCGGCCTGGACATGTAGCTTCTCCCCGCGGAGCGGTTAGGTGGACGCCCTCAGGCGATGTCGGTGACCAGCACCGCCACCTTTCGGTTTTGCAGCCGCACCGCCCACGGCAACGACGCATCGGCGGTACCGGCCGGCAGGATTCGCGGGTTGGTCAGATGCACTTCGCTGCGGAACAACCGCACGTCGGCCTCGCCGGCGGCCAGCACGTTCTTGACCCAGTCGGCCTTGCCGTGGCCCAGTGCGATCGCCAGCACATTTCCCTTGCGGTAGGTCGTCACCACCGTCTCGTAGGGCTTGCCGGATTTGCGTCCCCGATGTTTGATCACCGAGGTTCCGGGCAGGTATTTCGCGAGCGGTTTGACCACCGGGTTCATGTATTTGATCTGCAGTCGGTCCAGCCACTGCGGGAATACCACCGGCAGCTTGGACGCGTCACCGGCACTGTTGTCGACAGCCATACGGACTCCGTTCCTCGTGGGTGCTTCAGGTGATGTCTGCAACCAGTATCCCCACCCACCGCGCGCCTACCCGCGCGATCAGCGGCAGGCCGTGGGTATCGCCGCCGACGGGCACGATCCGCGGGTTGGTGATGTGGACGGCGCGCCGGAACAACTGCACGTCGGCCTCGCCGGCGGCCAGCACGTTCTTGACCCAGTCGGCCTTACCGTGACCGAGCAGCACCGCCAGCACCGGCCCTTTGCAGAACGCGCGCACCACGGTCCGGTACGGGTTGCCGGACTTGCGCCCCCGATGCTCGATCACGGCGAAGGTGGGGAGGTGGAAGCGCTTGACCACCGGGCTTTCGATCGTGCGCTGCAGGTAGTCCAACCAGTCCGGGAAGATGTAGGGAACCCCGGGAATGCTTTTGGGGTGATCGTTGGCGGACAACCGGCGACTCCGTTCCTGAGCTCACATGTGCCGTCCACCCTAGCCGGGTTGTCGACCGCCCCGGAGCGGCTTCAACCGCCGTCGAGTGAGCGGTTTGGGCGGCTTCGCGGCCGAATCGCGGCTGAACCACACACCCGACGCCCGGGGCGCCGACCGACGGGGCGAAATCCACTTGAGCTGTTCTGGGACAATGGTCGGCGTGACCACACCGCTGATGTCGCGCGTCGATTTGCGTGGCGCGAACCTGTCGGCAGCTTCGCTGCGGGCCGCCCTGCCACGCGGCGGTGTCGACGTCGAGGCGGTGTTGCCCCAGGTGCGCCCGATCGTCGAGGCGGTCGCGGAACGCGGCTCGGCCGCGGCGCTGGAGTTCGGCGAATCCTTCGATCGTGTGCGCCCGCCCGCGATCCGGGTGCCCGAAACGGCGCTGGAGGCCGCACTGACCGCGTTGGACCCGGCGGTGCAGGCCGCCCTGGAGGTGGCGATCAGCCGCGCCCGCGCGGTGCACGCCGACCAGCGGCGCACCGACACCACCACCACGCTGGCGCCGGGCGCCACGGTCACCGAACGCTGGATTCCGGTCGAGCGCGTCGGGTTGTACGTGCCGGGCGGCAACGCCGTCTACCCGTCCAGTGTGGTGATGAACGTGGTGCCGGCCCAGACCGCGGGGGTGGACTCGCTGGTGATCGCCAGCCCGCCGCAGCCGGCGTTTGCCGGTCTTCCGCACCCGACGATCCTGGCCGCGGCCCGCCTGCTCGGCGTGGCCGAGGTCTGGGCGGTCGGTGGCGCGCAGGCGGTGGCGCTGCTGGCCTATGGCGGCACCGACACCGATCGGGCCGAGCTGGCCCCGGTCGACATGATCACCGGTCCCGGCAACATCTACGTGACCGCCGCCAAGCGGCTGTGCCGTTCGCAGGTCGGTATCGACGCCGAAGCCGGCCCCACCGAGATCGCGATCCTGGCCGACCACACCGCCAACCCGGCGCATCTGGCCGCGGACCTGATCAGCCAGGCCGAGCACGACGAGCTGGCCGCCAGCGTGCTGGTCACCACCAGTCCGCAACTGGCCGACGCGACCGACCGTGAAGTGGCCGCGCAACTGGAGACCACGGTGCACCGCCAGCGGGTCGTCACCGCGCTGACGGGACGCCAATCAGCGATCGTGCTGGTCGACGACCTGGACGCCGGTATCCGGGTTGTCAACACCTACGCCGCCGAGCACTTGGAGATCCAGACCGCCGACGCCGCCGCGGTGGCCGCCCGGATCCGTTCGGCCGGAGCTATTTTCGTCGGCCCGTACGCCCCGGTCAGCCTCGGTGACTACTGCGCAGGCTCCAACCACGTGCTGCCGACGGCGGGAAGTGCGCGGCACTCCAGCGGGTTGTCGGTGCAGACCTTCCTGCGCGGTGTCCACGTGGTGGACTACACCGAGGCCGCGCTCAAAGATGTCAGCGGACATGTGATCGCGCTGGCCAACGCCGAGGATCTGCCCTCGCACGGCGAGGCGGTCCGGCGGAGGTTCGAGCAGTGACCCGGCCCGGAGGCGAGATCACACTGGCCGACCTGCCGCTGCGCGATGATCTACGCGGCAAGTCGCCCTACGGCGCACCGCAACTCGAGGTGCCGGTGCGGCTGAACACCAACGAGAATCCGCACCCGCCCAGTGCGGCGCTGATCGACGACGTCGCGGCCTCGGTACGGCAGGCCGCGGCCGATCTGCACCGCTATCCCGACCGTGACGCGGTAGCGCTGCGCACCGATTTGGCCGGTTATCTGAGCACCCAGACCGGCGTCGAGGTCGGTCCGGAGAACGTCTGGGCGGCCAACGGCTCCAACGAGATCCTGCAGCAACTGTTGCAGGCGTTCGGCGGCCCCGGCCGCAGCGCAATCGGATTCGTCCCGTCGTATTCGATGCACCCGATCATCTCCGACGGCACCCAGACCCGGTGGCTGGCTGCGAACCGGGCCGAGGACTTCGGTTTGGACGTTGCCGTCGCGGTCACCGCGATCACCGACAGCAGGCCCGACGTGGTGTTCGTCGCAAGCCCGAACAACCCGTCCGGGCAGAGCATTTCGTTCGATGAGCTGCGCAGGCTGCTCGACGCGGCACCGGGAATCGTGATCGTGGACGAGGCCTACGGGGAGTTCTCGTCACAGCCCAGCGCGATCGGGCTGATCGGTGACTATCCGGCGAAGCTGATCGTCACCCGCACCATGAGCAAGGCCTTCGCGTTCGCCGGCGGCCGGCTCGGCTACCTGATCGCCGCCCCGGCGGTGATCGAGGCGATGCTGCTGGTGCGGTTGCCCTATCACCTGTCGGTGGTGACCCAGGCCGCCGCCCGCGCCGCGCTGCGGCACGCCGACGACACGCTGGGCAGCGTCGCGCAGCTCATCGCCGAGCGCGAACGTGTCTCGGCGGCACTGGCCGCCATGGGCTTTCGGGTCATTCCCAGCGACGCCAACTTCGTGTTGTTCGGCGAATTCGCCGACGCGCCCGCAACATGGCAGCGCTACCTGGATGCCGGCATCCTCATCCGCGACGTCGGCATCGCCGGATACCTGCGCGCCACCACCGGATTGCCGGAGGAGAACGACGCGCTGCTGGCCGCCAGCCAACGCCTGGCGGCCACCGAACTCGCCCAAACATTAGGAGCCTCATGACCGGCAGCCGCCGCGCCCGGATAACCCGCACCACCCGCGAATCCGACATCGTGGTGGAACTCGATCTGGACGGCACCGGAGCCGTCGACATCGACACCGGGGTGCCGTTCTACGACCACATGCTGACCGCGCTGGGCAGCCACGCCAGCTTCGATTTGACGGTGCGCGCCAAGGGCGACATCGAGATCGAGGCGCACCACACCGTGGAGGACACCGCGATCGTGCTCGGCCAGGCCCTCGGCCAGGCGCTCGGCGACAAGAGAGGGATCCGCCGGTTCGGTGACGCGTTCATCCCGATGGACGAGACGCTGGCGCACGCCGCCGTCGATGTGTCCGGGCGGCCCTACTGCGTGCACACCGGCGAGCCCGACCACCTGGTGCACACCACGATTGCGGGTACGCAGGCGCCGTACCACACCGTGATCAACCGGCATGTGTTCGAGACGCTGGCCTCCAATGCGCGCATCGCGCTGCACGTCCGGGTGCTCTACGGGCGCGATCCGCACCACATCACCGAGGCCCAGTACAAGGCGGTCGCCCGCGCGCTGCGGCAGGCGGTAGAGCCCGACCCGCGGGTGACCGGCGTGCCGTCCACCAAAGGTGCTCTGTGACCGCCGAACCCGCGGTGGTGATCCTGGACTACGGCTCGGGCAACCTGCGCTCGGCCCAGCGTGCCCTGCAGCGCGCCGGCGCGGCGGTCGAGGTCACGGCGGATGCCGCCGCGGCGGCCGCCGCGGACGGTCTGGTGGTCCCGGGCGTCGGGGCGTTCGCGGCCTGCATGGCCGGGCTGCGCCAGGTGCATGGCGAGAAGATCATCGCCGAACGGGTGGCTGCCGGTCGTCCGGTGCTGGGCGTATGCGTCGGAATGCAGATCCTGTTCGCCCGCGGCGTGGAGTTCGGCGTCGAGACGGCCGGCTGCGGCCAGTGGCCGGGCGTGGTCAGCCGGCTGGACGCCCCGGTGATCCCGCACATGGGCTGGAACGTTGTCGACGCCGCACCCGGCAGCACGCTGTTCGCCGGTATGGCTGCCGACACCCGGTTCTACTTCGTGCACTCCTATGCCGCCCAGCACTGGCAGGGCCGTCCGGAGGCTTTGGTGACCCGGGCAACCCATCAGGTACCGTTCCTGGCGGCTGTCGAGGACGGGCCGTTGGCCGCCACCCAGTTTCACCCCGAGAAGAGTGGGGATGCCGGGGCGAGACTGCTGAGCAACTGGGTGGAGGCACTGTGAGTACGTCTGTGAACAACGCGCTGATTCTGCTGCCGGCCGTCGACGTCGTCGACGGCCGTGCGGTGCGGCTGGTGCAGGGCAAAGCCGGCAGCGAGACCGAGTACGGCTCGGCGCTGGACGCCGCGCTGGGCTGGCAGCGTGACGGTGCGGAATGGATTCACCTGGTCGACCTGGACGCCGCCTTCGGGCGCGGTTCGAACCGGGAGCTGCTCGCCGATGTGGTCGGCCGCCTTGACGTCAAGGTCGAACTGTCCGGTGGCATCCGGGACGACGAGTCGCTGACGGCAGCGCTGGCCACCGGCTGCGCCCGGGTGAACCTGGGCACCGCGGCGCTGGAGAACCCGCAGTGGTGCGCTCGCGCCATCGCCGAGCACGGCGAGAAGGTCGCGGTCGGGCTGGACGTGCAGATCGAGCCCGGCCATCCCGACGGCGCGCACCGGCTGCGGGGCCGCGGCTGGGAGACCGACGGCGGTGACCTCTGGCCGGTACTGGAACGCCTTGACCGTGAAGGCTGTTCGCGCTACGTCGTCACCGATGTGACCAAGGACGGCACGCTGGGCGGCCCCAACCTGGAACTGCTCGGCGAAGTCGCCGCCCGCACCGACGCACCGGTGATCGCATCCGGGGGAGTGTCCAGTCTCGATGACCTGCGCGCCATCGCCACGTTGGTGGACCGCGGCGTCGAGGGCGCGATCGTGGGCAAAGCGCTCTACGCCGGGCGGTTCACGCTGCCCGAGGCGCTGGCCGCGGTACGGGGTTAGGACCGCGCGTGGCGCTGGACACCGCAGAACTGGACGCCCTGGTCATCGAGGCGTCGAGAATCCTGGATGTCGCGGCGCAGCCGTTCCTCGATGGCCACCGGGCCGGCTCGGCAGTTCGCAAGGGGGGTAACGACTTCGCCACCGAGGTCGACCTCGCCCTGGAGCGTCAGATCACCGACGGGCTGGTGTCGGCGACCGGAATCGGGGTGCACGGCGAAGAATTCGGCGGCCCACCGATCGACTCGCCGCTGGTATGGGTGCTGGACCCTATCGACGGCACGTTCAACTACGCCGCCGGATCGCCGATGGCCGCGATCCTGCTGGGTCTGTTGCGCGACGGCGAACCGGTCGCCGGGCTGACCTGGCTGCCGTTCACCGACCAGCGCTATACCGCCGTGGCAGGTGGCCCCCTGTTGCGCAACGGGGAGGCGCAGCCGAGGCTGGGTCCGGCGGCGCTGTCGGACTCGTTGGTCGGCGTCGGCACGTTCAACGTCGACTGGCGTGGGCGCTTCCCGGGCCGCTATCGGCTCGAGGTGTTGACCGGCCTGAGCCGGGTGACATCGCGGCCGCGGATGCACGGCGCCACCGGAATCGACCTGGCCTATGTCGCCGACGGTACCCTCGGCGGCGCGATCAGTTTCGGCGACCACATCTGGGACCACGCCGCCGGCGTCGCCCTGGTGCGCGCCGCCGGCGGCATCGTCACCGACCTGAACGGTGCGCCCTGGACGGCGCAGTCGCGCTCGGCGCTGGCGGCCGCACCGGGGGTGCACACCGAGATCCTCGACATCCTTTCCGCCGCCGGCGCACCGGAGGACTACTGACATGCAGCAGCACAGCGACGTCGCGGTGCGGGTCATCCCGTGCCTGGACGTCGACGACGGCAGGGTCGTCAAGGGTGTGAACTTCGCGAACCTGCGCGATGCCGGCGATCCGGTCGAGCTGGCGGCGGCCTACGACGCCGAGGGCGCCGACGAACTGACCTTCCTCGACGTCACGGCGTCGTCGTCGGGCCGGGCCACCATGCTCGAGGTGGTCGCCCGCACCGCCGACCAGGTGTTCATCCCGCTGACCGTCGGCGGCGGGGTGCGCACCGTGGCCGACGTCGACGTGCTGCTGCGGGCCGGCGCCGACAAGGTGTCGGTGAACACCGCCGCCATCGCCCGCCCGGAGCTGCTGGCCGAGCTGGCCCGCCACTTCGGCTCGCAGTGCATCGTGTTGTCGGTCGACGCCCGCACGGTTCCGGCCGGATCGGCGCCCACTCCGTCCGGGTGGGAGGTCACCACCCACGGCGGTCGGCGCGGCACCGGCATCGATGCGGTCGAGTGGGCGGTGCGCGGTGTGGAGCTCGGGGTCGGTGAGATCCTGCTGAACTCGATGGACGCCGACGGCACCAAGGCGGGGTTCGATCTGCCGATGTTGCGCGCGGTGCGCGCGGCGGTGAGCGTGCCGGTGATCGCCAGCGGGGGTGCCGGCGCGGCCGAGCATTTCGCGCCGGCGGTCGCCGCCGGCGCCGATGCGGTGCTGGCGGCCAGCGTGTTTCACTTCCGGGAGCTGACCATCGGGCAGGTCAAGGCCGCGATGGCGGCCGAAGGAATCGTGGTGCGATGAGCGAAAGCCGTTTGGATCCGGCGATCGCGGCCCGGCTCAAGCGCAATGCGGAGGGATTGATCGCTGCAGTGGCACAGCAGCGGGGCAGCGGCGAGGTGCTGATGGTCGCCTGGATGGACGACGCCGCGCTGGCCCGCACCCTGGCAACCCGTGAGGCGACGTATTTTTCGCGGTCCCGCAACCAGCAGTGGGTCAAGGGCGCCACTTCCGGGCACACCCAGTACGTGCATGCGGTGCGGCTGGACTGCGACGGTGACACGGTGCTGCTGGAGGTCGATCAGACCGGCGGCGCTTGTCACACCGGAGACCGCAGTTGCTTCGATGCCGACGTGTTGCTCGGTCCCGCAGATTGATTCACCCGCGGCGGCCGGGCGGTATGCTGGCCGACTGTGAACTCCGACGAGTCTGACGACTGGTACCGGTTGGAACACCAGCACCGGCCCAGAGGTCTGGAGCTGGAGCGGCTCTCGCTGCAGATCGACGCTCACTACGCCGAGGGGACGGTCAGCGACATCGAGGCGCACATGCCGCGCGACGGGTCGCGGATCGTCGCGCTGACGAATCAGTTGAGCGAGTCGCAGGCGAACCTGGAGTCGACGTCGGCGCGTTTCAACGAGTTGGCGTCGGAAATCCCCGGCGATATCGTCGGATTAAGTGAACGACTGTCCGGAATTCTCAACGGCGCGGTCGCCGAGGCCGATGATATTCGTGCCGAGGCTCAGCGCTTCGCCGACGAGGTGCGCGGCGCCGCCGAGAACGAGGCGGCCGCGATCCTCCAAGACGCCGAGGCGCAACGCCGAGAGGCCGCCGAGTTGCGGGCCGAGCTGGAGACCCAGCACAAGCAGTTGCGCACCCAGGCCGCCCACCTGCGCCGACAGGCCGTGATGAGCGCCGCCGAGATCATGCGAGAAGCCGAGAACCACGCGTCGGCGATCCTGACCGAGATGAATCAGGCCATCAACAGCCACGTGGCCGACGCCCAGCAGCGCCTGGCCGAACTCATCGATGCGCGGGCGAAAATCGTCCACCAGATAGAGCGCACGACGTTTCAAGTGAATCGCCGGCCCGAAGTTAACGACGCAAATCCGGTTAACGACGCCGTTCCGGTCAGCCGGGAACCGGCGCCACCGCCCAGGGAATCCTGGTTTCGCGAAAATCGTCCACACTGACCCTATTTTTTCGCTACCGTAAATTTCGGCCGACGCCCAGCGATCGTCTGCTACGCTCACCTCGCACGGCGGCTTGACTATGCCCGTTGAGCTGCCCTTTTTCGGCGAATAATCGGCCAAACGCCCGGTGCTGTCGAGCCGAGGGCAAATCCTGTCGGGAGGAGTTGAACCGGTGGTGCCAGCCATTCCGGAATTCGAAACGCAGCTACGCGGGTTCGATCGCAATGAGGTCTCCAATTACATTGCCCGGCTCCATCATGAAATCGGAATTCTGCAGGAGAACACCAAATCGCTCGACGCCGTCAAAGCGCAGGCCCGATTTGACCGTGAACAACTCGCCGCCGAGGTGAAACGGCTTCAGCACCACATTGTGCGGATGACCGCCGATGCCGAGGCCGAACGTCAAGAACTCACCGCGGAACTGCGGCGACTGCACAGCCAGTCCGATCAGGTCAGCGCTCCGGTCGACTCGGTGGCAGGCATGTCGGATCGCATCTCGCGGATGATGCGGCTGGCCTCCGAGGAAGCGCGGCGCACCAAGGAGCTGGCCCAACAGGACGCCGAGTCGCTGACCGCGGAACTTCGTGAGCAACTCGAGGCCGCCAGGCTTGACCGTGCTGCCGCCGGCGAGGCATTGGCTGAGCTGCAGGCTTCCGCCAACTCCCGGCGGGCGAAGATCCTGGAGGTCGCAACCGCCGAAGCCGAGGAGATCCTGCGGCTCGCGCACCGGGAACGCGCCCAGATCACGCAGGAGATCGAGGCCGCCGAGCGCAGCCGCCGGGAGGTCTACCAGCGGCTGGCCGAGGAGGACGAGCGCAACCGCCGGGCGGCGCAGGAGGCCCTCGACGAGCAGGTCAAGCTGGCCTGGGAGGAAGACGAGCACAACCGGCGGGAGGCGCGGCGGCGGCTGGACCAGAAGATGCAGGCCGCATGGGAACAGACCGAGGCCAGTATCGCCAGGCTCGACAAGGAAGCCCGGTTGGAGGCCTCGACGCTGATCGCCACCGCCCGGCGCGAGGCCAAAGCGCTCAGCGATCGCGCCCGGACGGCGGTGGAGCTGCTGGGACGAGAGCGTGCCGACATCCTCACGCACCTCAACGCGATCAGGAACTGGATCGACACCGCCGTCGGCGACAACGGCGAGCGACATTCATCGGCTTGACCAAACGGCGAATTCTCCGGACGGGAAAAAGAGTCCTCATTTGGCGAAAGCCGTCCGCACTCAAGCCCAAGTCTGCTGCCGACGAGACCGGTGACACACTCTGCCAGGTCTGATACGCTCCGTCGCACGGTGCGTTCAGTGGGCATGCCCATTTAGCTTCGCGCGCAAGCCAACTGGAGTTGCACGCGGCTTGGCTGTCGAACCGAGAACCGAACCTGACAGGTACCTAGGAGTAACGCCGGTGGCGCTGGAGATTCCGGAATTCGAAACGCAGATGCGCGGTTTCGATCGCAATGAAGTAGCCGACTACATCGCTCGCCTCCACCGCGAAATCGACATTCTGCAGGACCGCAACAAGTCCCTCGAAGCCGCCAAGTCGCAAACTCGATTCGACCAGGAGCAACTCAGCGCCGAGGTCACGCGGCTGCAGAACGACATCGTGCGGCTGACCGCTGAGGCCGACTCCGAGCGGCAACGTCTCACCGGCGAACTGGCGCAACTGCAAAGCCAGTTCGAGCAGGTCACCGGTCCGGTCAACTCGGTGGAGGGCATGTCGGACCGGATCGCGCGGATGATGCGCATCGCCTCCGAGGAAGCGCGCCGCACCAAGGAATTGGCCCAACAGGACGCCGAGTCGCTGACCGGACAGCTGCGCGAGCAGTTGGAGGCCGCCAGCCAGGACCGTGCCGCCGCCAGCGAGGCGCTGGCCGAATTTCAGGCTTCCACCAACGCGCGCCGGGCGAAGATCCTCGATGCCGCGACCCAGGAGGCAGAGGAGATCCTGCGGATCGCGCACGAGGAGCGCAACCGCATCGCACAGGAGATCGAAGAAGCCGAGCGCAGTCGACGCGAGGTCTACCAGCGGCTGGCCGAGGAAGACGAGCGCAACCGCCGGGCGGCGCAGGAATCCCTCGACCAGCAGATCAAGCTGGCCTGGGAAGAAGACGAGCGCAACCGCCGCGAAGCCCAGCACCGGCTGGACCAGAAGATGCAGGCAGCCTGGGAGCAGGCCGAGGCGAACATCGCCAAGCTCGACAAGGAGGCTCGGCTGGAGGCGTCCACGCTGATCGCCACCACCAAACGTGAGGCCAAACTGCTCACCGAGCGCACCCAGGCCGAAGTGGATCTGCTGGTACGGGAACGTTCCGGGATCGTCACCCACCTCACCGAGATCCGCAACTGGATCGACACCGCCGTCGGCGACAACCTGCGGGCCGCCGAAGCCGTCCCGGCGGCCGCGTCCGGCGAAGCACCCGAAGCCGACCAAGCCGGCGACAACGACACGGCGACCGACGAGTAGACGTCTCCGACCCGCCGGGCCGGCCCGGCGGTCTAGGCGGAGGAACGCGCCCGCAGCAGCTCCAGCGCCTTGTCGGCGTGGGCATCCATGGCGAACTCGCTGGCGATCACGCCTAGCACCGTGCGATCTGTGTCGATGACGAACGTGGTCCGCTTCACCGGCAGCAGCTTGCCCAGCAGCCCGCGCTTGACGCCGAACCGGGCGGCCACCGTGCCGTCGGTGTCGGACAGCAGCGGGTAGTCGAATCCCTGTTGATCGGCGAACTTGGCCTGCTTGGCCACTGCGTCGGTGCTGATGCCCACCCGTTGCGCCCCCACCGCGGCGAACTCGCGGGCCAGATCCCGGAAGTGGCAGGCCTCCTTGGTGCAGCCCGGAGTCATCGCCGCCGGGTAGAAGAACAGCACCACCGGCCCGTCGGCCAGCAGCGCACTGAGTCGCCGCGGTGTTCCGGTCTGGTCGGGGAGCTCGAAGTCGGCCACGGTGTCGCCAGTGTTCATGGCCGCCAGGCTACTCCCGGCCGCACGGGTGGGGTCTGGGAAGATGGGCGCGTGCACACCCCCAGCAGCGCCGGCGTCACCTCCCGGGCGGACTTTCGGGCGCTGGCCGCCGAGCACCGCGTGGTTCCCGTGCTCCGCAAGGTGCTGGCCGATGCCGAGACGCCGCTGTCGGCCTACCGCAAGCTGGCCGCGAACCGGCCCGGCACCTTCCTGCTGGAATCGGCCGAGAACGGCCGGTCCTGGTCGCGGTGGTCGTTCATCGGCGCCGGGACGTCGTCGGCGCTGACGGTTCGGGACGGCGAAGCGGTGTGGTTGGGTCCGGTGCCGCAGGACGCCCCCACCGGCGGCGACCCGCTGCAGGCGCTGCGTGAGACGCTGGCACTGCTGGAAACCGCCGCCATTCCCGGGCTGCCGCCGCTGTCGAGTGGCCTGGTGGGCTTTTTCGCCTACGACATGGTGCGCCGGCTGGAACGTCTTCCGGAGTTGGCCGTCGATGACCTGCAACTGCCCGACATGCTGTTGCTACTGGCCACCGACATGGCCGCGGTCGACCACCACGAGGGCACCATCACGCTGATCGCCAATGCGGTCAACTGGAACGGCACCGGCGAGCGGGTCGACGAAGCCTACGACGATGCGATCGCACGGCTCGATGTGATGACCGCGGCGCTAAGTCAGCCGCTGGAGTCCAGTGTCGCCACCTTCGGCCGGCCCGAGCCGGTCTACCGGCGCCAGCGCACCCCCGAGGAGTACGGCACCATCGTCGAGCGGCTGGTCGGTGAGATCGAGGCCGGCGAGGCGTTTCAGGTGGTGCCCTCGCAACGTTTCGAGATGGACACCGACGTAGATCCCATCGACGTCTACCGGATGCTGCGGGTGTCCAATCCGAGCCCGTACATGTATCTGCTGCAGGTGCCCGACGATGTTGGGGGAGTAGCCTTTTCGATCGTGGGCTCCAGCCCCGAGGCGCTGGTGACGGTCCAGGACGGTCGCGCGACCACCCACCCGATCGCCGGGACCCGCTGGCGCGGTGCGACCGAGGAGGAAGACCAGCTCCTGGAGAAGGACCTGTTGAACGACGAGAAGGAGCGCGCCGAGCACCTGATGCTGGTGGACCTCGGTCGCAACGACCTGGGGCGGGTATGCGTCCCGGGTACGGTGCGGGTGTCCGACTACAGCCACATCGAGCGCTACAGCCACGTCATGCACCTGGTCTCCACGGTCAGCGGGCTGCTTGCGCCGGACCGCACCGCACTGGACGCGGTGACCGCCTGCTTCCCGGCCGGCACGCTGTCCGGGGCGCCCAAGGTGCGCGCCATGGAGTTGATCGAGGAGGTCGAGAAGACCCGCCGCGGGCTGTACGGCGGCGTCGTCGGCTATCTCGACTTCGCCGGCAACGCCGACTTCGCGATCGCGATCCGCACCGCCCTGCTGGCCGGCGGTACCGCCTACGTGCAGGCCGGCGGCGGCGTGGTGGCCGACTCCAACGGCCCCTACGAGTACACCGAGGCCTCCAACAAGGCCCGCGCGGTGCTGGCGGCGATCGCGGCCGCCGAAACGCTGACGGCCCCGGGCAGCGATGACTGAGGATCGGGCCCGCGGTGGGGCGCGGGCGCTGCGGGTGGCGCAACTGCTGCTGGTGCTGGCCGCCGGCGGGTTGTGGGGCGCCTCCCGGCTGCCGTGGGTGCTGATCCGCTCCTCCGACGGGCTGGGACAACCCAAGGACGTCACGGTCAGCGGCGCGTCGTGGTCGACGGCGCTGGTGCCGTTGGCGCTGCTGTGCCTGGCCGCCGCGGTTGCCGCGGTGGCGGTGCGGGGCTGGAAATTGCGGGTGCTGGCCGTGTTGATGGCCGCGGTGAGCCTGGCGGCCGGTTATCTGGCCGTCAGCATGTGGGTGGTGCGCGATGTCGCGCTCCGCGCCCTTGACATCGCCGAGATCCCGCTGACATCGCTGCTGGCGGCCGACCGCCGCCTCACCGGGGCGGTGTTGAGCCTGCTGGCAGCGCTGGGTGTGCTGGCCGCTGCGGCGTTGCTGATGCGGGCCGCCGCGCACCGCACCAACGACAACGCCAAATACCAGACGCCGGCGGCGCGGCGGGCGGTGGCGCGCGGCGTCGACGCCGCCGCTGACGCCCCGGAGATGTCGGAACGGATGATGTGGGACGCGCTCGACGAGGGTTCCGACCCCACAGAACCGCCACCCGGGCCGGCGGCCGAGGGCCGGTGACACCGGTGACGGTGACGGTCGTTACCCTTCGAGGGAGGTCCCGGACAAGGGGAGCCAAGCGGGAGAGGAACTGGCAGACATGAGTTCGGCAACCGTGCTCGACTCCATCATCGAGGGAGTCTGCGCCGACGTTGCCGCCCGGGAGGCCGTCGTCAGCCTGGCGGAAGTCAAGGCGGCAGCCGAGGCCATGCCCGCGCCGCGCGACGTCATGGCGGCCCTGCGAGAGCCCGGCATCGCGGTCATCGCCGAGGTCAAACGCGCCAGCCCGTCCAAGGGGCAACTGGCCCCGATCGCCGATCCGGCCGAACTCGCCTGCGCCTACGCCGAGGGCGGAGCCCGCGCTATCAGCGTGCTGACCGAGGAGCGCCGCTTCAACGGCTCGCTCGCCGACCTCGACGCGGTGCGTGCCGCGGTGTCGGTTCCGGTGCTGCGCAAGGACTTCATCGTGCGGCCCTACCAGATTCACGAAGCTCGTGCGCACGGCGCGGACATGCTGTTGCTGATCGTGGCGGCGCTCGAGCAGCAGGCCCTGGTCTCGATGCTCGACCGCACCGAGTCGCTCGGGATGACCGCCCTGGTGGAGGTGCACACCGAGGAAGAGGCTGACCGGGCCCTGACCGCCGGCGCCAAGGTGATCGGGGTCAACGCCCGCGACTTGCACACGCTGGAGGTCGACCGGGACTGCTTCGCACGGATCGCGCCGGGCCTGCCGACCGAGGTGGTCAAGATCGCCGAGTCCGGCGTGCGCGGCACCGCGGACCTGCTGGCCTATGCCGGTGCCGGCGCGGACGCCGTCCTCGTCGGCGAGGGACTGGTCACCAGCGGCGACCCGCGGGCGGCCGTTGCCGATTTGGTCAGTGCGGGTAAGCATCCGTCCTGCCCGAAGCCCGCCCGCTAAATGTCGGATACCGCGCACCCGAACCTTCCGCGTGCCAGCGCCGGAGTCGCCGAACCCAGCCGACACGACCCGGATGCCCGCGGGCACTTCGGCGCCTACGGCGGCCGCTACGTCGCCGAGGCGTTGATGGCGGTCATCGAAGAGGTCACCGCCGCCTACGACAAGGTGCGCAATGACCGGGAGTTCCTCGACACCCTCGACAACCTGCAGACGCACTACACCGGCCGGCCCTCGCCGCTGTATGAGGCGCAGCGCCTGACCGCCCACGCCGGCGGTGCCCGCATCTTCCTGAAGCGCGAGGACCTGAACCACACCGGCTCGCACAAGATCAACAACGTGCTGGGCCAGGCCCTGCTGGCGCGGCGGATGGGCAAGACCCGGGTGATCGCCGAGACCGGCGCCGGTCAGCACGGCGTGGCCACCGCCACCGCCTGCGCCCTGCTGGGCCTGGAGTGCGTGATCTACATGGGAGCCGTCGACACCCGCCGCCAGGCGCTCAACGTGGCCCGGATGCGGCTGCTGGGCGCCGAGGTGGTCTCGGTGGAATCGGGCTCGCAGACGCTCAAGGACGCCATCAACGATGCGTTTCGGGACTGGGTGACCAACGCCGATCGCACCTATTACTGCTTCGGGACCGCGGCCGGGCCGCACCCGTTCCCGACCATGGTGCGCGACTTCCAGCGGATCGTCGGGCTGGAGGCCCGCGCTCAGATCCAGCAGCTGGCCGGCCGGCTGCCCGATGCCGTGGTGGCCTGCGTCGGCGGTGGGTCGAACGCCATCGGCATCTTCCATGCGTTCATCGACGACCCCGCGGTGCGGCTGATCGGCTACGAAGCCGGCGGCGACGGTGTGGCCACCGGTCGGCACGCCGCGACGTTCGCCGGTGGCTCTCCGGGGGCGTTTCAGGGCTCGTTCTCCTACCTGCTGCAGGACGAGGACGGGCAGACCATCGAGTCGCACTCGATCTCGGCGGGTCTGGACTATCCCGGCGTCGGCCCGGAGCACGCCTGGCTGCGGGAGACGGGGCGCGCCGAGTATCAGCCGATCACCGACGCCGAGGCGATGGAGGCGTTCGGAATACTCTGCCGCACCGAGGGAATCATCCCGGCGATCGAATCAGCGCACGCGGTGGCCGGCGCGCTCAAGCTGGCCACCGAGCTGGGCCCGGGCAAGGTCATCGTGGTCAACCTGTCCGGACGCGGCGACAAGGACGTCGAAACCGCGGGCAAGTGGTTCGGGCTGCTGGGCGACGATGACGGCGGCCAGGCATGACCGATCACACCGGCGACCGGCTGGCCCCGATGTTCGCCGCGTGCCGGGCGGAGGGGCGCGCCGCGCTGATCTGCTATCTTCCCACCGGCTACCCGGACGTGCCGGGTTCGGTCGCCGCCATGACCACCCTGGTCGAATCGGGTTGCGACCTCGTCGAAGTCGGCGTGCCCTACTCCGATCCGGGAATGGACGGCCCGACCATCGCGCGGGCCACCGAGGTGGCCCTGCAGGGCGGCGTCCGGGTCCGCGACAGCTTGACCGCGGTCGAGGCGATCGCTGCTGCCGGTGGCCGTGCGGTGGTGATGACCTATTGGAATCTGGTGCTGCGCTACGGCGTCGATGCCTTCGCCCGCGATCTCGCCTCGGCCGGGGGGCTGGGGGTGATCACGCCCGATCTGATCGTCGATGAGGCCGACGACTGGCTGGCGGCATCCGAGCAGCATCAGCTGGATCGTATCTTTCTGGTGGCGCCGTCGTCGACACCGCAGCGATTGGCCGAGACCGCACATGCCTCAAGCGGATTCGTCTACGCGGCGTCGACGATGGGTGTCACCGGTGCCCGCGACACGGTGTCGAACGCGGCGCCGGAACTGGTGGGCCGGGTACGGGAGGTCTCCGACATTCCGGTCGGGGTGGGCCTGGGTGTGCGTTCCGGCGCGCAGGCCGCCGAGATCGGCACCTATACCGACGGTGTCATCGTCGGCTCGGCGCTGGTCACCGCACTCGGCGATGGCTTGGAGGCGCTGCGCTCGCTGACCGAGGAGCTGGCGTCGGGTGTGCGTCAAAGGATTCCACAGCCATGACGTTGAACTGGCTGACGTACTTTCCCAGTCCGGCTCGCGGTGTCTGGCATCTGGGCCCGGTACCGATCCGCGCCTATGCCCTGTGCATCATCATCGGCATCGTCATCGCGCTGCTGATCGGTGACCGCCGGTGGCGGGCGCGGGGCGGTGAGCCGGGGGTCATCTACGACATCGCGTTGTGGGCCGTGCCGTTCGGCTTGATCGGTGGGCGGCTGTATCACCTGATGACCGACTGGCGAACCTACTTCGGTGAGGGCGGCGCCGGCTGGGAGGCGACGCCGCGGATCTGGGACGGCGGCCTGGGGATCTGGGGTGCGGTGGCGCTGGGCGGGATCGGCGCCTGGATCGGCTGCCGACGTCGCGGGATCCCGTTACCGGCGTTCGGTGACGCGGTCGCGCCCGGCATCGTGCTGGCGCAGGCGATCGGCCGACTCGGCAACTACTTCAACCAGGAACTCTACGGCCGCGAGACGACCTTGCCGTGGGGCCTGGAGATCTTCTGGCGGGAGGACGCCGCCGGGGTACGCGATCCGCACCTGCTCGACGGTGTGTCGACCGGCGAACTGTACAAGATCGTGCAACCGACGTTCCTGTACGAATTACTCTGGAATCTGGCCGTATTCGCGGTGTTGATCTATGCCGACCGGCGGTTCCGCATGGGTCACGGCCGGCTGTTCGCGCTCTACGTCGCCGGTTACTGCATCGGGCGCTTCGGCATCGAACTGCTGCGCGACGACGCGGCCACCCACATCGCCGGGATCCGGGTCAACTCGTTCACGTCGACGTTCGTGTTCATCGGGGCGGTGGTCTACATCCTGCTAGCCACCAAGGGCCGCGAGGATCCCGAGGTCATCCGCCGCGCATGGGAATCCGACGCACCGGAGGACCAGGCTGCGGAGGCCGAACCCGAGCCGGCACCCGAAGAAGAGCTGGTGGCGGTCGGCGCGGCGAACGGCGTCGGATCCGTGGTCCGGATACCGGAACGGCTTGCCGGCAAAGCCGAAACCGAGCCGGACGAGGCCGGCGCCGACGACACCGCCGGCCAGCACACCGACGACGCCGAGGCCTCCGACACCGAGGCCGGCGACGATACCGACGAGGGTGACGAAGCCGACGAGGGTGACGAAGTCACCGAGGGTGATGACGTCGCCGAACCGGTGGACCAGGCCGACGAGGACACGGCTGAGACCGCCGAGGAATCCGTGGCGGACGACGCCGAAGTCGTCGAAGACACCAAAGAGTCCGACGGCGGCGTCGACGACGACAGCGACGAGCACACCGCGGAGGCCGACGGAGCCGAGCAGGACGCCGCGGCTGACGGGGACGACGCGGCTGACGAGGCCGACGAGCCCGACCAGCGCTGATTTCGCTCCGACCGGCACCACCGGTTTTTCTGGCATGCTGCAAGACATGACCGATCCGTCGTGGCCGCCGGCAGGTCCGCCGGAGGGTTGGCAGCACCACCCGCAGCAGCCGGGCTATCCGCCCCCGTATCCGGGCTACCCCGACGCCGTGGCGCCCCACGGCCGCCATCCGGTCACCGGGCAGCCGTACTCCGACAAGTCGAAAGTCATCGCAGCCCTGCTGCAGCTTCTGGGCTTGTTCGGGTTCCTCGGATTCGGGCGCATCTATCTGGGTCAGACCGCGCTGGGAGTCGCGCAGTTGCTGGGCTGTCTGCTCTTCACCGCGGCGACGTGGGGCATCGGTGCCGGCGTCCCGGTGATCTGGGGCATCGTCGATGCGATCCTGATGCTCGCCGGGCGGGTGCGCGACAAGCAGGGCCGACCGCTGCGCGACGGGGTCTGACGCGCCAGACGGCCGCTGACCACGCAGCTTTCGGCGATGCCAACCGTTCCGGAGGGGAGCGGCCCAGTCGGCCCGACTATGCTTGGGTCGTGAATCGACGCGGCAAAATCGTCTGTACTCTCGGTCCGGCGACCCACTCCGCGGAGATGGTCCGAGCATTGGTCGACGCGGGCATGGATGTGGCCCGGCTGAACTTCAGCCACGGTGACCACAAAGACCATCAAGCCTCTTACGAATGGGTGCGCACCGCTTCGGATGCGACCGGGCGGGCGGTCGGTGTGCTGGCCGACCTGCAGGGACCCAAGATCCGGCTGGGACGCTTCGCCGACGGCTCCGCCTACTGGGCCAACGGCGAGACCATCCGCATCACGGTTTCCGACTGCCCGGGCGGCCATGATCGGGTGTCCACCACCTACAAACACCTCGCGGCCGATGCGGCACCCGGCGACCGTGTCCTGGTCGACGACGGCAAGGTCGGCCTGGTGGTGGAACACATCGACGGCGAAGACGTGGTGTGCACCGTCACCGAGGGCGGCACCGTCAGCAACCACAAGGGCATATCGCTGCCCGGCATGAACGTCTCCGCTCCGGCGCTGTCCGAGAAGGACATCGAAGACCTGGAATTCGCGCTGGACCTCGGCGTCGACATGGTGGCGCTGTCCTTCGTGCGCTCGCCGTCGGATGTGGAGCTGGTGCACGAGGTGATGGACCGGGTCGGTCGCCGCGTCCCGGTGATCGCCAAACTGGAGAAGCCGGAGGCCATCGAGAACCTCGAGGCCGTGGTGCTGGCGTTCGACGCGGTGATGGTGGCCCGCGGTGACCTGGGAGTGGAGCTCGCACTCGAAGAAGTGCCGTTGGTGCAGAAGCGCGCCATTCAGGTGGCGCGCGAGAACGCCCGACCGGTCATCGTCGCGACCCAGATGCTGGAGTCGATGATCTCGAATTTCCGGCCCACCCGCGCCGAGGCGTCCGACGTGGCCAATGCGGTGCTCGACGGCACCGACGCGGTGATGCTGTCCGGTGAGACGGCCGTCGGCAAGTACGCCCTGGAGGCGGTACGGACGATGAGCCGGATCGTGTGTGCGGTGGAGGAGAATTCCACTGCGGCACCGCCGTTGTCGCACATTCCGCGCACCAAGCGCGGGGTGATCTCGTATGCGGCCCGCGACATCGGCGAGCGTCTCGACGCCAAGGCACTGGTGGCGTTCACTCAATCCGGTGACACCGTTCGCCGGCTGGCCCGGCTGCACACCCCGCTGCCGTTGCTGGCGTTCACGGCGCTTCCCGAGGTCCGTAGCCAGCTCGCAATGACCTGGGGCACTGAGACATTCATCGTCCCGCAGATGCAGTCGACCGATGGGATGATCCGTCAGGTCGACAAGGCGCTGCTGGATCTGGGCCGCTATCACCGCGGCGACCTGGTGATCGTCGTCGCGGGAGCCCCGCCGGGCACCGTCGGTTCGACCAACCTGATCCATGTGCACCGGATCGGGGAGGACGACGTCTAGTGCCGGCCGAGCCGAACACGGACTTCCAGGAGCTGTTGGCCGTTTTGGACCTCGAGGCCACCGGACCCGACGTGTTCACCGGATCGCACCCGAGCAAGACGCCGCTGCGCACCTTCGGCGGACAGCTGATGTCGCAATCGTTCGTGGCCGCGAGCCGCACCGTCTCGGAGCGCCTGCCGCCGGGCACGCTGTCGGTCCACTTCATCAACGGCGGGGATCCGGCCCGCGACATCGAGTTCCGGGTCCACCGGCTGCGCGACGAGCGGCGGTTCGCCAACCGCCGGGTCGACGCGTTGCAGGGTGACACCCTGATCGCCACCGCGATGGTCTCGTATCTTGCCGGCGGTCGCGGGCTCGAGCACGGCGCGGAAGTGCCCGCGGTCGCCGATCCGGAGACGCTGCCCCGGGTCCGGAAGCTTCTGGAGGGCTACGAGGAGGTTGTGCCCGGCTTCGTCAATGCGCCGCACCCGATCGACTGGCGCTATGCCAACGATCCCGCCTGGGTGATGCGTGACAAGGGCGGGCAGCTCGCCCATAACCGGGTCTGGATGAAGGCCGACGGGGTGCTGCCCGAGGATCCGGTGCTGCACACCGCGCTGATGGTGTACTCGTCGGACACCACGGTGCTCGATTCGATCATCACCACCCATGGGCTGTCGTGGGGTTTCGACCGGATCTTTGCCGCCAGCGCCAACCACACCCTGTGGTTCCACCGGCCGGTGCGGTTCGACGACTGGGTGCTGTACGCCACGTCGTCACCGGTGGCCGCGGACTCCCGGGGGCTGGGCACCGGGCACTTCTTCGACCGATCCGGGCAGGTGATCGCCACCGTCACCCAGGAGGGCGTGCTGATGTACTTCCCCAACGCCAAGCGCTGACGAGCCTGTCTGCCGCGATTGCGCCGGCTGTGCAGGCGCCACTAGGCCGGCATCAGTGCCGAGTCCGACGACTCCTGCACCATCGGGGCTTCGGCGGTGCCGAACTTGTTCTCGAAATGCTCACGGAACCGGTCGGTGCACTGCTGCTGGGCGGCCGCGTCCGAACCCGCTTTCGTCATGCAGTCCACGTAGTCGCCGCCGCCGGCCGTCCGCCAGATGCCGACGTAGACGAAGATGCAGCCGATTCCGGCGACGACCGCCAGGGCGCCGAGCACGATGCCGGAGATCGCGACCCCGCCGTTGTCGGCTTCACCGCGTTTGGCGCGGCCGCGACCGATGAACCCGAGCACCACCGCCACGATCCCCAGCACCACACCGCCGATCACCGACAGCGCGGTCACGATGCCGGCGATGGCGACCACCAGGGCGGCGATGCCCGCGCCGTTGCGGGGGGCGCTGGTCTGGCCGGGCGGAGGGTAGCCGGGGTAGTGCGCGGGTGCCGGGTAGGGGTAGGGGTAGCCCGGCGGGGGGTAACCACCGCCGGCCGGCGGCCAGGACGGTTGAGACTCGGGCATTGCGCGCGCTCCACATCAGGGCATTCGACAGGTGTCAGCAGGGACAGAACTCAGGGTACCTGTGTCGGCCCGTTCGGGCTCGGGAGCAGCGGGCGCCCGCTACCGCCCCGACAGCGCCGTGGCGACCTCGCGGGAGGCCCGCCGGATGCTGAAGGCGCCGATGATCTCGGCGATACCGATGACGATCAGCCAGCTGCCGACCACCAGCGCCAGGATCCACAGCGACGTGAACGGTGCCGCCAGCGTCACCAGCCCGGCCAGCAGGCTGACCACGCCCATGAAGATCTGCCAGCCGCGGCCCGGCAGCGCGGGGTCGCTGATGGCGGCGACGGTGGTGGCCACCCCGCGGAAGATGAAGCCGACCGCGATCCAGATGGCCAGCAACAGCACCGCCAGGGCTTCCTCATCGGAATGGAAGTGCCGGAAGCACAGCACGGCCAGGATCAGCGACGCCGCCCCGCTGATGAAGAGCAACACCCGCCCACCCGCCGACATGACCGGCAGGCTGAAGGCGAAAATCGTCTGCGCCACACCGGTTACCAGCAGGTAGATGCCGAACAGAATCGCGGCAGCCAAAATCGAGTTACCGGGCCGAGCCAGGACCAGCACGCCCAGCACCAGCGCCAGGACACCGGAGACCAGCGTCGATTTCCAAAGATGTGGCAGCAGTTTCGGAGCGGTGGTCGTTTCCATGCCCGGAGTGTGGCACATGGGCCGCTGCAGTGGGCGGTTTCAGCCTGACTGCCGTGCCGTGTCCCGGGCGTAGATCTCGGCGAGGAACTGCTCGACGGCGACCGCGGTGTGCGCCGCCCGGGGCGAGCCGAAGATGTCGAATGCGTGCTGAGCCAGCGGCAGTTCCGCATAAACGACGGGGTTCGCGCTGACATCGCGCAACCGGGCGGTGAACGCGCGGGCCTGCTCGACCGGGACCAACGAGTCGTTGCTGCCGTGCAGCACGAAAAAAGGTGGGGCGTCAGCCGAGATGTACGTCATCGATGAGGCGGTGCGATAGGTGTCGGGGAATCGGCGCCGGCTCTGCTTGAACACGTAAGCGCTGAGCGCCGGTGTCAGCAGCGGATGCAGGTCGGTGTCACCGGTGAAGTCGTAGACGCCGTAGAACGGAACCGCCGCGCGCACACTGGTGTCGGCATTGGCGAAGCCCGGCTGGAACTGCGGGTCGCCCGCGGTCAGTGCGGTCAGCGAGCACAGGTGACCGCCCGCCGAGCCGCCGGTGACCGCGACCCAGTCCGGGTCGCCGCCGTAGTCGGCGATGTGGGCTTTGGTCCAGGCCAGCGCCCGTTTGACATCGACGATGTGGTCCGGCCATGTCGAGCGGGGGCTGAGCCGGTAATTGATCGACACGCATACCCAGCCCCGTTCGACCAGATGGCTCATCAGCGGATGCGCCTGACCGCGTTTGCTTCCCACCATCCAGGCACCGCCGGGCACCTGCAGCAGGACCGGAGCGCGGCCGTCGCGGGGCAGGTCGCGATGCCGCCATACGTCGAGGGTGTTGCGGCCCCCGAATTCGCCGTAGGCGATGTCGGCGTCGGTGGCGTAGTCGCGGTAGGCCCGCAGCATGCGTACCACGCCGGGCGCTTTGGCGGCCTCGCCGCTCGGGCCCGGACTCTGCCAGAGCTCACGGCCGTCGGTGCGGCGATCCGCACCGAGTTCGGCGTCCAGCGCCTCGGTCAGCGGCCGATTCGCGGTGCGCCCGAGATGGTTGAGCCCGAGCAGGCCCAGCCACGACAGCGCCGACACCAACCAGCTGAAACGTCGCGCCGGTGGCGACAGCCACCGCGACACCGCTGCCAGCGTCGCGGATTGCCCGGCCAAGAGTTGCAGCGGAAGCTCCGAGGCGAACAGGCCGAAACCGAACGAATACAGCGACGGATAACCGTGCTTGGCCAACGGGCGGTAGCCGTTGAGGGTGACGGCGAGTCCGGCCAGCGAGCCGAAGACGGCCAGAAGCCTCGTCATTGCGCTCCTCTGCGTTGTGGGACAACCTGGTCCGGCACCCTACCGAAGCCGGGCGAGTCACCCGGTCAGCGCGCGGGGGCGACCGACAGCGACCGGCTCGCCGGGCCGGGGGCGGAGGACGGGCGCGCACCGACCAGGAACCAGGTGTGCACGACGCCCTTGCCCTTGACCTCGACGTCGCCGCGCTCCTCGAAGATGAAGTCGCTGCTCAAGCGCTGCCGGACATCCTGCGGGACCTGGATACGGTCCGGTACGCCGGTCGACTCCATCCGGGAGGCGAGATTCACCGCATCGCCCCACACGTCATAGAAGAACCGGCGATTGCCGACCACACCGGCGACCACCGGGCCGGCGGCCAGACCGATGCGCAGCGATACCGGCCCGCCCAGCGGATCGCGCAGGTCGGCGATGGTGTCGGCGATGTCGAGGGCCAACTGCGCCAGCGCGTGCAGATGGTCCGGTCGCGGGTCGGGGACGCCGCTGACCACCATGTAGGAATCACCACTGGTCTTGATCTTCTCCAGCCCGTGCCGCTCGACGAGCCGATCCAGTCCGGTGTAGAGCTCATTGAGGAATTCGACCAGCTGCCCCGGATCGGTCTGGCTGGCCCGCCGGGTGAAGTCGGCGATATCGGCGAACAGCACGGAGGCATCGGGATAGCTGTCGGCGATGACGTCGACCGCCGGGTTCTTCAGCCGTTCGGCGACCGCCCCCGGCAGGATATTGGCCAGCAGCGATTCCGAACGCTCGTACTCGGCCTCCATCGCCGCTTCGGCGCGGGAGATCTCGCGCAGCGCGAACCAGACCGTCGCTACCACCATGAAGCACGCCGAGACCACCACCAGCACGAACGACAGGTCGCGGAGCCAGCCCGGCTGGTCCAGTTTGTAGGTGGGAACCAGGAATTGCAGGATGATCGTCAGCGCGGCGCCGACGCCTGCCACGACGGCGGCCAGCTTGATCCGGTCCACGCCCAGAATGAGCACACTGATCGACGCCGCGGCCAGGAAGTAGAACTGGATGCCCGACCCGGTGCCGACCACCCAACACACCACGAACGTCGTCAGGTAGGCGATGCCGACGAACGCCAAGGGCGCGATCAGCTCGCCGTAGTGGTACAGCAGCGGGGTCAGCACAAAGGCGGCGGCGGCGATCAGATTGAGCGCACCGATCCACCAGTACGTGGGGTCAGCCCAGATCTCGAGGAGTCCGAAGCCCGCGCTGATGATCGCGGCCAGCCCGGCGGAGACCTTGAGGATCCGCAGCCGCTGCGACAGCCGCGCCGCGTAGTGGCGGGTGCGCGCCGGCATGCAGTGCCAGGGCCGGTCGGGAGGCTGGGACTCCGCCGACACCGCGAGGAACCGCTTGACGGTCACCTTCGACAGCCTAATCCCGTGAACTGGGCAGTTGGCGGTTTCACCTGGGCGGCTAGGGTCAACGTCCATGGTGCTGCGTTCGGTTGCGCTGTTCGTGCTGGCCGCCATCGCGGAGATCGGCGGCGCCTGGCTGGTGTGGCAGGGGGTACGTGAGCACCGCGGCCTGCTGTGGGCCGGGGCCGGTGTGATCGCCCTGGGCTTGTACGGCTTTGTGGCGACGTTGCAGCCCGACGCTCATTTCGGCCGGATCCTGGCCGCCTACGGCGGGGTGTTCGTGGCGGGCTCACTGGCCTGGGGCATGGCCTTCGACGGCTTCCGGCCCGACCGCGCCGATGTGCTCGGCGCGCTGATCTGCCTGATCGGGGTGGCCGTGATCATGTACGCACCACGCTGAGCGGCGGCGATCCGTGGTGCCCTCGGTGAGATTCGAACTCACACTGTACGGGTTTTGAATCCGTTTCCTCTGCCAGTTGGGATACGAGGGCCCAGCGCCTGCGCGCGGGTCTCCACGATAGACGATGCCCCGAAGGGTTGCCGCCGCCGGCAGGCGCGACAGAATGGGGTGATGACTGCGTCGACATCCGAGGGCGCCCCGCGCCCTGCCCGCCGGGTCCTGATCGCCGAGGACGAGGCGCTGATCCGGCTCGACCTCGCCGAAATGCTGCGGGAAGAGGGCTACGAGGTGGTCGGCGAGGCCGGCGACGGCCAGGAGGCCGTCGAACTGGCGGAGCTGCTGCGCCCCGATCTGGTGATCATCGACGTCAAGATGCCGCGCCGCGACGGCATCGACGCGGCCTCCGAGATCGCCGGCAAACGCATCGCGCCGATCGTCATGCTCACCGCGTTCAGCCAGCGTGACCTGGTGGAACGGGCGCGCGACGCCGGGGCGATGGCTTATCTGGTCAAACCGTTCTCGGCCGGGGATCTGGTACCCGCCATCGAGCTGGCGCTCAGCCGCTCGGAGGAGATCACCGCGCTGGAACGCGAAGTCAGCAGCCTGTCGGAGCAACTCGAGACCCGCAAGCTCATCGAGCGCGCCAAGGGACTGCTGCAGTCCAAGCAGGGACTGAGCGAGCCGGACGCGTTCCGGTGGATTCAGCGGGCGGCGATGGACAAGCGCACCACGATGCGCCAGGTGGCCGAGGTCGTGCTGGAAACCCTCGACACGGCGGCGAACCCCCCGGCCTGACCACCGTTGCCCTGGTTCAACCAGTAGTCTCGATGACGTGCAGCGCAGAATCATGGGCATCGAGACCGAGTTCGGTGTCACCTGCACCTTCCACGGCCACCGGCGACTGTCACCCGACGAGGTGGCGCGCTATCTGTTCCGCCGGGTGGTGTCCTGGGGCCGCAGTTCGAATGTGTTCCTGCGCAACGGCGCCCGGTTATACCTGGATGTCGGCAGTCATCCGGAGTACGCCACCGCCGAATGCGACAACCTGGTGCAGCTGGTCACCCACGACCGGGCCGGCGAGCGGGTGCTCGAAGACCTGCTGATCGATGCCGAGCAGCGGCTGGTCGATGAGGGGATCGGCGGCGACATCTATCTGTTCAAGAACAACACCGACTCGGCGGGCAACTCCTACGGCTGCCACGAGAACTACCTGATCGTCCGCGCCGGGGAGTTCTCCCGGATCTCCGACGTGCTGCTGCCGTTCCTGGTGACCCGCCAGCTGATCTGCGGCGCCGGCAAGGTGCTGCAGACCCCCAAAGCCGCCGCCTTCTGCCTGTCGCAGCGCGCCGAGCACATCTGGGAGGGCGTGTCGAGCGCCACGACCCGATCGCGTCCCATCATCAACACCCGCGACGAGCCGCACGCCGACGCCGAGAAGTACCGCCGGCTGCACGTCATCGTCGGGGACTCCAACATGTCCGAGACCTCCACCCTGCTCAAGGTGGGCAGCGCGGCACTGGTGCTGGAGATGATCGAGGCGGGGGTGCCCTTCCGCGACTTCTCGCTGGACAACCCGATCCGGGCCATCCGCGAGGTCAGCCACGACGTCACCGGCCGGCGGCCGGTACGACTGGCGGGCGGACGGCAGGCCGGTGCGCTGGACATCCAGCGCGAGTACTACGGGCGGGCCGTGGACTACGTACAGACGCGGGCCAGCAATCCGCAACTGGAGCAGGTCATCGACCTGTGGGGTCGTCAGCTCGACGCCGTCGAAACCCAGGACTTCGCCAAGGTGGACACCGAGATCGACTGGGTGATCAAGCGAAAACTGTTCCAGCGCTACCAGGATCGGTACGACATGGAGCTGTCGGACCCCAAGATCGCCCAGCTGGATCTGGCCTACCACGACATCAAACGCGGCCGCGGCGTGTTCGATCTGCTGCAGCGCAAGGGGCTGGCCGCCCGGGTCACCACCGACGAGGAGGTCGACGAGGCCGTCGACACCCCGCCGCAGACCACCCGCGCCAAGCTGCGCGGCGAATTCATCAGTGCCGCACAGGCCGCCGGCCGAGACTTCACCGTCGACTGGGTGCACCTCAAGCTCAACGATCAAGCCCAGCGCACCGTGCTGTGCAAAGACCCGTTCCGGTCGGTCGACGAGCGGGTCAAGCGGCTGATCGCCAGCATGTAGCACCCACTTCCGACCGACTCGCCCGATGCCACCGCCTATCCTCCATGGCATGGCGACTGCCAAAGTCGAACGACTACTGAATCTGGTCATTGCACTGCTGTCCACGCGCGGCTATCTCACCGCGGACAAGATCCGCGCCACCGTGATCGGCTACGGTGACAGCCCCAGCGACGAAGCGTTCTCGCGGATGTTCGAGCGGGACAAGAACGAGCTGCGTGATCTGGGCATTCCGCTGGAAACCGGGAAGGCGTCGGTGTTCGACACGGTAGACGGCTACCGCATCAACCCCGATGCCTACGCGCTGCCCGCCATCGAGCTCACCAGTGAGGAGGCCGCCGCGGTCGCCGTGGCGGTCCAGCTGTGGCAGTCGCCGCAGCTGCGGGCCAACGCCCAGGGGGCGGTGGCCAAACTGCACGCCGCCGGCGTCGAGGTGGACCCGGCGCGCGCCGACGTACTGGTGGCGCCCCCGGCGGCGCTGCCGGGCATCCACCGAGCCGAGCCGGCGCTGGGCGCCCTGATGGACGCCGTCCAGGCGGGGCAGGCCGTGCAGTTCGGTCACCGCCCGTCGCCGGTCGATGCGTACGTCACCCGCACCGTGGAACCGTGGGGGGTGGTGACCCACGGCGGCCGCTGGTATCTGGTCGGCCATGACCGGGATCGTGATGCGGTGCGCACCTTCCGGATGTCACGGATCGCCGACGAGGTCACACCGATCGGGTCGCCAGGTTCGGTCACCCGCCCCGGCGGCGTCGACCTGCGCGCGATCGTCGCCGAGGCCGTCGGCGAAGCGCCGAGCGGGCTGCAGGCCCGGATCTGGGTCGCCGACGGCCGGGCGGTGGCACTGCGCCGGGCCGGCACCGTGCTGGGCCGGCAGGCCCTCGCCGGCCGCGACGGCGACATCGTCGGCGTCGACATCGGCACCCACGACCGGCTGGCCCGCGATATCGCCGGGCACGGGGCCGACGCCGTCGTGCTGGATCCGCCGTCACTGCGCGACGACGTGGTGGCCCGGCTGACCGCCAGCGCCCGGGGGGTGCTCGCGTGAGCCAACTTTCCAAGCGGCTGGTCCGGCTGCTGAACATGGTGCCGTATCTGCAGGCGCGGCCCGGCATCACCAAGAAGCAGGCGGCCGCCGAGCTCGGGGTGAGCCTGGCGCAGCTGCAGGCCGACCTGCATCAGCTGGTGATGTGCGGCATGCCCGGCTACGGGCCCGGCGAGCTGATCGACGTGACGTTCTACGACGACCGGCTCGATGTGCACGAGACCGCCGGGGTGGATCGGCCGTTGCGTCTGACGTCGCCGGAGGCCACCGCCATGCTGATGGCGCTGCGGGCGTTGGTCGACATGCCCGGCATCGTCGACCCCCGAGCGGCCCGCAGCGCGATCGCCAAGATTGAGAACGCCGCCGGCGAGGCCGCCCACCGCGCAACCGACATCGCGGACGAAGACGACCCGGTCGCCGCGGTCGTCCGTGACGGCGTGCACCGCCGCCGCGCGATCAGCATCGACTACTACGCCGCCTCGCGGGACACGTCGTCGCGCCGGGTCGTCGACCCCATCCGGGTGGTGCTGATCGCCAACCACAGCTACCTGGAGGCATGGTGCCGCGAGTCCGCCGGGGTGCGGTTGTTCCGCTTCGACCGGATCGACGACGCCGAGTTGCTCGACGAGCCCTCGGCGCCGCCGGAACCGGCACGCCAGGCCGAGACCGACACCTCGCTGTTCGACGCCGACCCGTCGCTGCCGGTCGCCACCGTTCGGGTCGCGCCGGTGGCGGCCTGGATGTTCGAGTACTACCCGATGCGACTGGTCGGTGAGTCGGCCGACGGCTGGCGGGAAGCGGAGATGACCTACGCCTCCGACGAATGGTTGACGCGGCTGCTGCTGGGCATGGGTGACGAGGTGCAGATCGTGGCGCCCGAGTCGGTGGTCGACGGGGTGCGCGAGGCCGCGGCCGCCGCGCTGGCGGCCTACCGGGATGTACGCGCATGACCGCCTTCAGCGCCGGAATGCTGATGGCCGATATCGCCTTCCTGGTCGTGGTGATAGGCGTGGTGGCCGGCATCGTTTTCCTGGTCAAGGCCAAGTCGAGGTCGGCGAGGCAATCAGCGGTGCCCCCGGCTTGGTATCCGGATCCCGCCGACCCCGAACTGCTCCGCTACTTCGACGGTCAGAGCTGGACGGGGGCCACCCGTCCGCGGCGTGCGCCGCCGGGGTCCTGAGCTGCGGTAGCATCGATACGACGTCTGGAGGTAAGCAAAGTGAACGCTTTAGGACCGTCGCACCTGGCGATCCTCGCCGTCGCCGTGATCATCTTGTTCGGCGCCAAGCGCCTGCCCGACGCGGCGCGCTCGCTCGGTAAGTCGATGCGCATCTTCAAATCCGAGGTCCGCGAACTGCAGAACGAGGCCAAGCCGGATTCGACCGCCAACTCGACCACCGTCTCCTCCGAGCGGGTCGATCCGCCGGCGGCCGGCGGTCCCTCGGCGTAGCCCGGCATCGCCGTCGCGGCATCCGCGTCTGATCTACTGTGCCCACGCTCGGAGCTCTGCGGCGGCTGGACCCGCGACTGCGTCGCAGCCGCACCAATCCCGACGGGACGATGTCGCTCGTCGATCACCTGCGTGAGCTGCGGACCCGGCTGCTGATCTCGCTCGCCGCGATCGTGGTCACCACGATTATCGGCTTCGTCTGGTACGGCCGGCCGCTGTTCGGGCTGGAGAGTCTCGGTGAGTGGCTGCGCCAGCCGTACTGCGAGCTGCCGGCATCCTCGCGCGCCGCGATCGCGCCCGACGGGCAGTGCCGACTGCTGGCCACCGCGCCCTTCGACCAGTTCATGCTGCGGCTCAAGGTGGGGCTGGCCGCCGGAGTCGTGCTGGCCTGTCCGGTCTGGTTCTACCAGTTGTGGGCGTTCATCACGCCGGGGCTGTACCGCAAGGAGCGGCGCTTCGCGGTGGTGTTCGTCGTGTCGGCGGCGGTGCTGTTCGTCACCGGCGCCGTCCTGGCTTATCTGGTGCTCTCCAAGGCGCTGGGTTTTCTGCTGACCGTGGGCAGCGATGTGCAGGTGACCGCGCTGTCCGGCGACCGCTATTTCGGTTTCCTGCTCAACCTGCTGGTGGTGTTCGGCATCAGCTTCGAGTTTCCGCTGCTGATCGTCATGCTCAACCAGGTCGGGGTACTGAGCTACGCCCGGTTGAAGGAGTGGCGGCGCGGGCTGATCTTCGCGATGTTCGTGTTCGCGGCTTTCTTCACCCCCGGGTCCGACCCGTTCTCGATGATCGTGCTCGGCTGCACGTTGAGCCTGCTGCAGGAGTTCGCCATCCAGATCGCCCGGTTGCACGACAAGCGCAAGGCCCGGCGGGAGGCCACCACGCAGCTACCCGACGACGAAGCCTCGCCGCTCGAGGCGCCGGCGCCCGTGACAGCCCCGCATGAGTAGCCCCCCGATCGCGCGAGCGGGCGTGTTTGCTCAGCGACACGCCGGTTTGGCCGTACAACTGTGCACGCTCACCGGGCCGCCGGCATGACCGAGCTCGAGCGGTTCACCGCCGGCCTGCCGTTCGGACTCGACGACTTCCAGCGCCGCGCGTGCCTGGCGCTGGCGGACGGTCGGGGAGTGCTGGTCTGCGCACCGACCGGCGCGGGCAAGACCGTGGTCGGCGAGTTCGCGGTGCACCTGGCGCTGGCAGCCGGCGGAAAGTGCTTCTACACCACCCCGATCAAGGCACTGAGCAACCAGAAGCACACCGACCTGGTGGCCCGCTACGGCAAGGACCGGGTCGGTTTGTTGACCGGCGATCTGTCGGTCAACGCCAGCGCGCCGGTGGTGGTGATGACCACCGAGGTGTTGCGCAACATGCTCTACGCGAATTCGCGCGCGCTGCAAGGCCTTTCCCATGTGGTGATGGACGAGGTGCACTTTCTGGCCGACCGGATGCGGGGCGCGGTCTGGGAGGAGGTAATCCTGCACCTGGCCGATGAAGTGCGGTTGGTCAGCCTCTCGGCGACGGTCAGCAACGCCGAGGAGTTCGGCGGCTGGATCCAGACGGTGCGCGGGGACACCGCCGTCGTCGTCGACGAGCACCGCCCGGTGCCGCTGTGGCAGCACATGATGGTGGGCAAGCGGCTTTTCGACCTGTTCGAGTCTCGACCCGACACCGACGGTAAGGGATCCGCGGGCCGGCCTCGCGTCAACCCACAACTGTTGCGGCACATTGCACATCGTCGCGAAGCCGACCGGCTCACCGACTGGTCGCCACGGCGCAATGGCGGCCGGGGCGGCCCGGGGCGGCCGAGCTACCGCCCGCCGATGCGCCCGGACGTGATCGCGGTGCTGGATTCGGCCGGGCTGCTGCCGGCGATCACCTTCGTGTTCTCCCGGGTCGGCTGCGATGCCGCCGTCAAACAGTGCCTGCGCTCACCGCTGCGGCTGACCACCGAGTCCGAGCGCGCCCGTATCGCCGAAGTGATCGACCACCGGTGCGGCGACCTCGCCGACGACGACCTGGATGTACTGGGCTACTACGAATGGCGCGAGGGGCTGCTGCGCGGGCTGGCCGGCCACCACGCCGGGCTGCTGCCGGTGTTTCGCCACACCGTCGAAGAGCTGTTCACCGCCGGCCTGGTCAAGGCGGTGTTCGCCACCGAAACCCTGGCGCTGGGCATCAACATGCCGGCCCGCACCGTGGTGCTCGAACGGTTGGTCAAGTTCAACGGTGAACAACATGCCGCCCTGACACCGGGCGAATACACCCAGTTGACTGGCCGGGCCGGCCGGCGCGGCATCGACGTCGAGGGCCACGCGGTGGTGTTGTGGCATCCGGGGGAGAGCACCGCGGACCCCGAGCAGGTGGCCGGGCTGGCCTCCACCCGTACCTTCCCGTTGCGCAGTTCGTTCGCCCCGTCCTACAACATGACGATCAATCTGGTCCAGCAGATGGGCCCCGAGCAGGCCCACCGGCTGTTGGAGCAGTCGTTCGCCCAGTACCAGGCCGACCGGTCCGTCGTCGGCCTGGTGCGCGGCGTCGAACGCGGCGAACGGACCCTCGACGAGATCGCCGCCGAACTCGGCGGCCGCGACTCGCCGATGCTCGACTATGCCCGACTGCGGGCGAAGATCTCCGAACGGGAGCGAGCCCAGGCGCGCGCCTCACGGCTGCAACGGCGCCGGGCCGCCAGTGACGCCCTGGCCGCGCTGCGCAAAGGCGACATCATCACCCTCACTCACGGCCGCCGCGGCGGTCTGGCAGTGGTGTTGCAGGCCGACCGGGATTCGGACGAGCCGCGGCCACTGGTGCTCACCGAGCATCGCTGGGCGGGCCGGATCTCCTCGGCGGACTACTCCGGCGCCGAGGGGCCGATCGGCACCATGACCCTGCCCAAGCGGGTGGAGCACCGCCAGCCGCGGGTCCGCCGCGATCTGGCCTCGGCGTTGCGGTCGGCGGCAGAAGGTCTGGCGGTGCCGAAGCCGCGCGGCCGACGCGGCGGCGGGCGGCAGGAGGACCCGGTGGATCCGGAGCTGGCCGCGCTGCGGCAACGGATGCGCGACCATCCCAGCCACGGCGACGCCGACCGTGAGGACAAGGTGCGCACCGCCGAGCGCTACCTGCGCGTGGAGGCTGACAATGCGCAACTGCGCAAGAAGGTCGACGCGGCCACCAACTCGCTGGCCCGCACCTTCGACCGGATCGTCGGCCTGTTGGCCGAACGCGGCTTCATAACGACCGGTGACGGCGACCCGAAGGTGACCGCCGATGGCCGGATGCTGGCCCGGATCTACAGCGAGAGCGACCTTTTGGTCGCCGAATGCCTGCGCACCGGCGCGTGGGACGGGTTGGGGCCTGCCGAACTGGCCGCGGTGGTCTCCGCGGTGCTCTATGAGTCCCGCGGTGCGGACGGCCCGGACGGCCCTCCGACGCCGTACCCGCCCACCGAGCCGGTGCGCCGTGCGCTGCACCGGACCCGCAAGCTCTCAGCGACGCTGCGGGCCGACGAGAGCCGGCACCGCATCAGCCCCAGCCGCGAACCCGACGAGGGGTTCGTCGCCGCGGTGTACCGCTGGGCCCGCACCGGCGACCTGGCCTCGGCGTTGGACGCCTCGGAGGGATTGGCGGCCGGCTCCGCGGCGCCGTTGTCGGCGGGCGACTTCGTGCGCTGGTGCCGCCAGGTGCTCGACCTGCTGGATCAGCTGCGCAATGCGGCGCCCGGCGCCGAATTGCGGGCGACCGCAAAACAGGCGATCGACACGGTTTTACGCGGCGTCGTCGCCGTTGACGCCGGGTAGGCTGGTCCGCGCGCTACGGTGGAGAGCCGGCGGTGATCAGCAGCCGCTACGTGAGAGGACTTGAGGAACAACGATGAGCGGACCGCAGGGATACGACCCGACGCAGCCGTGGCAACCTCAGCAGCCCGGGCAGCCCGAAGAGCGGCCCGGCACCGGGCAGGGACCTGCAGCCGGCGCCGAGCAGCAGTGGCAGCCGCCGGCCTACACGCCGTCGCAGTACCCGCAGTCCTACCCGTCAGCACCGCAGTATCCCGGCTATCCGCAGCCGGAGCAGTACGGCCAGCCCGGGGGTTACGGCCAACCCACCCAGTACGGCCAGCCCGGCCAATACGGCCAGCCCGGCCAGTACGGCCAGCCCGGCCAGTACGGCCAGCCCGGCCAGTACGGCCAGCCGGGCCAGTACGGTCAGTACCCGCAGCAGCCGGGCCAGTTCGGTCAGCCCGGCTCCGGTGGCAAACGCCCGACGGCGCTGGTGGGCACCGTGCTCGCCGCGTGCCTGGGCATCGCCGCACTGGTGGTACTGGTACTGGGCTTCTGGAAGCCCGGGTTTTTCGTGACCACCAAACTCGATATCGACAAGGCGCAGCAGGGTGTGCAGCAGATCCTGGCCGACCAGACCAACGGCTACGGCGCCAAGAACGTCAAGGACGTGCGCTGCAACAACGGTCAGAGCCCGGTGGTCAAACAAGGCGACACGTTCAACTGCGAGGTCAGTATCGACGGCACCAAACGCCAGGTGACCGTCACCTTCCAGGACAACTCCGGCACCTACGAGGTCGGTCGGCCCAAGTAGTCCCGGCGGTTTAGCGAGCCTCGACGCAGGAGAGGCGAAGCTGGGACCGCCGCATGAGCACGGCGGTTTAGCGAGCCTCGACGCAGGAGAGGCGAAGCTGGGACCGCCGCATTAACCCGGCGGTTTAGTCGGGCAGCGTGTCCAGGGCCCGCTGCAGCCGGGCGATCGAAGACCCGACACCGAGTCGGTCCGCCAGCTCGGCGACCCGGGCCGGGTCGGCAGCCACCCGCGGCAGGGTGTCCGACGGCGTCGACAGCGTGACCGGCGCGTCGGTGGCCACCCGCACCACCGGACCGGCGGCGGCGATGTAGTCCCGGGCTGCCTGCAGCTTGGCCCGCACCCCCTTGGCCATCGCGGAGGCCGGATCGGCGGCAGCGGCCAGGACCGCCGCCAGCGAGCCGTATTGGGCCAGCAGCCCGACCGCCGTCTTCTCGCCGACGCCGGGCACTCCGGGCAGCCCGTCGGACGGATCACCGCGCAGCAGCGCCATTTCGGCGTAGGCGGCGCCGGCCCGCTGCGCCGGCAGGCCGTAGCGCTCAGCCACCTCCGCGGGCCCGAACAGCGTCGCGCGCGCCAGCCCGCGTCCCAGGTAGAGCACCGACACCGGTACCGGATGCTCAGCGACCACCTGCAGCAGATCGCGATCGCCGCTGACGACGATCACCGGGTCACGCCGCTCGGCTGCCGCCAGCGTGCCCAGTACGTCGTCGGCCTCGTAGTCGGGGGCGCCGGCGGTGGCGATCCCGAAGGCATCGAGCAACTCGGCGATCCATTCCACCTGGGGAGTCAGTTCGTCGGGCACCTCCTCGATGTCGGGGGCGTCAACGTCAGCCGGTGCCTCTTCGGCGACCCGGTGTGCCTTGTACGACGCGACGAGGTCCACCCGCCATTGCGGGCGCCAGTCCAGATCCAGGCAGACCGCCAGCCGATCGGGCTGCTGGCGGGTGATCAGGGTGGCCACCGAGTCGAAGAAGCCGCGCACCGCGTTCACCGGCCGGCCGTCAGGCGCGGTGATCGAGGACGGCACCCCGAAATAGGACCGGAACCACATACTGGCACCGTCGAGCAGCAGCACGGGAGCAGGCATGGCAGCCACCCTATTTGCCGCTGGTCGCCCCGCGAAACGCAACACCGCGACACCTCTCACGCGTGTCGCGTCGTGAGTTTCGCACTCGCCGACCGGATAGCCTGATGTGCGTGACTTCCCGGTTCGACAGCAGCGTCTACGCCCACCGCCTGGCCGCCGCGGTAGCCGCCACCGCGAAGACCGGCCTGGCCGGCCTGGTGATCACACCGGGCTACGACCTGCGCTACCTGACCGGGTCACGGGCTCAGACCTTCGAACGGCTCACCGCGCTGGTGCTGCCGGTGTCGGGCCCGCCCACCATGGTGGTGCCGCGACTGGAACTGGCGGCGCTGCGCGAATCCGCGGTGGCGGATCTGGGCGTGGCGGTGCGCGACTGGGTCGACGGCGAGGACCCCTACCGCATGGTGGGTGAGGCGCTGGGGGGCCGGCCGGCGGCCGCGGCGGTCACCGACGCGATGTCGGCGCTGCATCTCCTGCCACTCATCGATGTTCTCGGCGCCACCCCGGTGCTGGCCACCGCTGTGTTACGTGGATTGCGAATGATCAAGGACCCCAGCGAGATCGACGCGCTGCGCAAGGCCGGAGCGGCGATAGACCGGGTGCACGCCCGGGTACCGGAGTTCCTGGTCCCGGGCCGTACCGAAGCCGACGTCGCCGCCGACATCGCCGAGGCGATCGTGGCCGAGGGCCATTCGGAGGTGGCCTTTATCATCGTCGGTTCGGGCCCGCACGGCGCCGACCCCCACCACGAGTGTTCGCAGCGTGAACTTGCCGCCGGCGACGTCGTGGTCGTCGACATCGGCGGCCCGGTCGAACCCGGATACCACTCCGACTCGACTCGGACCTACAGCCTGGGCGAGCCGGAACCGGAGGTGGCCCAACGGTATTCGGTGTTGCAACGAGCACAACGCGCCGCGGTCGAGAGCGTCCGTCCGGGAGTCAGCGCCCGGCAGGTCGACGCCGCGGCACGCGATGTGCTGGCCGAAGCGGGGCTGGCGGAATACTTCGTGCACCGCACCGGTCACGGCATCGGCCTGTCGGTGCACGAAGAGCCGTACATCGTCGCCGGTAATGACCTCGCCCTGGCAGCCGGGATGGCGTTCTCGATCGAACCGGGCATCTACTTCCCCGGCAAGTGGGGCGCACGTATCGAGGACATCGTGATCGTCACCGCCGACGGCGCCGAGTCACTGAACAACCGGCCCCACGATCTGGTGGTGGTCGAGGTTTAGCGGGTACCGCGGTCGAGCAGATCCGCCGACCCCAGCACCCGTTCCACCTGTACTTCGATCACCACCCGCTGCGGATTGACCCGCGGTGTGCGGTAGCGCTGGGCGTAGCGCAGCTCGGCATCGCGGACCGCGGCGACCGCGTCGTTGACCGTCGCGCGGCCCTCCAGCGAGAGCCAGCGCGCGCCGTCGACCTGGCTGAGCACGGCTACACCGGCCCGGTCGGCGTTGACCGCTTTCTGCGAGCCGCCAGTGGTGATCACCCGGGCGATATGGGTTTTCGGGTCGAATGTGAAACCGACCGCGACCACATGCGGTGAGTTGTCGGCGCGCAGGGTGGTCAGCATCGCCAGGTGGCGTTCGGTGAGAAACGCCAGTGCGTCACTGGTGAGCCGGGTCGTCGCATTCGCCATCACCGTTCACGCTAGCGCAGGCGATAATCACAGCCGTGAACGACACGGTTGACGGGCCGGTGGTGATTTTCGGCGGCCGCAGTGAGATCGGGGGAGAACTGGCCTGCCGGCTGGCGCCCGGGGCGACGGTGGTGCTGGCCGCCAGGTCCGCCGACCGGCTCGACGCCGAGGCCGCCGCGGTGCGCGGCGCGGGTGCCATTGCCGTGCACACCGTCGAGTTCGACGCCGACGACCTGGCGAGCCACGGGCCGCTGGTCGCGCGGCTCATCGCCGAGCACGGGCCGATCGGCACCGCCGTGGTGGCCTTCGGGATTCTGGGCGACCAGGCACGCGCCGAGGCCGATGCCGCGCATGCCGTTGCCATCGTCCACACCGACTACGTCGCCCAGGTCAGTCTGCTCACTCACCTGGCCACGGCGATGCGAGCCGCCGGCCGGGGACGCATGGTGGTGTTCTCGTCGGTGGCCGGGGTGCGGGTGCGGCGCGCCAACTACGTCTACGGCTCGGCCAAAGCCGGCCTCGACGGGTTCGCCGGCGGACTTGCCGATGCGCTGCACGGCAGCGGGGTGGGATTGCTGATCGTTCGTCCGGGGTTCGTGATCGGACGGATGACCGACGGCATGAAACCGGCTCCGTTGGCCAGCACGCCGGCGCGGGTGGCGGCGGCGACGGCCCGCGCACTGGCCCGGGGGCGGCGCACGGTCGCGGTTCCCCGGCGGTTGCGGATGATGTTCGTAGCCATGCGACTGGTGCCGCAGCCCCTCTGGCGCCGGATGCCTCGGTGAGGCCCGAATACCCCGGTTACCGGGCAATTCGGGATGCCAGGACGCCTCAACCTATCAAGTTAATTAAAATTCACAACTAAATCACATGTGACGAGCTGGTTTCCGGCCTCCGAACAGCACTATGGTGTAAAACCATGGACGACCGTGATAAAGATCCCTCGGTAGTGCTGCCGTACCTGATCGGCCGGCCGCTGGCCGCCACCGAGGTCTACGAGGCCTTCGGCTACCGCAAATCCGCCTACTACAAGGCGGCCCACGAGGGCAGGCTGATCACCGCCGACAACTTGCTGCGGGTTGCCCAGCACTTCGGCCTGAACGCCGTGGACCTGCTGGTGCGCTACGGCCTGGTCTCGCCCGATGCGGTGGCCGCCTACATCGACTCGGCGCCGGCGGCCCCGCCGCTGCCCAAGATCGCCGAACTGCACCCGGTCGCGAGCCGGCCCCCGCTGTAGCCGCGCCGGCGCAGCTCGCCCGTTGGCGGATCGTTCCCGGCGCCGCGGCGCCGGGGGGACTAGATTCACCACTGTGGCCCCAATCTTCGCCGAGATCGCCAAATCCGACTACGTGTTGCTGACCACGTTCACCAAGGACGGTCGCGCCAAGCCCACCCCGGTGTGGGCCGCACCGGATGGCAATCGGCTGTTGGTGATCACCCAGGAGTCCTCCTGGAAGGTCAAGCGGATCCGCAACACACCGCGCGTCACCTTGACGCCGTGCGACATGCGGGGCCGGCCCAAGGGCGAGGCCATCGAGGCGGTGGCCGCCGTGTTGGACAAGGCGGACAACGGTGCCGTCTACGCCGCGATCGGCAAGCGGTACGGGGTCATCGGCCGGGTGTTCAACGTGTTCAGCAAACTGCGCGGCGGGATGCGCAACAACGTCGGGCTGGCGTTGACGCCGGCTGCCGGCTGACCCGACGACTGCGTCACATATAGTGGACTTTAATCATTAATATTAGGATGGTTGGTCCGAACCACCCGCCGACAACGAGGAGTTCCCGTGGCCGCCTTCACCTCCGACCAGATCCTCGGCGACATCGTGACCGCCGACCCATCGACGACCCGCATCCTGAGCAGGTTCGGGATCGACTTCTGCTGCCACGGCCAGCGGACGCTGCGTGATGCGTGCGCCGCCGACGGCGTGAACGCTGACGAGCTGCTCGCGGCGCTGAACAGCTCCGGTGAGCCCGCCCAGCGCGCCGACTGGGCCGACTTCGACGACACCTCGCTGATCGCCCACATCGTCAGCACTCACCACCGGTTCCTCTGGGACGAGTTCCCGCGGCTGGCGGAGCTGGTCGACAAGGTGGCGCGGGTGCACGGCCCCAACCACGGCGAGCTGGTACGCGTCCGCGAGCTCTTCCACCAGTTGCGCGCCGGCATGGAACCCCACCTGCGCACCGAGGAGACCATGTTGTTCCCCGAGATCAGCCTGCTCGCCGGCCGACCGGACCGGCCGCTCTCCGACGAGCTGCGCAACGAACTGGCCGAAAACCAGCAGGAGCACGACAACGCCGGCCACCTGCTCGCCGAACTGCGCAAGCTCACCGACGACTACACCGTTCCGGCAGACGCCTGCGCCAGCTACACCGCGATGCTGGCCGGCCTGGCGGAGCTGGAAAGCGACATCCACCTGCACGTGCACAAGGAGAACAACGTGCTGTTCCCGCGGGTGCTCGCCGCAGCCGGCAGTCTCGCCTGAGCTCAGCCGGCGGCCTGTAGGTGTTCGCCGAAGAACGCGAACACCCGCGCCCAGGCATCGGCGGTGGCGGCCTCGTTGTAGCCGAAGCCGGTGATGCGGAGCAGCGGCTGGGCCGGCAGCTTGTTGGCGAAGCTGTGTCCGGCTCCCGGATAGGTCTTGATGTCGTGCGGGATGTCGTGTTGCTCCACGACCCGGCGTAGCCGGTCGGGGGCTCCTCTCCCCAGCGGATCGCGGCCGCCGAAGCTGGCGACGATCGGGCAGGCGCCGGTGAGGGTCTCCTCCAGGCGCCGGGGCAGTGGCGTGCCGTAGAACGGGGCCGAGGCTCCAAACCCCTTGGGTGACAAGACCAGTGAGAACTGCCCGCCCATGCAGAAACCGGCGATTCCGACCGTGCCCGAACATTCCGGCATGCCCAACAGGTGGTCGCGGGCGGCCAGGATGTCATCCAGCGCGCGGCCGCGCTGGGTCAGCAGTTCCCGGAACACCCGGGTGATGCAGCGGGCCCGGCCGCCGCGGGAGTACAGGTTGGGCGACACGGCCAGATAGCCCGCGTCGGCGATGCGCTCGGAGATGGCCTCCATGTCTGCGGCGTAGCCGATCGCATCGTGGACCACCACCACGCCGGGCCATGGTCCGGGCCCTTCCGGAATGTCCAGCAGCGCTTCGATGGGCCCGTCGGGAGTGGCAACTTCGATGGTCGTCATGGCCTCAAGGTATTCCCCTGGGCGCCGGGTGGGAACCTCCTCGACGGTTCAGACGTTGGGGTGGCATGGCGAGCGCTGTGTTGCGGATCGTGCTGATCTACATCTTGGTCGAGTCGGCGGCGGTTGCCGCGCTGATCTGGGGGATCGGTTTCGGCTGGACCGCACTGCTGCTGGTGGGCGCATTTCTGGTCGGGCTGGCATTGGCGGCCGGGCAGATTAGGCGCCAGGTAGCCCGGTTGCGTTCCGGTGCGGGGCAGCGCGTGCTCGCCGACGGTGGGCTGATCGCGGCGGGCACGCTGCTGGTCGTGGTCCCCGGACCGGTGACCACGCTGGCGGGCCTGGCACTGCTGGCGCCTGGAACCAGGGCTGCTGTGCGCCCGCTGCTGGCCGGGGCGGCGGCCGCTGGGATCGGCCGCCGCACACCACTGGTGGCTGCCACGGTCGTCGGTCGACGCTGGTACACCGCCCGGCGCACGCCCGGCCGTCGCACCGACTACATCGACGCCGAATTCGTCGACGTCACCGAGACCCAACCGCCCGCCCTGTCCCACGGTTGATCCGGCACCCCGTACTTTCTACGTCGTGACCGTTGTGCCCGGGGCTCCCACGTCGCTGTTGCTCGGCGGACGTATCCACAGCCCGAGTCATCCCGATGCCACCGCGATGGCCGTCCGCGACGGGGTGGTCGCCTGGCTGGGCAGCGACGCCGTCGGTCGGGAGCAGTTTCCGCAAGCCGACGTCACCGACCTCGACGGGGCTTTGGTGACGCCCGGTTTCGTCGACAGTCATGTCCATGTCACCGAGACGGGGCTGTGCCGCACCGGCCTGGATCTGCGGCCGGCCAGCTCGCAGCGGCACTGTCTGCAGTTGATCGCCGATTACGCGGCGGCCCATCCCGACCAGCCGATCTGGGGCCACGGTTGGGACGAGTCGGGCTGGCCCGACGGTGCCGCCCCGGACACCGAGGCGCTCGACGCGGTGGTGGGCGAGCGCCCGGCCTACCTGTCCCGGGTTGACGTCCACTCGGCGCTGGCTTCGAGCGGGTTGCGCAAGCGGGTGCCGAAGCTGTCGGCGGAGTTCGGAATCGGGCCGCTGTCCGGCGCCGACCACCACCTGGTTCGTGCCGCGGCCCGCGAGCTGCTCACCGCGCCGCAGCGCGCCGCTGCCCGCACTGCCGCCCTCGATGCCGCCGCGGCGGTGGGCATCGTCGCGGTCCACGAGTGCGCCGGCCCGGATATCGGCGGCCTCGATGACTGGCGGGAGCTGCGGGCCCTGCACCATGGTGTCGAGGTCATCGGTTACTGGGGCGAACCGGTCACCAGTGCCGCCCGGGCGCGCGAACTGCTCGCCGACACCGGCGCCCGGGGTCTGGCCGGCGATCTGTTCGTCGATGGTGCGCTGGGTTCACACACCGCCTGGCTGCACGAGCCCTACGCCGACGCCGTCGGCTGCACCGGGGCGTGTCACCTGGACGCCGAGACCGTCGCGGCCCATCTGTGGGCGTGTACCGAGGCCGGGGTGACCGCCGGTTTCCACGTCATCGGGGACGCCGCGGTGTCCGCGGTGATCACGGCGCTGCAGCGGGTGGTTCAGCACTTCGGGGTCGCGGCGGTGGCTGCCTGCGGGCACCGGCTGGAGCATCTGGAGATGGTCAGTGCCGAACAGGCCGCCCAGCTGGGATCGTGGGGCGTGATCGCCAGTATGCAACCGGTTTTCGACGCGCTGTGGGGCGGCGTCGACGGCATGTACGCCCAGCGGTTGGGTGCGCAGCGGGCCGCCGGGCTGAACCCGTTCGCGCTGTTAGCATCCCAAGGCGTGCCTCTCGCGTTCGGTTCCGACAGCCCGGTCACCGAGCTCGATCCGTGGGCCGCGGTCCGCGCGGCCGCACACCACCGCACGCCGGGCAGCGCGGTGTCGATGCGAGCGGCGTTCGCCGCAGCCACCCGCGGCGGGTGGCGGGCTGCCGGCATCAACGACGGCGTCAGCGGAACCCTGGTGCCCGGCGCACCGGCCTCCTACGCCGTCTGGGAGCCCAGCCGGCTGGCCGTCGAGGCGCCGCGCGACACGGTTCAGCGATGGTCGACCGATCCGCGCTCCCGGGTGCCGGCGCTGCCGGTCCTGGAACCGGGCGACTCACCGCTGTGTCGGCGTACCGTGCACCGGGGCGTGGTGCTGCATGGCTGAGACCACCGACCCTCCCGACACCGTGGTCGCTGCCGGCCCGAAGCGGTTGGAGCGCCTCGGTATCGCGGCAGCCGACCGCTGGGCCCAACTGGCGGCGTCGGTGTTCGCCGGGATGCTGCTTCGAGCCAGCTTCCCGCCGCTGAACTGGTGGTGGGCGGCGATCCTGGCCTTCGGGCTGCTGAGTTGGGTGCTGATTCGCCGCGAGACCACCCTTGCCGGCGGTTTCGGTTACGGCCTGCTGTGCGGCCTGGCCTTCTATCTGCCGCTGCTGCCGTGGGTGGGCGGGCTGGTCGGCGCGCTGCCCTGGCTGATGCTGGCGGTGATGTGCGCGCTGTTTCCCGCCGTGTTCGGGGCGGCGGCGGTGGCGGTGCGCAATCTGGCGGGCTGGCCGGTGTGGTTCGCGCTGCTGTGGGCCGCGCAGGAATGGGCGAAGTCGGTGATCCCGTTCGGCGGATTCCCTTGGGGGGCTGTCGGATACGGCCAGACGGCGGGACCGCTGCTGCCGCTGGTCGCGCTGGGCGGGGTGCCGCTGCTGTCGCTAGCGGTGGCGCTGACCGGCGCTGCCGGGACCGCGCTTACCGTTGAGATCATCCGGTGGCTGCGGTCGGATACACCGCCGACAGCGGACAACGGCCGGCCGCCGGCGGTGCTGCTACCCGGCTTGTGCATCTGTCTGGTGCTGTTGTCGGCGGTCGCGGTGTGGCCCGGGGTGCGCCGCTCCGGCGCGGGCGCCGGTGACGACCCGGCGATTACGGTGGCGGCGGTGCAGGGCAACGTGCCGCGGCTCGGACTGGACTTCAACGCGCAGCGCCGCCAGGTGCTCGACTATCACGTCCGGGAAACGCTGCGGTTGGCCGACGACGTCGAGGCCGGGCGGGCGGCCGCGCCGCTGTTCGTGATCTGGCCGGAGAACGCGTCCGATATCGATCCGATGGCGAACGCCGATGCCGCGCGGGAGATCACCATGGCCGCCCAGGCGATCGATGCCCCAATCCTGGTGGGCACCGTCCGCGCGGCACCCGGCTGGACCCGGGAGAAGCCGGTGGCGACGAACTCGGTGCTGGTGTGGGATCCGCGGACCGGTCCGGGGGAGAGCCACGACAAGCGGATCGTGCAGCCGTTCGGGGAGTACCTGCCATGGCGCGGGTTCTTCCGTCACCTGTCCGGCTACGCCGACCGGGCAGGCTATTTCGTGCCGGGCGACGGCGACGGCGTGGTGCATGTCGCGGGCGTTCCGGTCGGCGTGGCCACCTGCTGGGAGGTGATCTTCGACCGGGCGCCCCGGGAATCGGTGTTGGCCGGTGCCCAGCTGCTGGCCGTGCCGTCGAACAACGCCACGTTCGACGAGGCCATGAGCGAGCAGCAGCTGGCGTTCGCCAAGGTGCGCGCGGTCGAGCATGACCGCTACGTCGTCGTCGCGGGAACCACCGGGATCAGCGCGGTGATCGCTCCCGACGGGCGCGAACTGGCCCGCACGGCATTCTTCGAGCCCGCCTACCTGGACACCCACGTGCGGCTCAAGACCGCGCTGACCCCGGCCACCCGGTGGGCGCCGATCCTGCAGTGGGTGCTGCTCGGCGCGGCTGTTGCGGGCCTGCTGGCGGCAGTACGGCAAAATAGTCGCTTCACATGGTTCAAGCGTCGTAGCACCGGCGCCGATGTTGACTCCGAGGAGCGGCGCCGATGAGTGATCGTCCCAGCCTGCACACGCTGGTGGTGGTTCCCACCTACAACGAGCTGGAGAATCTGCCGATCATCCTCGGCCGGCTGCAGCAGGCCCGCCCGGACGTGCACGTCCTGGTGGTCGACGACGGCAGCCCCGACGGCACCGGCCAGCTGGCCGACGAGCTGGCCGCCGCCGACCCGGACCGCATCCACGTGATGCACCGCACCGCCAAGGCCGGCCTGGGCGCGGCCTACCTCGCCGGTTTCGCCTGGGGGCTGTCCCGCCATTACGAGGTGATCGTCGAGATGGACGCCGACGGCAGCCATGCCCCCGAGCAGCTCTACCGGCTGCTGGAAGCGATCGATGCGGGAGCCGACGTGGCAATCGGTTCGCGCTACGTCGACGGCGGCGCGGTGCGCAACTGGCCGGTGCGCCGCCTGGTGCTGTCCAAGACCGCCAACACCTATGCCCGGCTACTGCTGGGGGTGGGTATCCACGACATCACCGCCGGGTACCGGGCCTACCGTCGCGGGGTGCTGGACAAGATCGGCCTGGACGCGGTGGACTCGAAGGGCTACTGCTTCCAGGTCGACCTCACCTGGCGGGCGGTCAACAACGGTTTCACCATCACCGAGGTGCCGATCACCTTTACCGAGCGCGAACTGGGCGTCTCCAAGATGAGCGGCTCCAATATCCGCGAAGCGATGGTCAAGGTCGCCCGCTGGGGGATCGGCGGCCGGATCAACCGGCTCCGGGGCCGGCGCGGCTGAGAAAACCCCCGCGTCAGCCGCGACGGCGGCTCTTGATCAGGTCCAGGCGCTCCTTGAGCAGCTCTTCGAGGTCCTCGATCGAACGGCGCTCCAACAGCATGTCCCAGTGCGTGCGCGGCGGCTTGACCTTCTTCGGCTCGGGCACGTCGCCCTCGAGCAGGGTGCCCTCCAGGCCGTTGCGGCACATCCAGGTGCCCGGGATCTCCGCGTCGTCGGCGAACGGAACCTCGAACTCTTCACCGTTTTCGGTGCGGTACCGCGCCATCCGGCGCGGCGCCAAGTCATGGTTGCGGTCGGTCTCGTAGCTCACGGCGCCCAGCCGACTGCCCCGCAGTACACGATCAGCCATGACCCACACTCCTTAGAACCTGTTTGTCTTCGAATTCGTCTCGCATTGACAACGCGAGCGGGCCCTGTGCAGTTCCCGGCGCACGCGGCACAGCCCCTAATGATACCGGGATCGGCGCAACGGCCGGACTAAGGTGTTCAGGCGTGCCGCGCAGTCCCCGCCCCCAACCTTGTCGATGGTGCGGCCGCGACGTGGGCGACGCCGGGATCGGCCGGCGCCGACAGTACTGCCGCCAATCCTGCCGGCAGCGCGCCTACGAGCAGCGTGCCCTGATCAGCAGCGGCAAGACGACCGCGCTGGCGCCTGATTCGGTGGTGCTCTCCGCCGAGGAGGCGACGGCCTTATCCGACCGGGTGTATCAGGTGCGGTGCGCGGCCGAGGACATCGCGACCGCCCTGGCCGAGGGCGCGCCACGCGATGAGCTGCAGCAGCTGTGCGAGGCGTTGCTGCAGGCCGTCGAATCCGCCGACCGGTGGCGTTGAGGCGTCAGCTGGCGCAGCTGTACAGCTTGCCGGCGTCGGCGGGCGGCGGCACCGGACGCAGGCAGCCGAACACGCCGATGTCTTCCGGGCTGAACCGCACCGCCGAGCGGTGCGCGTAGTTGACGCAGAACAACCCAGCCCGGTCCGCGCGGCAGCGGTAGTCGCCGAACGACAGCACCGCTCCGTCGGGCAGTTCGGCCCCCTGCCCGTGCAGGAACCGGCCCGGGTCGCCGTGAGCCGACCCGACACGCAGCGTGTTGCCGGCGTAGTCGACCCGGCCGCCCTGCCACTGCCCGTAGATCTCCTCGGGCTGCCCCGGCGGGTTCACCAGATCCACCACGCAGGCCAGCGGGCTGTCGGGGGAGTCGGAATCGGTCATGCAATTGGTGGCCCGCCGCGGCGCGGCCGAGACGGTGAACGCGACTTCCTCGATCAGGTCGGTGGTGGCGCCGTCGCGGGACGCGCTGTGATAGCCGGCGGCGTCCACGGGCCGGCCGGCCTCGATCCAGGCGATGACATCGGCGATCGGCGCGCCGGGGGAGGGAGCGGCCGCCGGCTTCGGCGACGTCGAGGCCGGCGAAGGCGCGGATGACGGCGCGGTGGTAGCCGTGGCACTCGACCCGCTCGGGGCCGGCTCCGGCTCATCGACCGTCGCGCGGGAGCATCCGGCGAGCAACAGCAACACGACGATGAGGCCGGTGAGACGCATGCCGTTAGGCTAACCGCCGTGTTCAGGCGGCGGTCCAGCCTCACCTCTCCTGCGTCGAGGTTCGCTAACCGCCGTGCTCATGCGGCGGTCCAGCCTCACCTCTCCTTCGTCGAGGTTCGCTAACCGCCGTGCGGTTCGTTACCGTTCGGCTCATGCATGACAACCCTGTGCAGGCCAGTATCGCCACCGGCGTCGTGGAGGGTTTCGCCCGCGACGGGGTGCGCCGGTGGCGTTCCATCCCGTATGCCCGGCCGCCGGTGGGCCCGCTCCGCTTTCGGGCGCCCGAGCCTGCTGAGCCGTGGTCGGGGGTACGTCACTGCCACGGGTTCACCAACTGCGCACCCCAGGCGCGGATGTACACCATGCTGGGCCCGGGCCGCTTCCAGCCGACCAGTGAGGACTGCCTGACCCTCAACGTGGTGGCCCCCGAGGAAGCCGGTGACGGCCCGCTGCCGGTCATGGTGTTCATCCACGGTGGTGGCTACATCCTGGGCAGCTCGGCCACCCCGATCTACGACGGGGCGGCGCTGGCTCGCCGCGGCTGCGTGTACGTGTCGGTCAACTACCGGCTCGGTGCGCTCGGCTGCCTGGATCTGTCGTCGCTGTCGACCTCCGCGGTCACCGTGGACAGCAACCTGTATCTGCGTGATCTGGTGTTGGCGCTGCGCTGGGTCCGCGAGAACATCGCAGCGTTCGGCGGCGACCCCGACAATGTCACCATTTTCGGCGAGAGCGCCGGTGCGCACACCGTCGCCACGCTACTGGCGGTGCCGCAAGCCGAGGGCCTGTTCGCCCGGGCGATCGCCGAGAGCCCCGCCGCCGGCATGGTTCGCAGTTCCGAGGTTGCCGCGGAGTTCGCCGACCGGTTCGCCGCGCTGCTGGGTGTGCGTTCCCCCGACGCCGCGCACACCCTGCTGCGGGTGTCGCCGGCCGAGCTGCTGGCAGCCCAGGACCGGTTGCTCGCCGACGGCACCCGCGACATGCTCGGCGCGTTCCCGATCGGGCCGATGTTCGGCGACGACCTGTTGCCGCTGGACCCGGTCGAGGCGATGCGGCGCGGTTCGGCCCACCGGGTACCGCTCATCGTCGGCAGCAACGCACACGAGGGCCGGTTGTTCACCCGGTTCTTGAGGATGTTGCCGACGACCGAGCCGATGGTCGAGGCGGTGCTGGCCAACACCGAGGCGGGCGTGCGCGACCGCATCATCGCCGCCTACCCCGATTACCCCGACCGGAAGGCCTGCATCCGCCTGGGCGGCGACTTCGCGTTCAATGCGGCGGTGTGGGAGATCGCCGAAGCGCACGGGGGGCATGCACCCACCTACGTCTACCGCTACGACTACGCGCCGCGGATGCTGCGCTGGTCGGGGATGGGCGCCACGCATGCCACCGAACTGTTCGCCGTGTTCGACGTCTACCGCAGCGGCGGCCTGGGCCGGCTGCTCACCGCCGGCGCGGACCGTCGGGCGGCGATCCGGGTCAGTGGCCAGGTGCAGCGGCGCTGGCTGGCGTTCAGCCGGGACGGGGTGCCCGGCGACGACTGGCCGGCCTACGACCGGTCCGACCGCGCCGTCATGGTGTTCGACCACACGACGCGGGTGGAGTTCGACCCGTCGCCGGAGCGCCGGATGGCCTGGGCGGGGTTCACCCTGGCGCGCTAGCGATCGGGCGCGTCGGCGATCAGGTGCGGATCACCCGGGTGCCGCCGGCCAACTCGTCGTGCTTGCCCTGCTTGGTCGCGCTGCCGCTGATCGTCAGCGCGATCACGACATAGGCGACGAAAGCCAGCAGCGGACCGAGGTAGGGCAGTACCGCCAGCAGCGTGAAGGCGTTGCGGACGGCCGATTGCCCTAGCGTGGGCTTGGACGCACCGTCGGGCCCGCGCACCGCCAGCCCGAGCAGCCGTTTGGCCGGGGTGGACCCCTGGGTGACCTCGAACAAGATGAAGTAGCCGTAGGTCAGCACACCGGAGAACAGGCCGGTCACCAGGAACGGATAGTCGTCGGCGAACACGAACAGCGACAGCGCGAAGGCCACGATGCTGACCAGTACACCGTCGATGAGCCGGGCCCAGAAGCGCCTGCCCAGTCCACCCGGCTTGTGCCCCCATGCGGGCTGCTGTCCCCAGCCCTGCGGGGGCGGGTAGGAGCCGGGCTGGCCATAGCCGGGGCCGTTCGGGCCGAAATCGCCGGTTGCCATCAGATGCGCTCCTGACCACGTTGGATGTCCGCCAATGTACCGTGGCGGACCGGGACGATACGGGATTCTGCGGACGGCGAAACGGCATGTACCAAACCGCGGTGGTGGTCATTGTCGCGCTGCACCTGGGGTTCGTCTGCTACGTCGCGGTCGGCGGTTTCCTGGCGGTGCGGTGGCCGCGCAGCATCTGGCTGCACGGCGCGGCGGTGCTGTGGGCGGTGCTCATCGTTGTCGCCCAGCTGGACTGCCCGCTGACCTGGCTGGAGCGTTACGCCCGCGCCCGGGCGGGAATGACACCGCTGCCTCCGGAGGGATTCATCGCCCACTATCTGACCGGCGTGCTCTACCCGGCCGGCTGGAGCGCAGCCGTCGAGGCGGCGGTGCTGGCGGCAGTCGGCGTGTCGTGGGTGATCTACGGCCGCGCCGTGCTGCGGCGCCGGCGATACGGTGGTGATCATGCGGGCGCTGATCATCGTCGACGTGCAGAACGACTTCTGTGACGGCGGCGCGCTGCCGGTGACCGGCGCTGTCGAGGTCGCCCGCGACATCACCCGATACCTCGACAGCGAGACCGCACGCGACCGCTACCACTACGTCGTGGCGACCAAAGACTGGCACATCGACCCCGGTGGGCACTTCTCGCAGCGTCCGGACTACGTGACGTCGTGGCCGCCGCATTGCCGCGCCGGAACACCCGGTGCGGATCTTCATCCCGCGCTACCCACCGACCGGATCGACGCCGTCTTCACCAAAGGTGACTACGACGCCGGCTACAGCGGATTCGGCGGCGTCGACGACACCGGCACCGCACTGGGCGACTGGCTGCGCCGGCGCAACGTGGACCGTGTCGATGTGGTCGGCGTCGCGACCGACTACTGTGTGCGCCGCACCGCCGAGGACGCGGTCCGCGCCGGGTTCGCCACCGCGGTGCTGCCGCAACTGACCGCGGGGGTGGCCGTCGACTCGGCGGCCGCTGCGCTGACGGCGATGCGCAGCGCCGGTATCACCGTGGTGGAGGAAGCCTGATGACGGACGCGATAGCGCAACATCTGCTGGCCACCGTCGAGCAGTCGCCGGCCGCGGCCGCCGCCCACGACCGGGCCGGCTGGGTGGGTCTGTTCAGCGCCGACGGCCAGGTGGAGGACCCGGTGGGCTCCCGCCCGCACGTCGGTGCCGAACAGATCGGCCGGTTCTACGACACGTTCATCGGCCCGCGCGACATCACCTTCCACCGCGACCTGGACATCGTGCGGGGCACGACGGTGGTGCGCGATCTGGAACTCGAGGTCGCGATGGGGCCGTCGGTGATCATGCACATCCCGGCGATCCTGCGCTATGACCTGACCGAAGACGACCCGACCGAAGATGGCCCCACCGAAGACCTCACCGAAGACCTCACCGGGGCCGGTCGCCGATGGAAGCTGCGGCGGTTGCGCGCCTACTGGGAGCTGCCGGCGATGATGCGCCGGTTCCTCGGCAACGGCGTTGCGGCGGCGCCCGCCGCGGTCCAGCTGTCGCGATCACTGCTGCGCAACCAACGCCTCGCCGGCACCGCCGGGTTCGCCGCCGGATTTCGACGGCCGGCCGGCCGGGGCAAGAGGCCGGTGCGGGCCTTCCTCGCCGCCGTCTCCTCCGGCGAGTTGTCCACTGTCACTGCGGCGCTATCACCCGCTGTGACAATGACTTACGGCGATGACACCGTCATCGATCTCGCCGAGCTCGCCGCCCGGCTGGTGGGCGCCCGCCCGACGAAGCTGCTGGCGGCCGGCCGCACCGTCGCGGTTTCCCTCACCGCTGCGCAGCAGCGCGGGGTGCTGTTCGCCGACGTGGACCGCGGCGGCCGGGCGATCACCACGGTCCGGTACTTCGCAGAAGACTGAGTCGCCACTCGGGGCGAGGATAAGCTCAACGGCGTGCCAAGCTTTCGAATCGCCGAAGTCGCCGAATTGCTCGGGGTCAGCGACGACACCGTGCGGCGCTGGATCGACTCCGGTCGCCTGTCGGCGTCCACGGGCAGTGGACCTCGGGTGGTCGACGGAGCCGAGCTGGCGCGGTTCGCCCAGGAGCGCGCGTCGGTGGAGCCGGTGTCGCGCAATCCGGTGGTGGGCCAGTCCGCCCGCAACCGGCTGGTCGGGCTGGTCACCAACGTGACTCGTGACACGGTGATGGCGCAGGTCGATGTGCAGGCCGGTCCCTTCCGGCTGGTGTCGCTGGTCAGCCGGGAGGCCGCCGACGAACTGCGGTTGCAGCCCGGCAGCCTGGTCGTCGCCTCGGTCAAAGCCACCAACGTCGTGCTGGAACTGCCGCGCCGGGCTGGTTCCGCCGGTCACACCGATCCGGCGGCCGAGTTCGGATAGCTCAGGCCAGCAACATCACCAGCGACGCCGTCGACAGCAGTAGGTACACGGCGGGAAAGCCGATGTTGTACCAGACGCCGGCCCGCATATGCGTCACGACGGCCCCGATGAAGAAGGCGACCAGCCCGGCCGCGGCGGCCGGACCGATGAGCGGGACGCCCGCCAGTCCGATGAGCAGACCGGCGCCGCCGGCCAGCTTCAGCCCGCCCAGCATCGGCAGCCACGATCGCGGCACCCCGACCTGGGCCGAATTGGCCAGGACGAACGGTGCCGGAATGAAGTCGGCGACGGCGATGGCGATCGTGATGACGGCCGTCACGGTGATGGTCGCCAGGTAGAGGGTCGATACGCTCATGATGTTGGTCTTCCTTTCGTCGGTGGATGTGGCTATCCCTGTCCAATGACGACTCCCGGACGGCGAAGGTGACCCATGAGCGATGAGAAAGTCCTGGCGGAGCAGTTCGAAGACCTTCGCCACCGCCTGCATGCGGTGGCATTCCACCTGCTCGGATCGAGCGCCGACGCCGACGACGCGGTTCAGTCGGCCTGGCTGAAGGCCAGCGGCGCCGACTTCACCGCGGTGGACAACCTGCCCGGCTGGCTCACCACGATCACCGCCCGCACCGCGATGGATCAGGTGCGGGCGCGTGCCCGGCGCGGCGAGCGCCCGCTGTCCGAGGCCCTCGGCGCCGCCGCCGTTCCGGCCGCCGACGAAGCGGTGTTGCGCTCCGATGCGGTCAGCCGTGCGCTGCTGGTGGTGCTGGATCGGTTGTCGCCGGCGCAGCGGGCCGCCTTCGTGCTGCACGACGTGTTCGACATACCGTTCGAGCAGGTCGGTGAAGCGCTGGATCGGTCGGCGGATGCGGCCAAGAAGCTGGCCAGTCGGGCACGAGCACGGTTACACGCCGGGCCGGCCGCCGAACCGCGGCGCCGTGCCGAGCACCTGCGGGTGGTGTCGGCCTTTTTGGCGGCCTCGCGCGGCGGCGACATCCCGGCGCTGCTCGAGTTGCTGGCACCGGAGGTGGTACGCCGGGTCGACCCGCTGCTGGTGCCCGCCGATGTGCCCGTCGAGCTGCGTGGTGCCGCCGACATCGCCACCGAGACCCGCCGCTTCACCCGCCGGGCCCGCGCCGGTGCGGTGTTGTTGGTCGACGACGCACCCGGCATCGCGATCGCGCCCGGGGGCCGGCTGCTGGCCGTGCTGAGCATCGGCATTGGTGACGACGGGCGCATCGACGCCATCGACATCGTCGGCGATCCCGACCGGCTGCGCCCCTTGACGCTGCGGCTACCGGAAACCGGCCGGGCGTGAACTCCCGCGACGGCTCATCGCCGCCGTCCGGTTCTGCTTGGATGGGTCACGCGAACCGATTCGGCAGTCAATAGGGGGCATCCTATGCCAGAGGAAGTGAAGGCTCCGGCGGAAGCGAAGGCTCCCGCGGAGGCGCCGGTGGCGGTCAAGGCACGCGGCATCACCATGACCGGCCCGTGGGGGCGGGTTTTCGGCCCGCTCGATCTGGACGTAGCCGCCGGCGGGGTCAGCTTGCTGATCGGACCGCCCGGATCGGGACGCACCGCGTTGCTGATGAACCTCGCGGGCCGGATGAAGCCCTCGGCGGGATCGGTCACGGTGTTCGGGCACAGCAAGGCCCGCGACATCTTCGATGTCGCCGCCCTGGCCGGCGTGGAACACCTCGACGCGATCTTCGAGTCGGTCACGGTCCGCGATCTGATAACCGAGCAGATCCGCTGGGACGCAGCCTGGTACCGGCTGGTGCGGCGCGCCGGCGAAGCCGAACGCGACGCCGTGTGCGGGCCGGTCTTCGGTGACCTGCCGCCGCCCCGGCTGGACGATTACGTCGAGCAACTCGACGAACTGACCGGTCTGTTGTTGCGCATCGCGCTGGCTAATACCGCGCGTCCGCCGCTGCTGGTGGTCGGCAGCATCGACCAGGTCACCAGCGACCGCGACCGCCAGGTGCTGGTCGGCCGACTGGTCGAGCTGGGGGAACGCCAGACCGTGATCACCGCCTCGGCCAACGAGCTCCCGGAGGGCTCGGGGGTTGCCGCGCAGATCCACGTCGAACACCTGGAACCGGCCGACGTCACCGGTCACGGCAGACACGAGAAGAGGGACTCCTGATCATGCTCGCCGGAATGTCGTTGGGCACCGACCTGAAACGCTATTCACGCGGCACCATGCCGCGGGTGGCCCTGCTCACCATCATCGTGCTGCCACTGCTCTACGGCGCAATGTACTTGTGGGCGTTCTGGAATCCATTCGCCGCCATCGACAAGATCCCGGTCGCGCTGGTCAACTCCGACACCGGCGCCACCGTCGGGGGACAGCAGCTGCGGGCCGGCGACGAGGTGACTCGCGGGTTGGTCGACTCCGGCCAGCTCGATCTACACGAGGTATCGGAAAGTGAAGCCGCCAAAGGGGTTTCCGACGGCACGTATTACTTCTCGATCACGCTGCCGCCAGACTTCAGCACGGCGGTGGTCTCACCGGCGGGCCCGCACCCGCAGAAGGCGCAGATCCAGTTCCGGTTCAACGACGCCAACAACTACCTGGCGTCGGTCATGGGCCAGAACGCCGCCCGCGAGGTACTCAACCAGGTCGGCGCCAAGGTCGGCCAGCAGGTGATCGGCACCGCGCTGACCCAGGTGACCGACGAGGTGAAGCAGGCGGCCGACGGCGCCGGCCGGCTGTCGGAGGGCTCGAAGACGTTGGCCGACAATCTCGGCACGGCACGCGACGGTTCGGCCGCGCTCGCCGATGGCAGCCGGCGATTGTCGGCGGGCATCCAGCAGGCCACCGATCCACTGCTGAAGCTGACCGACGACCTCGCCGCCATGGGCTTCGACCCGAACGCCGCCGGTGCCGCCGCGACCGCGTTGAGCGGCAACATCAAAACGGTGTCCGACCGGATCGCCTCGCTCAACGTCAATTACCAGCAGGCAGCCGGGATCGTCAACCAGGTGGTGGACGCGTTGCGCGCCAACCCCGACCCGGCGGTGCGCGGGCTCGGCGACACCCTGGCCGGCGCTCAGCGGCTGCTCGCCGTCAAGGGGCTCGACCCGGCCACCGACGAGGGGCTGAACCAGTTGCGCGGCAACGCCCAGAAGCTGACGGGCGACCTGGCCGACCCGGGTAGCGGGCTGCGCACGTTCATCACCCACGCCCTCGACGGCGGACTCAAGAATGATCTGGTCGCGCTGCGTGACGGCGCAACCGACCTCGACGCCGGGGCGCACCAGCTCAGCGACGGCCTGGTCCAGCTCGCCGACGGCAGCAACCGACTCGAGGACGGTGCCAGGCAGTTGGCCGACGGGCTGGGACAGGCGGATCAGCGCGCCTCGACGATCACCGACCAGCAGCGCGTGGAGGTGTCGCAGATCCTGGCCAGCCCGGTCGGGGTCGATATGGACTTCACCCATCACGCCGCTACCTTCGGCACCGGATTCGCCCCGTTCTTTCTGCCGCTGGCATTGTTCATCGGTTCGCTGATCATTTGGATGTTGCTGACCCCGTTGCAGACTCGTGCCATCGTCAATGGCCTCGGCGCGGTGCGGGTGGTGCTGGCCTCCTATTGGCCCGCGCTGCTGCTGGGTGTCTGCCAGGTGGTGCTGATGTATGCGGTGGTGCATTTCGGGGTCGGGCTGCAGGCGCGCTACGCCGCGGGCACGGTCGCCTTCCTGGCGTTGATCGCGGCGTCGTTCCTGGCGATGATCCAGGCCTTCAACGCGGTGCTCGGCGTCGCGGTCGGCCGGGTGGTCGCGCTGGCGTTCCTGATGTTCCAGCTGGTGTCCTCCGGCGGGGTCTATCCCGTGGAGACGACCGCCAGGCCGTTCCAGATCCTGCACCCCTACGATCCGATGACATACGCCGTCAACGGTTTACGGCAGTTGACCGTCGGCGGTATCGACTCCAGGTTGTGGACGTCGGTGGCGGTGCTGGCCGGCATCCTCGTCGTATCGCTGGCCGCCAGCGCCTGGGCCGCGCGCCGAGATCGCCAGTTCACCCTCGAACGTCTCTACCCGCCGATCGAAGTGTGACGGTCGCGCCGGTGCAGCCTCGGAGCGGAACACCGTTGCGGCGCCGCACCGTGCTTCGCGGCGCCGCGGCGCTGGGGCTGGCCGCCGCGGCGCCGTGGCCGTCGGCGTGCGGAGCCGATGACGACGCACTGCGGTTCTTCTTCGCGGCCAACCCGGAGGAGGCCGACGCCCGGATGCGCATCGTGGACGCCTTCCAGCGCCGGCACCCCGACATCCGGGTGCGCACCGTGCTGGCCGGGGGAGACCCCACCCAGCAGATCTCGACGTTCTGCGCCGGCGGCAGATGCCCGGATGTGCTGATGGCCTGGGAGTTCAACTACGCCGAGCTGGCCCAACGCGGCGTGCTGGCGGACCTGAACACGCTGCTGGACACCGACCGCGAGTTCGCCGCGGCGTTGCGCGCCGACAGCATCCCGGCACTGTATGAGACGTTCAGCTTCAACGGCGGCCAGTACGCCTTTCCGGAGCAGTGGTCGGGGGCGTTCCTGTTCTACAACACCGCGATCTTCGCCGAGGCCGGCGTTCCGCCGCCGCCGGGACGCTGGGATGAGCCGTGGTCCTTCGGGGAATTCCTGGACACCGCAACCGCACTGACCCGGCGCGCCGCCAACGGCAGAGTCACCCGGTGGGGGTTCGTCGACACCTGGTCACCGCCGTATTCGGCGGCGTTGTTCGGCATGAACAACGGCACGCCCTGGGCGGTGCCGCGGTTCAACCCCACCCACCTCAATTACGACGACGACGCCTTCCTCGCCGGCATCCAGTTCTACGCCGACCTGGCAAACGTGCATCGCGTGGCGCCGGCCGCCTCCGACACCCAGGCGATGTCCACCATGGGGTTGTTCACCGCGGGCAAGGCGGCGATGGCGCTGGGCGGGCATTGGCGCTACCAGACTTTCGCCCAGGCCGAGGATCTCCAGTTCGATGTGGCGGTGCTGCCGACGGGGCCGGCCGCTGCCGCCAAGGGCCTGGCCGCCCGCTCGGCCATCGGCAGCACCGGCCTGGCGATCGCCGCCGCCAGCCGCCACCGCCGGCAGGCGTGGGAATTCGTCAAGTTCGCCGCGGGCCCGGTGGGCCAATCGCTGATCGGAGAGTCCGGGCTGTTCGTGCCGGTGCTGCGATCCGCGATCGCCGCCCCCGGGTTCACCGCCGCCCACCGCGGGATCACCAATCTGGCGGTGCTCACCGGCGGCCCGGCCCACTCCGAGGGACTGCCGGTCTCGCCGGACTGGCAGCGGGTACACGCTTTGATGGACCGCGCGATCGGGCCGGTGCTGCGCGGAAAGCACCCGGCCGCCACCCTCAAGACCGGTCTGTCACCCCAGATCGACGAATTGTTGGCTTCCCGATGAATCCCACGCGAGCATGAACCCGACACGCAGGCGGGCACGGGCGGGCCGGTGGTTCATCGCCCCGAATCTGGCGGCGGTCACGGTGTTCCTGGCGTTTCCGCTGGCGTTCTCCCTCTATATGAGCTTTCAGCAGTGGGATCTGTTCACGCCGCCGAAGTTCGTCGGCGTAACGAACTACTCCGATCTGTTGACCGGGGACCCGCTGTTCGGCATCGCGGTCCGCAACACCACGGTCTTCACCGTCGGCACGGTGGTGCCGACGGTGGTGATCAGTCTGGCGGTGGCCGGATTGCTGAACCGGGCGGTCAGGGGCATCGGGTTGTTCCGGGCGATCGCCTTCCTGCCGTTGGCGGTGTCCTCGGTGGTGATCGCGGTGGTGTGGCAGTTCGTGTTCAACACCGACAGTGGCCTGCTCAACATCATGCTCGGCTGGGTCGGCGTTTCGCCGGTGCCGTGGCTCACCGAGCCGCACTGGGCGATGGCATCGCTGTGCCTGGTCAGCGTGTGGAAGAGCGTGCCGTTCGCGACGGTGATCCTGTTGGCGGCCATGCAGGGTGTTCCCGAGTCGCTGCACGAGGCCGCCCGCATCGACGGCGCCGGGGAGGTGCGGCGCTTCGTGTCGATCACGGTGCCGATGATCCGGGGCGCACTCTGGTTCGTGGTGGTGATCTCGGTCATCAACGCGTTTCAGGCGTTCGACCTGGTCTATGTGCTCACCGGCAGCAGCGGCGGCCCGGAGACGGGCACGTATGTGTTGGCCATCATGCTGTTTCAGCACGCGTTCGCGTTCCTGGACTTCGGTTACGCATCCGCGCTGGCGTGGGTGATGTTCGCCGTGCTGCTGGCGTTGACGATCATCCAACTGCGGTTGTCGCGGCGAAACGCGGTGGACCAGTGACGGGGCAGCGGGTGCGGCACCGCATCGCCGGACTGCTGGGCGTGTACGCCGGGTTGGCCGCCGTCGCGGCATGTGCGCTGTTCCCGATCCTGTGGGCGCTGTCGGGGTCACTGAAACGCCAGGCCGAGATCAGCCTGCCGATGCTGTTGCCGGCGCATCCGCAGTGGTCGAACTACCTCGAGGTGTTCGCCCGGATGCCGTTCTGGCGGATGTTCTTCAACACCGTGCTCTACGCCGGTTGTGTGACGGTAGGGCAGGTCTTCTTCTGCTCGCTGGCCGGCTATGCCTTCGCCCGGTTGCCGTTCACCGGGCGCGACACCCTGTTTGTGTTGTACCTGGCCACGTTGATGGTGCCGCTGACGGTCACGGTGATTCCGCAGTTCATCTTGATGCGCGTGTTCGGCTGGACCGACACCGTGTGGGCGATGATCATCCCGGGACTGTTCGGCGGCGCGTTCGGCACCTATCTGATGCGGCAGTTCTTCGCGACGCTGCCCGTCGACCTCGAGGAGGCGGCCATACTCGACGGCTGTTCGCCGTGGGGTGTCTACTGGCGGATTCTGCTGCCACACGCCAAGCCGGCGGTGATGGTGTTGGCGGTACTGACCTGGATCAACGTCTGGAACGATTTCCTGTGGCCGCTGTTGATGATCCAGCGCGAGGAGATCGCCACCCTTACGCTCGGACTGGTGTGGATGCAGGGGGAGTACGTCGCCGAATGGCCGGTGCTGATGGCGGCGTCCATGCTGATGTTGGCTCCGCTGATCCTGATCTACGCCGTGGCACAGCGCGCCTTCGTCAGCGGGATCGCCGCCACCGGATTCGGTGGGCGGTAGCGCAGTGGCGGCAGTGACTTTCGATTCGGTGACCCGGCACTATCCCGGTGCCGACCGGCCCGCGCTGGACAAGCTGGACCTGTCGGTGGAGGACGGCGAGTTCATGGTGCTGGTCGGGCCGTCCGGCTGCGGCAAGACGACCACGCTGCGGGTGCTCGCCGGCCTGGAACCCGTTGACGCCGGCCGTATCTTCATCGGCGACGACGAGGTGACCGAGACCGACCCCGGCCATCGCGACATCGCCATGGTGTTCCAGAACTATGCGCTGTACCCGCACATGACGGTGGCGCAGAACATGGGTTTCGCGCTCAAGGTCGCCAAAACCCCGAAAGCCGAGATCCGCGCCCGGGTGCTCGAGGTCGCCGAACTGCTCGGCCTGCAGGGCCACCTGCAGCGCAAGCCCAAGGACCTGTCCGGGGGTGAACGCCAGCGGGTCGCGATGGGCCGGGCAATCGTGCGGCGCCCGCAGGTGTTCCTGATGGACGAGCCGCTGTCGAATCTGGATGCCATGCTGCGGGTGCAGACCCGCAATCAGGTCGCCGAACTCCAACGCCGGCTGGGCATCACCACTGTCTACGTCACCCACGACCAGGTGGAGGCGATGACGATGGGGGACCGGGTGGCGGTGTTGCGCGACGGGGTGCTGCAGCAGTGCGCAACGCCACGCGAACTGTACCGCCATCCGGCCAACGTGTTCGTCGCCGGATTCATCGGCTCGCCGGCGATGAACCTGTTCCCCGTCCCGGTTGTCGAGGGCGGGTTCGCGCTGGGCGGCCACACCATGGCCCTGCCGCGCGAAAGCGCTTCCGCTGCAGCCGAACTGATTGTCGGTGTCCGGCCCGAGCAGCTGCACCTGGCCGATCGTGGGATCGGGGTCGAGGTCGACTTCATCGAGGAACTGGGTGCCGACGCCTACCTTTACGGTCGGACCGTCGGCCCGCAGCCACCGCAGTCGGTGGTGGCCCGGGTTCCGGGCGGCACCGATGTGGACCGGGGCTCCCGGTTGTCGCTGCAGCTCGACGTGGCGGACCTGCACGTGTTCACCGCCGACGGCGCCCGGCTGGGTTGATGCGAGGCTGAACCCCGCGGGCGGCTAGCGTGCCCGCTTGGGCGCTTCGGGGACCAGCGTCACCGCGAGGTGGTGCAGCATCAGGACAAACGTTATGACCCAGGCGGCCAGCGCGATCCAGCTTTGCACCGAGCCGATGTAATAGACGATCGGCAGGTGGTCGGCCTGCCCGAGGTAGTGGCTGCCCACCCCGTACATCCCGAGCGGAAAAATCACGCTCCACCACGGGGCCTCATAGCGCAGTGGGATGTGGTGCACCACATGCCGCCACACGCCGGCGGCGATCAACGGCGGGATCAGCCAGGTGCCGAAGGCCCAGAACATCACCGACGTTCCGGCGATGAGGCCGCGGGTCGCGGTGACCATCGGCGCCTCGGCCATCTCGACGATCCGTGCGCCTGCCAGGACGGTGATCGCACAGGCGCCCATCGCCACCCAGTACTGCGGGATGAGATCCCGTGGCAACAGCGGATAGAGCAGCAGGCGCAGCGCCACGAAGATCCCGGCGGCGCCGTAGAGGAACACCCCGATCGACCACGAGACCACCGCCAGCAGCGCCAGACTCTGACGCCAGGGCTCATCGATCTCCACCTCGAGGACCGCGGCCAGCACCGCGATGGACTGGCTGGCGACCACCCAGATGAACCAGGTGCCGTTGGCGCGCCGCACCACCGGCCGCTCCGAGGTGCCCAGCACAGCGGTCCAGGGAATGAGATAGCCGAGCACCAGCCAGGCCAGCGTGCTGACCGACAGCAGGCCGACCGCAACACCGGTGTGACCGTCGATGACGAGCCGGGCCCCCAGCACGTTGGTCGCCGAGACGAAGGTGAACAACCCGAACGCACGACCGGAGTCCGACAGGTCGGCCCGGAATTCGTGGCGAAAGGCGATGAGCCGCACCGCCGATACCGCCACCAGGACCAGATAGGACAGCACCGTCACCCACAGCAACGGGACCGACAACCAGTAGGCGTCCTGGTGGTACATGGCCATCGACACCATTCCACTGGCCATCACCAGCGCGAAATAGCCCGGGTTGAGTGTCCGTACCGCCTCCCGGGTGCCGGTCGTCGGCCCTGTCATCGTTGCGCCCACCCGGCTCCCGCCCCTTTCATCGCGTAGTGAAAGCGTGTCTGGGTATACCACCGGGCCGCATTCCGCGATGGCGGGTTAGGGGCATTCGACACCGATCTCTACGCTGCCGTCCACCCCGCCGGAAGTAGATCGCGCAACGATGTTCTTGCGATTCAGTCGAGCAGCTGCCGCAGCACGTACTGCATGATGCCGCCGTGCCGGTAGTAGTCGGCCTCACCGGGGGTGTCGATGCGCACCTTGGCGTCGAACTCCACCGATCCCGCCTTCACGTGCACCGTGTCGGGGATGGCGTCGTCCAGGGCGGTCACGCCGGTGATGTCGAAGGTCTCCTCACCGGTCAGGCCGAGCGAGTCGGCGTCGGCGCCGTCGGGGAACTGCAGCGGCAGGACCCCCATCCCGATCAGGTTGGAGCGGTGGATGCGCTCGTAGGACACCGCCAGCACCGCTCGCACGCCAAGCAGCACGGTGCCCTTGGCGGCCCAGTCGCGGGACGAGCCGGACCCGTATTCCTTGCCGGCCAGGATCACCAACGGCACCCCGGCGTCGAGGTAGTTGACCGACGCGTCGTAGATGGTGCTGACCGGAGCGTCCGGTTGGGTGAAGTCGCGGGTGAAGCCGCCCTCGGTGCCGGGCGCCAGCTCGTTGCGCAGCCGGACGTTAGCGAACGTGCCGCGGATCATCACCTCGTGATTGCCGCGCCGGGAGCCGTAGGAGTTGAAATCCTTGCGCTCAATACCGTGCGCGGACAAGTACTTTCCCGCGGGTGAGTCATACCGGATCGACCCGGCCGGGCTGATGTGGTCGGTGGTGACCGAGTCGCCGAGTTTGGCCAGCACCCGGGCCCCGGTGATGTCGGTGACGGGTTGCGGTTCGCGGGTCATGCCGTCGAAGTACGGCGGCTGGCGCACATAGGTGGAGTCGGGATCCCAGGAGAACGTGTCGCCCTCCGGCACCGTCATTCCGCGCCAGCGCTCGTCGCCGGTGAAGACATCGGCGTAGCTGGCGGTGAACATCTCGGCCTGCAGATTGTCGTCCACCACCGCGGCGATCTCCTCGGTGGTGGGCCAGAGGTCACGCAGATACACCGGCTCGCCGTCGCTGCCGGTTCCGATCGGGTCGGTGAGCAGATTGATCCGCAGCGTGCCAGCCAGTGCATAGGCGACCACCAGCGGCGGCGAAGCCAGGAAGTTCATCCGGGTGTCCGGGTGGATACGGCCCTCGAAGTTTCGGTTGCCGGACAGCACCGAACACACGGTCAGGTCGTTGTCGACGACGGCCTTGCCCACCTCGGGGATCAGCGGGCCGGAGTTGCCGATGCAGGTGGTGCAGCCGTAGCCGACCAGGTTGAAGCCCAGCTTGTCCAGGTACGGGGTCAGGCCGGCGCGGTCGTAGTAGTCGGTTACCACCCGCGATCCGGGTGCCAGGGTGGTCTTCACCCACGGCTTGCGCGACAGCCCCTTGTCGACGGCGTTGCGCGCCAGCAGCGCCGCACCCACCATCACCGACGGGTTGGAAGTATTGGTGCACGAGGTGATGGCGGCGATCACCACATCGCCGTTGCCGATGTCGGTGCGGGTGCCGTCGGCGAGCTCGACGGCCACCGACTCCGACGGCCAGTCCAGGGCGGCGCAGTCGCTGTCCGGCAGGCGTGGTTTGCCCTCGGGCTGCGACCGGTCACCGAAGGCGATGGGGTCGCTGGCGGGGAAGGAGTCCGCGGACGCTTCGTCGAGGTCTGACAGCGCCTGTTCGGTGGTTTCGGTGCCGCCGAGCAGTGCGCAGACCGTCTGCGGAGCCAACCGCAGCGGGATGCGGTCCTGCGGACGTTTGGGCCCGGCGATCGACGGCTCGACGGTGCTGAGGTCCAGCTCCAGGATCTGCGAGTAGGTGGGCTCACGGTCGGGCTCGTGCCACATGCCCTGTTCTTTGGCGTAGGCCTCGACCAGCTTGATCTGGTGCTCCGAGCGCCCGGTCAGGCGCAGGTAGTCGCAGGTGACGCCGTCGATCGGGAAGATCGCGCAGGTAGCCCCGTACTCCGGGCTCATGTTGCCGATGGTGGCCCGGTTCGCCAACGGCACATTGGCTACGCCGGGGCCGAAGAATTCGACGAACTTGCCCACCACGCCGGTGCGCCGCAACAGTTCGGCGACGGTAAGTACCAGGTCGGTGGCGGTGGTGCCGGGCTGCAGTTCGCCGCTGAGCTTCAGACCGACCACCTGGGGGATCAGCATGCTCATCGGTTGCCCCAGCATGGCCGCCTCGGCTTCGATGCCGCCGACACCCCAGCCCAGCACGCCGAGGCCGTTGATCATCGGGGTGTGCGAGTCGGTGCCGACCAGCGTGTCCGGGTAGGCCTGCGGCCCTTCGTCGGTGTCACGGGTGAACACCACGCGGGCCAGGTATTCCAGGTTGACCTGGTGGCAGATGCCGGTGTCGGGCGGCACCACCGAGAAGTCGTCGAAGGCCTGCTGGCCCCAGCGCAGCAGTTGGTAACGCTCGGCGTTGCGCTCGAACTCCAGTTCGGCGTTGATGGCGAACGCGTCGGCGCGGCCGAAGACGTCGGCGATCACCGAGTGGTCGATCACCAGCTCGGTCGGGCACAGCGGGTTGATGCGTTTGGTGTCGCCGCCCAGCTCCGCGATCGCGTCGCGCATCGCCACCAGGTCGACGACGCACGGGACGCCGGTGAAGTCCTGCATCAGCACGCGGGCCGGGGTGTAGGCGATCTCGCGGCCGTGCTCGGCTTTCGGGTCCCAGGCGGCCATCGCGTTGATCTGATCGGTGGTCACCAGCCGGCCGTCCTCGTTGCGCAGCAGATCCTCCAGCAGCACCTTGAGGCTGTAGGGCAATCGCGCCGAGCCGTCGATGCGATCGAGACGCCGGATCTGATAGCGGGTGTCGTCGACGGACAGCTGGTCTTTGGTTCCGAAGCTGTCGAGAATGGTCTGCTCGGCCATGGTGGCCCCTCTCGCTGGGCGAATCGGGATACCACCGACCTTAGTCCGCATCAGCGGCGCGGCCAGCAGGAAATCGGCTCTAACTATTTGTGGACGGCGAAATGGGTGATCGCGCCGGAACATTCGAGCTCGTCAATCGTGAGGCCGGCGTCGGTGAACCACCGCCGGGCGTCGGCCAGGGTGCCGCCGGGCCCGAAGGTGCCGCTGGCCCGCATCAGCACCATGTAGGCGTCGGCACGGGGAACCTGCCCGCGGGTGGCGAAATCGCCGACCAGCCGGCCGCCCGGTTTGAGGCAACGGGCGATCTCACGGATGGCAGCGGCCGGGTCGGGTAGACAGTGCAGCCCGTTGAAGCTCACGCACAGGTCGAACTCGTCGTCGGCGAACGGGATCGCTTCGATGCTGCCCTCGACGAACTCGACGGGGCTATGCGGCAGTCGCCGGCGGGCGTGGTCGAGCATGCCCGGCGAGATATCCATCGCCACGTAGCGCACGCGTTTGCCGGGAAGCAGGCGGGCGATGGTGATGCCGCCGCCGCAGGGCACATCGAGTACAGCCGAGCCGTCAGGCAGCTCCGCGACGACGTCCATGGCCTGATAGATGCGGTCGACGTCGGTGCCGAAGAGCAGCCGGCCGAAGACGCGGGCCAACGCGGGGCGTTCGATCGCGCGGGCATAGGCCGCGCCCACGGTCCGAGAGAAGAGCCTGTTCTGCCAGAGCCGGCTGACGTTCATCAGCCGTGCTGGGCGGCGGCCTGTTCCAGCACCGGCCGCTTGTCCGGGCAGTAGGTGTGGATGGCCGCGCCCAGGAACTGCCAGACCTGCGGCTGGGTGGTGCCCTTCTGCAGGTTCGGGGTGATGAAGCGGACCGACTTGGCCGCGTCGCCGTCCACGCCCTTGTCGAGGCGCTCGCAGACGATCTTGCCCAGCCACGCGTTGTAGTCCCGGGGGCCGTAGATGCCGTAGGTGTGCAGTTCGTGGGCAAAATCAATGTCGGGGTCGGCCTGCGCCGGTGCGGCCAGCGCCACCGCCAAGCCCAGGACCGCCGCGGCGAGGGTCGTCGACTTCATGAGTTGCAGTCTAGACCCAGCTGGTTAGGTGGGCTTCCTTTGCGGTCACCGGTGCGCTCGGGCGCGCGCCGTCCACCTCGGTGAATGGCGAATTCGGGGCAGCGGGAAACCCATTCCGGTGTGACCAGTCAGACATAAGGAATTTATGAGGTTTATAAATTTGTGACTATTAGCCGAATTTCTCGTATCCTGTCTTCCCGTGGGCCGACATGAGTTAGCCAGGAAGCGTCAACGGTCATCGGTTTGGATGGCTGCGCTCATCGCACCAGCAGCAATGTTCTTTGCTGTGGGAGGCAGCGCCAATACTACGGGCGCGAAAGAAGCCGATCCGGTGGTTGCTGTGGACGATTCACCGGGCGGATTGCAGTTGGTTGCGGCCCCGGCCGATTACCTGCGGCAGGGCAGTCCGGAAGGCGTTGCCGCGGCCTCACGAATGCGGATGGTGTCGCGCTTTTTGCCCGCCGGGGTCGCCTCCGAACGCGGTCTTCAGGTCAAGACGATCCTGGCCGCCCGCAGCATCAGCGACGCCTTTCCGCAGATCCACCAGATCGGTGGTGTGCGCGCCGACGCCTTGCGCTGGCACCCCAACGGCCTGGCGCTCGATGTCATGATCCCCAACCCCGGCAGCGCCGACGGCATCGCACTCGGCGACGCGATCGTGGCCTACGTGATGGAGAACGCCGATCGGTTCGGCCTGCAAGACGCCATCTGGCGCGGGATGTACTACACGCCCGGCGGCGGGGCGCAGCGCGGCGGCTACGGCCACTACGACCATGTCCACATCACCACCACCGGTGGCGGATATCCCAGCGGCAGCGAGGTCTACCTGCGCTGAGGCTGCCTGTCGACAAAGAAGTCCATCAGCGGCTCGGGCCCACCGCCGTAGACCGAGAAGTCCGTCACGCCGTTCTCGGCCAGCACGTCGGCATCGATGAAGCACTGTCCGTTGGCTTCTGCGGCCGGGCGGCGCAGGATCGCCACGGCGGCGTCCGCCATGATCTGCGGGCTGCGTGCCTTCTCCAGCAACTGGCCGCCGTCGGGGGAGTTGGCCACCGCCGATGTCGCGATGTAGGTCTCCGGCCACAGGCAGTTGGCCGCGATGCCGGCGTCGGCGTATTCGGCGGCCCAGCCCAGGGTCAACAACGTCATGCCGTACTTGGACAGCGTGTAGGACGGGTGCACACCCAGCCAGTACGGGTTCATGTTGATCGGGGGAGCGATCGTCAACACGTGCGGTGCAGCAGAGCGCTGCAGGTGCGGCAGGCACGCCTTGGTCAGTAGGAACGTCCCGCGGACGTTGATGTCCTGCATCAGGTCGAACTTCTTGGCGGACAGCTTGTCCGTCGGTTCGGTGGCGATCGAGCTGGCGTTGTTCACGCAGATGTCGATGCCGCCGAACCGGTCCACTGCGGCATCGACGGCGCGCTGCACGTCGTCTTCGCTGCGCACGTCACCGACGACGGCCAGGGCTTTGCCGCCGGCCGCTTCGATCTCGGCCGCGGCGGTGTGCACCGTGCCGGGCAGGCGCGGGTGCGGTTCGGCGGTCTTGGCCAGCAGCACCACGTTGGCACCCAACCGAGCGGCGCCCAGGCCGATCGCCAATCCGATACCACGGCTGCCGCCGGACACCACCATGGTGCGGCCGGAGAATTCGCTGCCTGCCACCCGCTGACTCCTCGCTTGTCGATGCGTTGCCGTAGGGCTTATTCGAGCGGATTCGCCCACCCCGCCCCGACCGCAAGAGTGACAGTTTGGTGCAGAATTGTAAAGTTCGTCAGGTGCCTGCCGGAGCCTAGAGCGCGGCGACCGACACCTGGTTGCGCGTCGGGCCGGTACTCACCAGATCAGTCCTTTGACCATGGCGACCTGGGGGATGTCCTCGACGGCGATCAGCCCGGCCGGAGCATCACAGACCCAGTCGATCACGTTGACGATGCGCGCCGCCGTGGAGATACAGCCGGCGTCGGTCGGGTCGTAGGCGGGGTGCGAGAGCGCGGTGTTGATCTCCACCCGCGGCTCACCTTCGACGACGACCCGGTGTATTCCGATCTGGCCGTCCGGTGGGTACTCCCAGTCGGGCGCCGACGCCGGAGTGAGGCGGGTGATGTGCTCCATGGTGATGACCGGTGCACCGTTGATCACTCCCTCGACGGCGAACCGGGCGGCGGCCAGCTGCCCGGGCTCCACCGAGGTCATGGCGCATTCGATGTGATCGGTGGCGTACCAGGCATCGGCGCGTTGCCGTACCTCGTCCAGCTCGATTCCCAGATGTCGGGCCAGATTTCGCACCGGGCCACCCCACATCGAGCTGATCACGCCGGGCAAGAACAATGCCGGCGTCACGTCGCTGTCGCGGGGCAGTCCGAACCCATGGTCTTTCCAGTGAATTCGAAGTCGTCGTAGTTGCCGTAGTCGAAGATCTCTTGCACGGTCACGGATGTGATGCGGGTGGCCAAGCTCATGGCCGCCAGCGCCTCGGTGTCGCCGGAATACCCGGGATCCACTCCGTTGACGTAGAGCGACGCGTTGCCGGCTTTGCACGCCTGCGCGAGCGGTTCACGCAGCCAGTCGTCGGCCTGGTGCGGCGTGACCATCCAGACCAGCGACGAGGCGACGACGTTGACGCCGGCGGACAAGAACGTCGCCAGCTGTTCGATCGCTTCGAGCGGACGTGTTTCGGCCTGCGCCGTGTACACCACGCAGTCTGCGCCGAGTGCCAGCAGCGCATCGATATCGTCGGTGGCGAGCACTCCGGTGGGTTCACGGCGGCCGCAGAGTTCGGCGGCATCACGACCGATCTTGTCCGGACTCGAGGCGTGCACGCCCACCAGCTCCAGATCCGGCCGGCCGATGATCGCCCACAACGAATGGCGGCCGACGTTGCCGGTGGAGAACTGAACTATTCTGCGCATCCTCAGTCCGTTCAATTCGGGGGCCCGGATCATGGACGGTAACCATGTTGACTGACTTGAGTCAACAAGTGCGCGGCCGGCCCGACGTTGTCGCCGGATCGGTACTGACCGGTACCGACGGTTAGCCGGTGGTCGGCGGTCTCACGACCTCTATCCTCGGCGGCGTGCCCGAGCCCTCCGTAGCAGCCTTGCGCAGCCGGCTCGACGGCCTGACCATTCGCGACGCCGCGCACTTCGGCAGGCGCCTCAAGCAGCTGCGTGATGGCCGGCCGCAGCAGCTGCGGCAGCTGGCCGAGCAGCTCACCGCCGCCGAGGCAGTCGTCGCCGCCCGGCGCGCCGCCGTGCCGGCGATCAGCTATCCCGACCTGCCGGTCAGCGATCGGCGTGATGAGATCGCCGAGGCGATCCGGGCGCACCAAGTGGTGGTGGTGGCCGGGGCAACCGGGTCGGGCAAGACGACGCAGCTTCCCAAGATCTGCCTCGAGATCGGCCGGGGCATCCGCGGCATGATCGGCCACACCCAGCCGCGCCGGCTCGCCGCGCGAACGGTCGGGCAGCGCATCGCCGACGAACTGTCGGTGCCGCTCGGCGACGCCGTCGGTTACAGCGTGCGTTTCACCGACCGGGTCAGTGACCGCACCCTGGTCAAGCTGATGACCGACGGGATCCTGCTTGCCGAGATCCAGCGGGATCGGCGGTTGCTGCGCTACGACACGGTGATTCTCGACGAGGCCCACGAACGCAGCCTCAACATCGACTTCCTGCTCGGCTACCTGCGTCAGCTGCTGCCCCGGCGGCCCGACCTGAAGCTGATCATCACCTCGGCGACCATCGAGCCGCAGCGCTTCGCGGCGCACTTCGGCGGCGGGGCTCCCATCATCGAGGTGTCCGGCCGGACCTACCCGGTGGAGATCCGTTACCGCCCACTGGAAGTCGCGGTCACGACGAACGCGGCCGAAGATCCTGACGATCCCGATCAGGAGATCGTACGCACCGAGACGCGCGACGAGATCGAGGCGATCATCGACGCGATCGGGGAACTGGCGGCGGAGCCGCCCGGCGACATCCTGGTCTTTTTGTCCGGTGAACGGGAAATCCGCGATACCGCCGACGCATTGCAAGGACTGCGTCCGGGCGGCCACCCCCTTGAGGTATTGCCGCTGTATGCCCGGCTGCCGACCGCCGAACAACAGAAGGTATTCAACCGGCGGACCGCATCGAGTATCACCCGGCGCGTGGTCCTGGCCACCAATGTGGCCGAGACCTCGCTGACGGTGCCCGGCATCCGCTACGTCATCGACCCGGGCAACGCCCGCATCTCGCGCTACAGCAGGCGATTGAAGGTGCAGCGGCTGCCGATCGAGCCGATCTCGCAGGCGTCGGCCGCCCAGCGGTCCGGACGCTGTGGACGCACCGCCCCGGGGGTGTGTATCCGGCTGTACTCGCAGGCCGACTTCGAGGCGCGGCCGGCCTATACCGACCCGGAGGTGCTGCGCACCAATCTCGCCGCAGTGTTGCTGCAGATGGCTGCGCTGCGACTCGGTGAGGTCGCGGACTTCCCGTTTCTGGATCCACCGGATGCGCGCAGCATCCGCGACGGGATGGCACTGCTGGTCGAACTCGGCGCGTTCGACGCGCAGGGGCAGATCACCGATCTGGGTCGCCGGTTGGCCCGGCTGCCCGTCGACCCGCGGCTGGGCCGGATGATCCTGGCGGCCGGCACCGAGGGATGTGTGCGCGAGGTGCTGGTGGTAGCGGCGGCGCTGACGATCCCCGATCCGCGGGAACGCCCCACCGACCGGCAGGAGGCCGCCCGCGCCCAGCACGCCCGCTTTGCCGATGACGAGTCGGACTTCATGTCCTACCTGAATCTGTGGCGGTATCTCAATGAACAGCGAAAGGCGCTGAGCGGCAGTGCGTTCCGGAAGATGTGCCGGAACGAGTTCCTGCATTATCTGCGAATCCGCGAGTGGCAGGATCTGGTGGGGCAGTTGCGCAGCGTCGCGCGGGATCTGGGCCTGGATGAGTCCGGGGTCGACGTCGACGAGCCCGCGGGTCGGGCCCGCGTGCACGCGGCGCTGCTGGCCGGGTTGCTGTCGCACGTGGGTATGCGCCGCGTGGACGGGCGCGACTATCTGGGGGCGCGCAACTCCCGGTTCGTGTTGGCGCCCGGATCGGTGCTGGCCAAACGACCGCCGCGGTGGGTGGTGGTGGCCGAGCTGGTCGAGACCAGCCGGCTCTACGGGCGCACCGCGGCGCGCATCCAGCCCGAGGTCATCGAGCGGATGGCGGGGGAGTTGGTGCAGCGCAGCTACAGCGAACCGCACTGGGATGCGCAGCGCGGTGAGGTGCTGGCCTACGAACGGGTGACGCTGTACGGCCTGCCGCTGGTGGCGCGGCGCCGGGTCGGCTATTCCCGGGTCGAGCCGACGCTGGCGCGCGAGCTGTTCATCCGGCACGCGCTGGTGGAGGACGACTGGCAGAGCCGTCACGGTTTCTCGGCCGACAACGCGCGGTTGCGGGCCGAGCTGGACGAATTGCAGGACCGGGCCCGCCGTCGCGATCTGATCGTCGACGACGACGAGATCTATGCGTTCTATGACGCCCGGATACCGGCCGATGTGGTCTCCGCCCGGCACTTCGACGGCTGGTGGAAGAAGCAACGGCGTCAGACCCCGGACCTGTTGACGTTGAGCCGTGACGATCTGCTGCGTGCCGATGGCGAGGTTGTCGCCGGCCGGCCCGACAGCTGGCAGACCGGTGATGCCAGCCTGCCGCTGAGCTACCGGTTCGAGCCCGACGCCGCCGACGACGGCGTCACGGTGCATGTGCCGATCGATGTGCTGGCCCGGCTCGGCGGTGACGCCTTCACCTGGCAGGTGCCGGCGCTGCGCGAGGAGTTGGTGACCGCGCTGATCCGCTCGTTGCCGAAGGAGCTGCGGCGGAACTTCGTGCCCGCCCCCGACACCGCCCGCGCGGTGCTGCCCGCACTCGATCCCGACGGCGGCTCGCTGCTGGTGGCGCTGCAACGCGAGCTGCGCCGGCGCACCGGTGTCCTGGTGCCCATCGAGTCGTTCGATCTGAGCAGGCTGCCTGCCCATCTGCGGGTGACGTTCAGCGTCGAAGCTGCCGACGGCTCGGAGTTGGCGCGCGGGGACAACCTGGGCGCCCTGCAGGAGCGCTTCGCCGCGTCGGCGCGGGATGCGGTTGCCGGGGTGGTCGCCGGTGAGCTGCAGCGCAGCGGACTGCGCGACTGGCCCGCCGACCTCGAGGAACTGCCGCGGGTGGTCGAGCACGTGGTCGGCGGGCGCGTGGTCCGGGGCTATCCGGCGTTCGTCGACACCGGAGCCGCCACCGACCTACGAGTCTTCGCCACCGAGGGCGAACAGGCCGCGGCCATGACGGCCGGCATCCGGCGGCTGCTGCGCTGCTGCGTCCCATCTCCGATCAAGGCGATCGAGCGGCAGCTGGATCCGGGCACCCGGTTGGCACTGAAGGCCAATCCGGACGGGTCACTGACCGCCCTGCTCGATGACTGCACCGACGCGGCGGTCGAGTCGCTGATGGACGGTCCGGTGTGGACGCGCGAGGCGTTTGCCACGCTGCGGGCCGCGGTGGGCGAGGCCCTGAAGGCAACGACGCAGGACATCGTGGTTCGTGTCGAGAAGCTGCTCGCTGCCGCGCGCGACGTCGATCTGCTGGTGCCCGCGCAGCCGCCGGCCGCCCATCGCGACGCCGTCGCCGATATTCGCGACCAGCTGCACCGGCTGTTGGCGCCCGGCTTCGTCACCGCGGCGGGTCGCGCACGACTGGCCGACTTCACCCGCTATCTGGCTGCGATCCGGCGGCGCCTGGAGCAGCTGCCGCGCGCCGGCAGCGCCGACCGGCAGCGGATGGCCCAGGTACACGCCGTGCAGGACGCTTATGAGGAACTGCTCGCCGGCCTGCCCCTGGCTCGCCGCACCGCTGCCGATGTGCGCGACATCGGTTGGCAGATCGAAGAACTGCGCGTCAGCCTGTGGGCGCAACAGCTCGGCACTTCGCGTCCGGTGAGTCAGCAGCGGATCCACCGGGCGATTGATGCCGCCGGCGGCACCGGTTGAACTGTGACCGGGACAGTCCTGCGGTTATGGTGCTAGCTGTGAGCACCGTCGCGCTTCCTCCGCCGCTCGTCGACCGCCACGACATGAGCGCAGAATGGTTCACCCAGGTACTGCGCCACTGCGGGGCCCTTACCGACGCCACGGTGACCGCCGTGACCGCCGCGCCGATCGGCACCGGCCAGGTCGCGGACACCCTGGTTTTCGCCCTCAGCTACGACCGGGCCGATTCGGACGGGCCGGCCAGTGTGGTGGCCAAACTACCGGCTGATGACCCCAACAGCCGCCAGGCCGCCGTCATGCAGCGACTCTACGAGCGTGAGGTCCGCTTCTACCAGAACCTGCGCGACCGGACCACCGTGGCGACACCGGGCTACCTCTACAGTGACATCGACCCCGCCACAGGCCAGTTCGTGCTGCTCCTGGAGAACATGACACCGGTGGCCGCGGTCGACCAGCTCAGCGGATTCACCGTCGAGCACGCGCGCTGCGCGCTGGCTCAGGCGGCGGCATTGCACGCGCCGTTCTGGGGCCGCGCGGAGTTCGATGATCACGACTGGCTCAACCATGGCCGCAACACGGCCGATATCCTCGCCGAGGTCGTTCCGCTGTTGATCGACCAGTTCTGCGAGCGCTACGCCGCTGAGCTGGGACCCGACATCACCGGGCGGATGCGCCGGCTCAGCGTCCACGCGCAACAACCCGCCGAACCGCAAGGCCCGATCACCGTCGTACACGGCGACTTTCGAACCGACAACATGCTCTTCGACGCCAAGGGCGGCGAGGTGCCGGTGGCGGTGGTCGATTGGCAGACCGTAGACCGGGGAAACGGGTTGATCGATGTGGCGTTCCTGCTCGGCACCGCACTGGATCCGGAACTGCGGGCGGCCCACGAGCAGGAACTGGTCCGCTGCTACTTCGACGCGCTGACCGCCGCCGGAGTGTCCGGCTACGACTGGGCGCAGTGCTGGAACGACTATCGACGCCAGGCCGCCTACGCGGTGTTCTTCCTGGCGCCGGCCGCCATGCTGGTCGAACGCACCGAGCGTGGCGACCAGATGTTCCTGACGATGATTCGCCGGGCGTGCGCGCAGATCAGCGATCTGGGCACCGAGGCACTGCTGGACGGCTAGGACAGCGCCGTGTTGACACCGTTCGACGACTACCCCGTGCATCAGACACCGGTGGCACTGGCACACGCCGGCAACGGCAACCCCGACCACTACGACAGGTTCTGGTTCAACGGCTACACCGAAGACTTCTATTTCGCAGTGGCACTGGGCATCTACCCAAACCGAGGTGTCATCGACGCCGCGCTCAGTGTGGTCAGCGACGGGGTGCAGCGCTCAGTTTTCGCCTCCGGCCGTGCGCCGTTGGATCGCACCCAGACGGCGATCGGGCCCATCAGCATCGAGATCGTCGAACCGATGCGCATCAACCGTGTCGTCGTCGACGCGCCCGAGTACGGGCTGAGCGCCGATATGACGTTCACGGCGCGCACCGCCGGTTGCGAGGAACCCCGCCAGACCCGGTATGTGGGTACGCGGTTGGCCATCGACATGACGCGTGCCTCCCAGCTGGGCCGGTGGTCGGGATCGGTGACCGTCGACGGCGCCACCAACGACTTCGACACCCGGACCGTCTACGGCACCAAGGACCGCTCCTGGGGTCTGCGTCCGGTGGGGCTGCCGGCTTCAGCGGCGCCCGAACCGTCGGCGGGCCAGATATTTTTTCTCTGGGCCCCGTTGAATTTCGACGACGTCGCGTTGCACTACCTGACCTTCGAGGATCACACCGGGGCCTCGTGGGCTCAAAGCGGGGCGGTGCTGCCCATTCTGCGGCCCGGCGATCCGGTCTACGGCCCCCAGGACCGCATCGAGCACCTCGACATCAGCCACACCATCGACTGGGCCCCGGGCCTGCGCCGCTCTCGGGGGGCGCGCCTGGACTTCCGGCGCGGTGAGGCCACGGAAACCATCAAGCTGGAACCGTTGCTGACCTTCCGGATGAAGGGAGCTGGCTACTTCCATCCACAGTGGTCACACGGCTTGTGGCACGACGAACTCGCCGTCGGCGGCGAGCAGAGCCCGGTCGCCGAGCTCGACAACCTCGCACTGGACAACATTCATGTCCAGCAGGTGATGCGGGCGCGGTGGGGGGAGCGGACCGGGATCGGGGTGCTCGAGCAACTGGCGATCGGGCCGCACGGTCCCAGCGGGTTCACCGGCCTGGTGGATGTGCCCGCGGTCGGGTGATCCGCCGTCCAGCGTGGGCCGTCAAAGGCCGGCCAGCAGTGCGCCGATTTCACGCGTCTGCCACAGGTTGAGCACGTTGACCAACATCTGCAGCGGGGCGCGGACGCTTTCGTCGTGTTTGATTGGCGCGTCGTACCGGGTCATCGCCCGGGCTGATTCGCCCAGGCGGGTGCAGATCAGTGCCGGCACGTCAAGCAGCCAGCTGACCCCCATGATGCCCGCATAGATCAGGACCTGGCGGGTCAGTTCGCCCGGGTCGATCAGCGGGCCACCGGCTGCGGCCAACTCGGTGACGAACAGCGTCACCAGTGCATCGAAATGTTCATTCCATAAGGTGATCTCGGCCGCCGACATCGCACCCCACAGCGCCATCGCCACATTCATCTGACTGACGCATCCCCAGTCCATCAAGCCGCACTGCAGAACATCGTCGGCGTCACGCCAGAACCACGCGTTGTCGACGTTGGCGTTCCAATGGCACAGCGCGATGTGATTCTGATCAGCTGCCAGGTGCCGCCACACCGCCGCTTCGGCCTGAACGATCCTAGGTGCCTGCTCGGCGAAGTCCGACAGGAAGTGCGAGGCGCGGACCCCGGCCGGGAACAGCCCGGGATGGGTGCTGGTGAAGTCGGTGAGACGTGCCAGCTGCCGCGCCAATCTGTCTTCGCTGAGCGGACGCCGCTCGCCGACGGTGGCCCCTTGAAGGTCGACGGGGAAGGCGTCGATCGCACCGCCGGCGGCACCGCTGCGATCCCAGCCGGCCAGTCTGGCCAGCGAGACCGTCATGGCCCGGTAGTGCTCCAGCGGATCAGGCATCTCATAGTCCAGGCACTTGTGGTGTTGTTGTTCGATTCCGTTGTCACCAAACATGATCCGCTCGCTGATCAGCAGCCCGGTGCCGGACTCGCTGTGATAGTCGGCGAACAGTGTGGCCGGCACGGTGATCGGAAATCCGGGTGTGCGCGCCAACGCGGCAAAGCGAACCTCGGCCTTCATCTGGGTTCTGCCGACATCGCGAACGGGGTCATCGAGGTCGCGGGAGAACTTCACGAACAGTTCGGTGGGCAGCTGGGGATCACAACCGGCGTACTCGATCGACAGCCGGGCCTTGCGGCCGGTGCTTCCGCCGCCGACCTCCGCGAAATCGGTGATGTTCGCTACCGCATTGTCGGCCGCCAGAGTTCCGTACCCGCGCAGCGCGCGGGTGAGAAATCCGCTCCCACGGCTCAACATCTCTTCGGGGCCGACCGGCAACGCGATGCCGGTGTCATCGCCGGGTACCGCGGTATCACCGGTGGCCGATACCGGGCGAGAAGGTGTCATGGCTGGTGACCGCGAGTCCTCTTGCATCGAGCGAAATCAACCCGTCCATCGTTTCAGACGGCGCCATGGTGGCGTGTCCAGCGTGCCGCACAGCGACTGTCACGTGCCCTGCTTCGGGGCTTCAATTCGTCACCGTGACGTATTAGTGTCCCGCCGCACCCGGTGGAATTCGTGATTGCGCCTCCGCCGGAGGGGGTAGTGCTAATGAATCGACATCCAGATCGGGGATCTGGACACTTTCGAGGGGAGGCAATCATGGGGAAGTTCGTTTTTCGCATGGCATGCGCCGCGGCCGTGGCGTTCGCACCGGGCGTGTATGTGGCAGCGGTAGCGCCCGGCGTTGGCTCGGCTCAACCGCCTGATTGCGGACCGGGCAACTTCTGGAACCCGGGTGCCAATGCCTGCCAGCCGTCAGCGCCGCCCAATTGCGGTCCTGGCAACTGGTGGAATCCGGGTGCCAATGCCTGTCAGCCGGTAGCGCCGCCGCCGCCGCAACGGTAAAGCGATAGTGCTGCAGCGTCGATGACGCTGAGCATGACGGGTTGGCCGCGATATGGAGCGGATCGCGGCGACCCGTCACGCTCACGCAGGCATACTGAGCAGCGTGCCGACAATCACCGCGGTTCGCGGCGACATCACCGAGCAGCAAGTCGACGCCGTAGTCAATCCCGCCAACACCGCTATGCGCGGCGGTGGCGGCGCGGATGGCGCGATCCATCGCGCCGGTGGCGCCGCCATTCTGCGCGACTGCGTCAAGAGGTTCCCCAATGGGCTGGCCACCGGTGACGCAGGATGGACGACAGCAGGCGACCTGCCTGCCCGGTGGGTCATTCACACGGTCGGCCCGAATTTCAACGCCGGACAGACAGACCGTTCACTGCTGGAGTCCTGCTACCGACGGGCCTTGGAGGTTGCCGACGAACTCGGCGCGCGAGTCGTCGCCTTTCCGCTCATCAGCGCCGGGGCCTACGGCTGGCCGCAGCACGACGCCATCGCCGCCGCCATCGAAACCATTGCCGCCCTCGACACTCGCGTCGACGAGGTGCGACTGGTGGCTTTCGACGCCAGGATGCACAAGCAGGTGCTGGCGCAGTTGGCTGCCCCGGACTGAGCCGCAGCGCCGCCAGAACGATGTTGGCGGATCTTCGGAGCGCGACGCCACGCTTCCTGTTCCTCGGAAGCTGTGCGCGGGAAGATAATCGGTAACCTTGCCGCACAGTAACCCATGCGGCGACACCCGGACATTTCGTCACCGTGACGTATTATCAGTCAGGCGGACCCGCTGCGCGCCCGACACTTGTCATATCCCTACGGATTTGGGCCAGGGTCGGGCGATGCCGATCTGAGGCTCACCGGTTGGCAGCAGCATTCGCGCTGGGGCGGTCGCCAGTGTCCGATGGTTTCGGAAAGCCGGGGCTGCCAAGGTCTTCGCAAGCGTGTTGCCAACTCGTTTCGGATCTACAGAAGAGATCGGCGACACCGACTCGATCGGAAACCACATCCAGCGGATATGCCTAACGCCGATAACGTACATTATGTCAACTGAAGTACGCCGTATTGCACTGTCGGGCAATGGCTATCGCCTACCGCGCAAGGCCGAGGAATGCCATCATCGCTCGCTCGACCTCGACGAGTTGTTCAGCGGTCAACCGACCGACTCGGGCGTGGACACTCGATCTTTTGACGGTTGTGAGCTTGTCGATCATGACGTCACTGTCGTGCTCAAGTCCGGACAACAGTCCGTCTCCGCCGGCTATCCGGATGCGCATCAACGGCGCATCCAACAGCGTGCTGGACATCGGAGCAACGGTCACTGAACTCGTGGCATCAAAGAGATCGTCCTGAACAATCACTGCTGGACGCGGTTTGGTCGCGTACACACCCCCCGCTACGGTCCAGACCTCCCCCCTGTTCACTCCTCGTCCCATGGCGTCGAGATGGCCTCAATGAAGTCCTGGTCATCGGCGTTTTCGTCCGCTCGTGCGACCAACGAAGCCTGACGATGCGCCTCGGCGGCAAAACTCTCAGTGCGCACATCAGGCACCCAGACCTGCAGCGGTCGCAGGCCCCGCTCGCGCATCCGCCGCCGGTACTCACTGACCCTTTCCCGCACTGCCATGCCAGTATGTTACATGTAACGCTGAGTCTGCGCAGCCGGCGGTCGGACCGACCCTGACTCCATCTTGCGCCCCGGCAAGAATACGGCGGCATCGAATATGGCGGGTTACCAGTAAAGCTCGTCGTATTACACCTCGCCTTACACCTCGCCCCAACGGTTTCCATCCCCGTCGGTGAAGGGATTCACCACTTCATCACCGGTGCTCGTCCTCGGCGTCAGCGCGACGCGCGGCCTCGATCACCTCAGGCGGTACTGGCCTACGCAACCACGCCCGCAGTCGCATCAGCCCGCCGGCGACTGTCCCGATAGCGAGCATGGCAATGATGATCCAGAGCGCGGTCGACATGTGGCAATTCTCCCCGTGCCCAGGCGGCATGAGGCCATATTCCCAGCTCTAATGTTGTGCGGCCCGGGCGGTGATCCCTTCGACCTGACCGGTGGCGAGAACCCCGTAAGCTCACCGCATGCCCAAAGCGACACTGGCCGGCACCGGGGAAGCGGTGATGCTGACAGTGGGACTGTCGGCCTATGCGGCGTTGACCCTCGCCAGCATCGCAGTGGCGATCGGCAGCGCCCACCGACGCCGGCGACGCTGGGCGATCTGTGCCTCGGTGATGGTCGGGGTGCTGATCCTGGGCGGGCTCGTTGCGGCGATTTACAGCAGCGTCGCGTGAACCCTCACAAAGCGGGAGGGGCAACACAGGATGATTGGCCACGTCGGCTCAGCGCCTCTCGCCTGGCGGATCGAATACGGCGAGTTACCAGTAAAGGTTTGAGGCGGTCCACCCACAGCAAGAGTCAGCAACACCGGTCAGAAGCGGGCGCTTGCTAGCCTCGGCTTATGACCGACAGTGACACTCAGCAGCAGCGGATCATCGAAGATCTGGAGATCGTCTCCGACTTCGACGCCGCCCGCGAGACCGAGCGTCGCATCCGGTTCCTCGCGGAGTACGTCCTCCACACCGGTACCCAGGGCTTGGTGCTCGGCGTCTCCGGTGGCGTCGACTCCACGGTGGCTGGGCGCCTGTGCCAGCTGGCGTGCGAGCGGGTGCGGGCCGAGGGCGGCGATGCCGTGTTCGTGGCGATCCGACTGCCGTACGGCGTCCAGAAGGACGAGGCGGACGCCAACCTAGCCGTGGCGGCGACCGGGGCGGACGAGGTGTACACGGTCAACATCAAAGACGCGGTCGACGGCATGTGGGACGCCTGCCTCGCGGCCGGCATCTCGATCGCCGACGCGCGGGCCGACTTCGTCAAGGGCAACGTCAAGGCGCGCGAGCGGATGATCGCGCAGTACACCGTCGCCGGGGCCCGCAACATGCTCGTCGTCGGCACGGACCAGGCGGCAGAGGCGGTTGTCGGCTTCTTCACCAAGCACGGCGACGGCGCCGCCGACCTCACGCCGCTGTACGGCCTCCCGAAGCGCCGCGTCCGCGAGATCGGCCGACATCTTGGCATGCCGGAGAACCTCATCGAGAAGGTGCCCACCGCCGATCTGGAAGAGGACAAGCCGCTCATCTCCGACGAGGTGGCCCTCGGCGTTCGCTACGCCGTCATCGACGACTACCTCGAGGGCGGCGACGTCTCCCCTGCCGACGAGGCGACGATCCTTGGCTGGTACCGGCGCACCGGCCACAAGCGCGCGCTGCCCGTCACCCCGGCGGGCTGGGATGCCTCACGCGGCGCCTGATGCGAGGTCGCTGAAGAAAAACAGCTCCCGACGCACTCGATATTCGTCTCGCTGTCTCCCAACTGAACGGCTGAACACCGGACCTCAAAGCGACACCCCTGACCCAGCGTTACAGTCCGGCGGGTACGCCCTTCCCGTTGACCGTCACCTCGACCTGGCCGGTCTTGGTGTCGTAGGCGATCTTTCCGTGCTCTAACGTCGACACCAGCTGATCGCCCACGGCGGTCTGGTCACTGGTTGGGATACCTAACGGAAGCCGCCTTCACTACGGGGGGGCGACTCTGCTTCTGCAGCCACAGCTTTGAGTACCCCAACGGTCGAGTCCAACCCACCCGGTCTGCCTGACCGGCGACGCTACCCCGCGGCCAGCGACACCGTATCGGCGTAGAACTGCAGGCGTTCGCGCAGCGCCTGCGGGTCGATCCCGAAGTCGGTGGCCACGTACCGGTGTTGACCCTTTCCGTGGCGGGGTTGGGCACTGTGGTGCTCAGCGATCATCGCCGTGGTGTCCGGGGCGTCCAGGTCGGCGGCGGCGTAGATCCGGCGCAGCGTCGCGTCCGGATCGGACACCAGATCCGGGTAGTGGATGTCCAGCCATTTAACATTCTGTGCCGCTGAGGATTTGCGAACTGTGACCGCGCGCCGCAGCCACAACTCGGTCTGCTCGGTCTGGAACCGCCCGACATCGTGACCGTCGACTTCATCGCTGTAGGTGGACCGGTAGGTGGCGAACAAACTCGCACCGGAGGCCACCGTCTCGACGATGTCACGGTGTAACCAGATCACGCAGGCACCGGGATAGGTGGCGATCAGATGTTCGAACTCGGCGGTGTGTGCCGGTGCCTTGAGGACCCATCGTCGTCCGTCGTCGGCATCGAGGATCTGCAAGATGCGCCGGTGCTGACGGTATTCCGCGGCAAACGACTCCCCGGCCAGCCAGCGGGCATACCCGTCCAGCCGGGTGGTGGCGGTGAAGCCCCAGTTACGCAGGGTGGTGCCCATCGCCAGGACGCATTCTTCGGCCAGGTCCGGACCCGAATCGTGGACGGCCGCCATGGTCGGGTTCAGGATGTGCAGTATCCGATGGCCGGACTCGGCGGCGGCCAACCGTTCTGTTCGCTGCTGCTGCTCCAGATCGCCGGCCAGCAGCCAGGGCGTGCCGAGTTCGGCGGGCAGCGGTGCCCGCAGTCGGGAGTCGCGACCCAGCAACCGGAACAAGAAGGTAGTCCCGGTGCGCCAGCCGCCGGTAATGATGATCGGTGCGGTCAGCGGCCGCTGCTCCAGGCCGGGATGCTCGCCCAGGTAGGTGTCGATCGCCGCTCGGGCACGTAGCCGTCCCACCGCTGTGCTCTGCGCGTTCTTGGCACCCAGGGCGTTGAGCCGACCGTCTTCGGCCGCCGACTCCAGATAGTGCTCCAGGCCGGGTTTCCAGTCCGCCACCTCGCCGAACATGGCATCGCCACGTCCCCGCGAGGCCCGGTCGATCACCAGGTCTACGGCGTCGACGCCGAGCCGATACCTCTCGGGCCGCACGGCCCGGTCCTCTTCGGCCGACCGGTAGATCTGCCGTGCCGCGGCGGTCCGCTCCGGCGCATGCCACCGGGTCATCGTCGCGCCCGGATGTCGCTGCGCCGCACACGCCTGACGGTGGGAAGCTGCGGCGTGCGGACAGGCTGCAAGAACCGGATCACCACGATGCCCTCCGGCCGGCCCTCGGTGTCGATCCAGTCGACGTCAGTTGATCCGGGATCCTCGGCAGCCAGCACGAACCGATACCGGTTGCCGACGACGGTGGCGGTGGCTCCGGTGTAGGAGACGCGGCGATGACGGTGGTCGAGGGAATTGAGAAATCGGCTGTAGGCCAGAATGTTCCAGTAGCGGCAGTCGACCGCCTCCCCCTCGATCAACAGTGCCTCCTCTGGTGCCAGTTGCCATCCCCCGCGCAGGTAATGGATATCGGGCTCGGTGTACACCGCCCCGCCGGTCATCTCCTCCCAGTGCCGCACCTGGTTGGGTTGGGCAAGGTCTGCCGCGGTGGCAGCGGCCCAGATTTGGGGCAGATACGTTGTCGCCGTTGCGAGCTTGGTCAGCTGGCGGGAGAACCTCTCCGGGTCGATCGGCGCCGGTACCGGAGGTTGGGCGGCCGGGTCGATGGCACACCATCCGATGGCGTCCTGATGGACGTCATTGTGAAAGTGCCGGACCCACACCACGGTGGCGCCCGCGGGTAGATCCAGCCAGTCCCCCGTCGTCGGCCGCTGACCGCCGAGACTGACCTGATAGCCGCCGGCTTCATCGAAAGTCAAGGCATCACTGTCTATCCGCGCGGCGGCCTGGGCATCGGTACCGCCGGCACCGGCATAGACCGTGATCGAGATATAGGCGGCGTCGCCACGGTTCCCGCGAATCCGGTACCGCCCGCCGGAGCGGATGTCGGCGACCCAGTAGCGAAAATCCGGGTTGTCCATCAGGAACTTCTGCCGCCACCCGTTGAACGCGACCAATTCGGGTTTGTCCCGGTCGACCTCGAAGCGGCCCAATTGATTCGCGAACGACCGCAACAGCGCCCGGAGTCCGTCGGCGCGCTCTACCCGAGACAGCCCCGCGGTATCGGCGACCACCTGCTCCCCCGCAGCACGCATGGCGTCGACCAGGCGGCGCCAGGCGACGGCCTCGGGGCTTGGCGGTTCGGTAAGTCCGTCGTGCGCTGACGCGCGGGCTTCATCGCCTGACACCGTGAAACACTATCGTGCTGGAGTGTCACCGGCGCCATGTTTCAGACCACAGCGCTATCGCGCCCCTCGGCACCGCCGGAGCCGGCTCACCGTGGCTGACACTTGGTCAGCACCAGTACGGCCTCGTTGTACGGGAACAGCAGGTATAGCGGCCGCGAAAGCGGTTTGACGGTGTGAGCGGCTTGGGCCTTGCTGAGTATGCGCGGCTTGGCGACCCGGTGGGTGCGGCCGTGCTTCCGGATGGCGGCCGAGCCATGGACCAGAACGTTGCGGACCCAGTGCGTCGTAGGTCCGTAGCCGATGAGCAGGGCGTACCCGTCGGCGGTATCGAAAACGAGCAGCGGTGTGCGGTAACGGTTTCCGGTTCGATGCCCGGTATGTTCCAGTATTCCCAGGGCGGGCATGCGACCTACGACACGCAGCGCCGCCCGGTTGGTGAAGCGGCGATTGAATCGAGCAACCGAGCGCCCAACGCGCATTGTCACCTCCTGTTCGGCCGGTCAGTGGCGCGGTGAGCGCACAACCCAGACCCCATCAGCGTGCCCGCAGGCCATCCAGCAGTGCGTTCAATGCCTTGGCGCCTTCGTCGCGTGCGCCGCGCTGATCGGTTGCGTTGGCGACGAACAGTGCCGTCTCGTTGGCGGCGACCAGCAGGATGTGAGCCAAAACCGCTACCGGTAGGCCCGCTGTCAGCTCACCCTCGTCGATCGCGCGTTCGAGCATCATGCGGAGCGCCCCGACACCGTAGCGATTTTCCAGCTCCCGCCACCTGGCCCAGCCCAGCACAGCCGGACCATCGATCAGCAGGATGCGTTGCACGTGCGGAGCCAAGGATGCGTCCAGGAACCCGGCCAGTCCCTGGCGCAGCTGGTTCAACACCCCGTCAGCAGGGTCGTTCAGGCTGGTGGCGCCCGCCAACACCAGCTCCTCCTCGACGGCGATGAACACCGCCTCGAACAGCGCCCGTTTGTCGGCGAAATGGTGGTACAGGGCACCCCGGGTACCCACACCGGCAGCGTGCGCGATCTCCTCGGTGCCGGTTCGGTGATAGCCCTTCTCGACGAACAACTGCCGAGCGGCATCCACGAGCGCCGCGCGGGTCGCCTCGGCTTGCGCCGCACGTCGTGCCTTGGAATCCAATGGTTCCCGCTCGTGCACGGCCCACATCCTATTGCACACCGCCAACCGGTGACCTACAGTCTGCATGTCACATACAGCTGTATGTGACGGTGCCGAGCGCTGCCGGTAGATCCCTTGGAGGTCCACGATGCCCCGGCCTTGCGATGTGGTCCGCGACATCAATTGCTTTCAACGCCACGGTATTTCCGCATTCATACCCGCTCCACCCGTCGCACAATGAGCTCACCGACCACGACACGCGGCGATCAGAAACCGCCGGTCTCCCCCGATCGCCCGGATCCGCCCCCGGCCATCTCGAGGCGGGCCCGGCTTTGGCTGCTGACCGTCTGCTGCCTGGGCGTGCTCATGGTCATGTCGTCGATGGTGGCCCTCAACGCCGCGCTCGGCGCCATCGCGACCGAGACCATGGCCACGCAACACCAACTCACCTGGATCGTCGACGCCTACACCCTGGTGATGGCATGCCTGCTGCTGCCGGCCGGCGCACTGGGCGACCGGTACGGGCGTCGTGGCGCACTGCTCATCGGCTTGGCGATCTTCGGCACAGCCTCGCTGGCACCGATCTTCATCGACACCCCCACCGCACTGATCGCCGCCCGGGCGGTCACCGGAGTCGGCGCCGCAGCCATCCTCCCCGCCACATTGTCACTACTGACCTCGGCGTACCCGGCCGACGAACGCAACAAGGCGATCGGTATCTGGGCCGGCGCATGCGCAGCCAGTGCGCTGGTCGGATTCACGGGCGCTGCGATCCTCACCCAGTTCGGGCCCTGGCAGCTCATCTTCTGGTCCTTCGTCGGAGCCTCGGCGCTGCTGTTCGTGCTTGGTTTCACGATCACATCCTCCAAGGACGCCGCGTCGACCCCGCTCGACTACCGGGGCGCGGTTCTCATCGCCACCGCGGTGGCGGCGTTTGTCTATGGCGTGATCGAGGCCCCACTTTTGGGCTGGGGCCACCCGCTGGTCTCCTGCTGCCTGGGCGGCGGCGTTGTGCTGGCACTACTCTTCGGCGTAGTCGAACTGCGCCGGCCGCACCCGCTGCTCGACATCCGAGTGTTCGTACGACCCGAAATGCTCACCGGCTCAATCACAATGACCACACTGTTCTTTGCGATCTTCGGCTTCTTCTTCCTGTCCATGCAACATCTACAACTCGTCATGGGCTACAGCCCGCTGCGCACCGCGATGGCGTTGACTCCCCTGGCCGTACCGCTGCTCACCCTTTCGGTGCTGACAAGCTGGTACCTGCCCCGGCTCGGGCTACGGGTGTCGCTCGCGGGCGGCCTGGCGATCCTGGGTTTCGGGCTGCTGTCCATGCGCAACCTCGAACTCGGATCACCCTACGTCGACCTGGCCTGGCCGATTTGCGTCATCGCCACCGGCCTGGGCCTGTGCAACGCCCCCGGGACTTCCGCGATCACCGGCTCCGTGCCGCTGAACAAGCAAGGCGTCGCCTCAGCTATCAACGACACCACCCGCGAGCTCGGCGGGGCGCTCGGCATCGCGCTGGCAGGCTCAGTGCTGGCAGCCGGATACAGCAGCGCACTGGCACCCAGCACCGTGGCGCTGCCACCGCGGATCAGCGAGTCCGCCTGCGGTTCGCTGGCCCAGGCCCTGGTCATCGCCGAACAGCTCGGGCCCGCCGGACGCGACCTGGCAACCCACGCCAAGATCGCCTTCCTGCACGCCATGGACGCCTCCCTACTCATGCTCGGCATCGTCGTGCTGATCGTCGCATCCTTCACCGCCATCTGGGCACCCGGTCGCGATGGACGGCAACTCGCCGCACTTCGCCCGACATCCGGTAGACACCGGCTCAAGTCGAACCGCCGGTGTAGGTGACGACGCCCAGCGGTTTCAGTGTGCGCCAAGCGGTTCTGCTGCCGCGGGGATGGCATTGTCGATGAGGACAGCGGCGATGGCGGCAGCAGTGGCGAAGCTCTCGGAGTTGAGGACGCGGTTGCGTGCTGAGGCGCCGTCCAGCAGCAGTGCCAGTTGCTCGCCGAGTTGGTCGGGGTCGGTGGCGCCGGCCTCGCGCGCGGTTTCGCTGAGCCGAGCGGCAAAAGCTTTCTTGTAGTCGCGGGCGTGCAGGCGGGCCGGGTGATCGGCCGGAACGTGACCGGCGGGTGTTTTTGTCGGCCCCGCCATGAATGCAGTCGACGAAGTACTCCAAGGTTTCGCGATGTGGGGCGAACGCGGTCATGAATCCTCCTGGGAATAGGTGTGATCGGCCGCGCGGCTATGCCGTCAGCCGGCCGGGGAAGTAGTTCCCGTTGTCCAGATCGGCGAGCAGCCTGCGTTGAGTGGGTTCCCAGCCGAGGGTTCGGCGCGTAATGAGGTTGGAGGCCGGAAGGTCCAGTGTGACCAGATTCGTGAACATGCCGAAGTATCCCGGCAGCATCAGTTCATCCACCGGAACGCTCACGACGGGCAGGCCCAGCCGGCCGCCAATGGCCTCGGCAATCTCCCGGAACGGGATACCCGCGTCTTCCACCGCGTGCCAGTAGCTGCCGGCCGGGCCCTTTTCCAGCGCCAAGCGGAACAGGCTGGCGACGTCGCAGATATGCACGGCCCCCCAGAGGTTCTCGCCGTCGCCGGGGTAGCCGACGATGCCCTTCTCTTTCGCGAGCGCGATCACCCCCGGCAGGAAGCCGGAGCGATCTGTCGTGCTGTGCGCGATGGTGGGCAATCGCACGATCGAAGACCTCACTCCCCGATCGGCGAGGCCGATTACGGCAAGTTCCACAGCGTTGCGGAAACGCAGGGTGCCGCGGTATTCGTCCCCACCGGATAAGGCCGGGTCCGCCTCGGTGGCCGGACGCCCCAGGTGCCCGGGCGAAGCCATGCTGCCCGCCGCGACCAGTGGCTTCCCGGTTCCCGCAAGTGCCTCGCCGTAGGCGAGGATGACCGGTACCTCCGCGGCGGTCACGACGTCGATCCCGCCGAACGGCAGCAGGTCTTGGCGGTGCGCGACGTGGATCACCCCGTCGGAGCTCGCGGCCGCCTCCTTGAGCCCGTCGAGATCTTCAAGGCTGCCGCGGCGGACCTTCGCGCCGAGCGCGGTCAGGGCCGCGGCTGCCGTGTCCGACCGGGCCAGGCCGGTGACCTCGTGCCCGGCGGCGACGAGTTCGGGGATGATGTACGAACCGGAGTGGCCGGTCCCGCCGGCGACGAAAATACGCATGTGACTGTCCTTTTCAATGGAGGTGCAAGGGGTGGTTGTGCTCGGGCGGTCGCTCAGCTGAGAACGTTGGCGCCGACGAAGAAGTCGGTGTGCTTGATGGAGTGGTTGAGAAGGCTTAGCTCCAGCAGGCCGACATTCTCAAGTGCCCGCGCCATCGACAGCGGCCCGGCGTCCAGCGGACGCAGTCCCAGGCTCTCGATGAAGTCCGACACGCGCGCCTTGGCCGACGCGTCGTCGCCGGCAATGAACACGTCAGCCCGGCGACCGTGAGCTGGGCTGTCCGCCACAACGTTGGCGAACAAAGTGTTGAACGCCTTGACGACATCCGCGCCGGCGGGGGCGGCCTCGGCGATCTCCTGCGCGCCGGAACTGCCTTCGGGGGTGACAAAGCCCGTCAGATCGGGGGTGACGGGGTTGGTGATGTCGACGACGACCTTGCCGCGCAAAGCATCCCCGTACTCGCTGACCACCGCTGCTGCGCTGGCGTACGGCACGGCCAGGATGACGATATCGCCGGCCGGGGCGGTCGCAGCCGTCCCGACGGTGGCGCCGAGCGCGGCGGCCAATTCCTTGGTTTTGACCGGGTCGCGGCCGATGATCTCGACTTCGTTGCCGCCGGCGAGCGCCCGGCCGGCCAGCGCGCCGGCCATGTTCCCCAGGCCGATGATGCTGATGCTGTTCATGAGATATCCCGTCTTGGCCGACGAATCAAAAGGTTGATTCATCAACTTTAGACACACTTTGGATGATTCGTCAACCAACTGGGGTAGCATCTGTGGATGGAACCGAACTGGCTGAAACCTCGTGAAAGCCGCGCCTGGCGAGCGTTCATAGACGCCAACCAACAGATCGAAGCCCACTTGAGCCGGCGCTTGCTGGAGGCCGGCCTGTCCGGGGCCGACTACTCGGTCCTGGCGGCGCTCTCTGCTGTCGACGAAGATCGCATGTCCGCCCGCCAGTTGAGCCAGACGCTGGGCTGGGAGAAGAGCCGTCTCTCCCATCAGGTACGGCGCATGCAGAAAGACGGGCTGGTCGGCCGCGAGCCCAACCCCGACGACGCCCGCAGCACCATGGTCTGTCTGCTGCCGGCCGGCCGCGCCGCGATCGAGAAGGCCGCACCCGGACACGTGCACGACGTCCGCCGGAACTTCATCGACCTGTTCACCCCGGCTGAGCTCGACACGCTCGCCGCCCTCAACGAACGAATCCTGCACCACCTGGCCACACACCGCGACTCCCCCATCGCCGCGAAGCCTTCATAAGTCCTGCCGATGGCGGCCCTGCATCTGGGCCCCGCGCTGTCAGCCTCCGAGCGGCAGTACCTGACGTGCGACGCCACCTGTGAGGTCTGGTTCGAACGCGAGGGTGAGGTCATCGGTTGCGGTCGCTCGACCCGCACCGTCGGCCGACGGCTCCGCCGCGCCCTGGAGCACCGTCACCGCACGTGCGCTGTTCCTGGTTGTGGCGCCGGCCGCGGTCTGCACGCCCATCACATCCGGCACTGGGAGGACGGTGGCGCGACCGAACTGAGCAACCTGGTGCCGCAGGCGCCACCGACGGTCAACTGAAAGTCGGGCCACCGACAGGACCTGATCCGGCCGTCACCCGCGACATTAACTGCACAGATATTGTCTGTTGAGCACACAGTTCACCGGTGGCGAGTACGTCCCGGACAGCACGCCGCGGAAACCACCGGTGGCCGAACCACCCGGCGCGATGATGCGATTCCAATTGGCGGGGCCGACAACATAGTGCGTACCCGAGCGTGCAAAGGTGCTGCTCCAGCTGTGCGAGATGGACTGTCCCACCGGCAGGTCGAATTCAAGCCGCCAATCGGCGAGCGGCGCGGCGCTCCTGTTCGTGATGACGAAGCGGGCAATGAAACCGGTCTGCCACGTCGAGGTCACCGACAGCGTCGCGCTGGCGGCGGCCGCATGCGCCACAGCGGTGGCGGCCAGTCCCAGGATGACAACCAGCAATACCGACGCGCCGACGTGAAGCGCAGTACGTAAGCGCTTCGTACGCCTGTCCAGCCGGCCCATAGCAGCACACCGTAGATCCGCACAGCCGATTTCGGCTGTCGCGGCACGGCCAAGCTGCCGGACGTTGTCTGAACCGACATCGTCACGAAATCTTCGCCTCGTAGCCCCGGGACTGGTCTGACCACTTGACCTCTGGCCAACAATCGGGCAAGTTGGCGGTATGGCTCTGCGGCAGGTGACTCGACGCTCGGTACCCGAACACGTCTTCGAGCAGATCATGTCCGAGGTGCTCAGCGGCGAGATGGCGCCCGGCGAGGTGTTGCCCAATGAGCGCAGGCTCGCCGAAGTCCTGGGCGTCTCCCGGCCGGCGGTTCGCGAGGCACTCAGCCGGCTCAACGCTGCCGGCCTGATCGAGGTCCGGCACGGCGACGGCACCACCGTGCGGGACTACCGCCGTCACGCGGGCCTGGACCTGCTGCCCCGCCTGCTGCTCCGGGGTGAGGAGCTGGACCTGGAAGTCGTGCGCAGCATCCTGGAGGCCCGGCTGCACAACGGGCCCAAAGTCGCCGAGCTGGCGGCCCAACGCAGCGGCCCGCAGGCCGCCGCGGTGCTCGACGGCGCCGTGGACGCCCTTGCCGCCGAAGCGGACCCGGTGCAGCGCCAGCGCGCCGCGCTGACGTTTTGGGACCACGTCGTCGATGCCGCCGACTCCATCGTCTTCCGGCTGATGTTCAACACGCTGCGTGTCACCTACGAGCCGGCCCTGGAAGCCCTGGCGACCGTGATGGCCGTCGAGGTCAGCCATCCCGAGCCGTACCAGCGCGTGGCGCAGGCGATCGCGGCCGGCGACCCGGCGGGCGCCCGGCGCGCCGCGGTCGAACTACTGGAACCGGCCACCGGCGCCCTGCTCACCGCCCTGTCCGGATTGGACGAACAGCGATGACCACCCGTGCGCGAAGCGGCCTCACGCTGTCCGATGCGGGCCGGGAGTTCTGGCGCCACCCCTCCCCCTGGTGCCTGGCGCTGACGTTCATCGCGGCGCTGACCGCCCGGATCGCCGTCGGCGACTGGCAAGTCAGCGATGCTGTGCTGCCGGCACTCATGATCGTCGCTTTTCCGGTGTTCGAGTGGGTCATCCATGTCGGCATCCTGCATTGGCGGCCCCGCTCCGCCGGCCGCTTCACTCTGGATCCGTTGCTGGCGCGCAAACACCGTGAGCATCACCGTGACCCGCGGCAGATCGAGCTGATCTTCATACCCCGCCAGACTCTGCTCTGGTTGATCCCGACGGCCGTCGCGGTGCCGTTGCTCGTCTCCAGCCGGCTCGGCCTGGGACTGACATCGGTGGTCATGTTGACCGGCCTCGGATTGGTTTACGAGTGGACCCATTACCTCATCCACACCGACTACAAGCCGAAAACCCGTGCCTACCGGTTGATTTGGCGCAATCACCGACAGCACCACTTCAAGAATGAGAACTACTGGTTCACGATCACCACCACCGGCACCGCCGATCGACTGCTCGGCACACACCCGGATCAGTCGACGGTACCGACATCCCCGACCGCCAGGAATCTGCACGGCGCGAACCGCTGACGCCGCGACTCACACCGCCCAAGCCGCGAACCCGGGCACCGCGGGAACGCTACGGTTGCCTCACATCGACATCGCCGCCGGCCGCGAAGGAGCACCGCCATGCTGAAGTACGAGATCCACGGCACCGGTGCGCCGCTGGTGCTCGTCCACGGGATCACCCACCGCAGGCAGGCGTGGTATCCGGTGCTCGAGCACCTCACCGACCACCGCACCGTGGTGCTATTCGACCTGCCCGGGCACGGCGAGTCCCACGACCTGGTGGTCCGCGACGGTGACGTGCAAGGAACCCTGCGTACCGAGCTGGTCGCGATGCTGGACCAGTTGGGTCTGGAGCGCCCGCACATCGCCGGAAATTCGCTCGGCGGCCGGATCGCGCTGGAGGCCGCCGCAGATGATCTGGTAGCCAGCGCGACCGTGCTGTCCCCCGCCGCGTACTGGCACAACGCCCTCGATTTCGCCTACATCCGGTTCGTCTTCTGGTGTCTGACCACTAGCGCCCGCGCACTGGCGCCCGTGATCCCCACGCTCGCGCGGTCGGCGCGGGCCAGGCGGATGATGGGCGCGGTGGTGTCGGCCCACCCCGACCGGATCCCGGCCGACGAGTTCGTGGCCGACCTCCACGGCATGCGGCGGGCCGTTCCCGCGATGAAGAAGATCTTCCCGGCCGCCGAAGTGTTCGACCGAGAGATCCCGGCCGACATCCCGGTGACCGTCGCCTGGGCCGCGCGTGACCGGATCCTGCTGCCCTATCAGGCGCGGATCGCCGAGCGACGACTCCCCCAAGCACGCCACATCCGGCTGTCGGGGTGCGGCCATGTGCCGATGGCCGACGATCCCGAACTCGTCGCACGCGTACTGCTCGAGGGCAGCGCCCCCGACCGGCGGGCCGAGGCCTCATAACAAGTCCGGTGAATCTCGGCCTCGTTTGGCGGCTTCACGGCGCGCCGCGAGTGCTTGAATGAGCCGTGGCCAACCGCATTGAGGCGCTGCTCGGGGTCGACTACTCCACGACCTCGATCTGCTCGCGGGCCCGCATCTCGGTGGCCAGGCCGGCCGAGGCACGACCTCGGGTTAAACCGTGACCTCGCCGGGTTCGCGGCGCGGCTCCGCAACCTCATCGGCTCAGTTGTTGGCTGCGCTCGGAGTGATCGCCGTGCCGGCTTTCGGCTGGTTCGGTCAGCATTGGTCCGGCGCAACGACTCTGGTGGTGTACTGGTTCGAGAACGTCGCGATGTGCCTGTTGATGATGGTCCGCATCGCCGTGCACCAACGTCTCTCACCCAAATCCGGTCATTTCCGCTATCGCGGCCCGGGAACCGGCGGCCCGGCGACTTCGTCCTTCTTGTGGGGCTTCACTCTGGTCAGTCTGGCCTTCTGTGCTGCCCACGGGGTCTTCCTCGGAACCATTCTCGCGCTGCTGACTTACAACCGGGCGCCGCAGCTTCAGCTGATCGACCTCGACTGGCGCAGCGTCGGATGGGGATGTCTGTCCGTATTGCTGTTTCTGGCGGTGGGGTTCCTGCTGGATCTGGTCGATCTGCGCCGCTGGTCCTTCCGCGACCTCGAACGCGCCGCCGATGTCGGTCTGGGCCGAGTGATGGTCGTGCATCTGACGTTGCTGCTCGGCTTCGCCGGGATCGCCGCCACGGACGCTCCGGGCACGCTGTTCGGGATTTTCGTCGTCCTCAAGACCCTGGCCGCGCTCAGCGCCGTCATTCCCCAATGGGAGCCCGACCGCCCGCCACGCTGGCTGAGCAACCTGATGAACCGAATGCCCAATGTGCACCCGGGAGAACGCTTCGAGGACTTCTGGGCCCACGATCAAGACCGCGAGCGGGAGCGGCAGCGACGCAACGAGCAGCCCTGGCGGGCGAGGCGATGATGGGCGAAAACCAGGCTTTGGCGCGCCGCCTCGGCACCGGCGACGCGGTCGTGATCGGCCTGGGTTCCATGATCGGCGCCGGAATCTTCGTCGTGCTGGGCCCGGCGGCGCGGGTGGCTGGGGCCGGGCTGTTGATCGGGCTGGCGGTGGCCGCGTTGGTTGCCTACTGCAACGCCACGTCGTCGGCGCGGTTGGCGGCCCGCTACCCGACCTCTGGCGGCGCCTACCTCTACGGCCGCAAGCGGCTCGGTGATTTCTGGGGCTACCTGGCCGGGTGGGCGTTCGTGGCGGGCAAGACGGCCTCGTGTGCGGCGATGGCGCTGACCGTCGGCGTCTATCTGTGGCCGGCGCACAGCCATGCGGTCGCAGTGGCGGCGGTGCTCGCCTTGACGGCGCTGAGTTACACCGGGGTGCAGCGGTCAGCCCGACTTACCCGTGTGATTGTCGCCGTCGTGGTGGTGGTGCTGGCCGCGGTGGTCGTCACATCGTTGCGCGCCGAGCCTGCGGCGGTGCCCCGCATCGATCTGACGGACGTCACGGTGGATGGGGTGCTGCAGTCGGCGGGACTGCTGTTCTTCGCGTTCGCCGGGTATGCGCGCATCGCCACGCTCGGAGAGGAGGTCCGTGCGCCCGCTCGGGTCATCCCCCGCGCGATCCCCCTCGCGTTGGGCATCGCGTTGGCGGTCTACGCCGTCGTGGCGGTGGCCGTGCTAGCGGTCTTGGGTGCGCCGCGGCTGGCGAATGCGGTGTCACCGTTGTCGGAGGCGGTGCAGGCCGCGGGGGCGAATTGGCTGGTGCCCGTCGTGCAGGCAGCTGCGGCGGTGGCGGCGCTGGGTTCGCTGTTGGGGTTGTTGTTGGGGGTGTCCCGCACCACGTTGGCCATGGCGCGGGATCGCCATCTGCCGCACGTACTGGCCGCGGTGCACCCGAGGTTTCAGGTGCCGCACCGGGCCGAACTGCTGATCGGTGTGGTGGTGGCGGCGTTGGCAGCCACCGCGGATCTGCGAAATACCATCGGCTTCTCGTCGTTCGGGGTGTTGATCTACTACGCGGTCGCGAACGCATCGGCGTTGACGCTGCGCCGCGACGAAGGGCGCCCGGCTCCGCTGCTACCGATTCTCGGGGTCCTGGGGTGCGGGACATTGGCGTTCGCCCTGCCGTCGGCATCGGTGGTGTCCGGCGCCGCAGTGATCGGCGGCGGCGCAGCGGTATACGGACTGCGCCGCGCCCGAAGCGCCTGGCGTCGGCGGCGCGCCACGCCCACCCGGTGACGCCCGGGGCTACCCGGAGATCCGGCGCGCGATCTGGCCGTACCGCTCAAAGCGTTCGGGATCGCCGAGAGCGTTGTACAAGACCAGCCGAGTCGCCACTGCGCCATACTTGTCGATCAGCTTGTCGGCCAATTCATCCCAGGTCGACTCGGTCGCAAAGGTGGCCAAGTGTTCGTCGGTGATCTGTGCCGCCATGCCCGCGAAGTCGCCCGCCTTCTGCTTTTCGCGGAGTCGGGCGGTGGTGCCTTCGAAGCCGGCCTCATCCCAGATGAACGCGTAGTTCGGGGTGCTGCCGTAGAAGCTCATGCTGGCGCGCACCAACTCTCGTTCCCGGTGCCGCTCTTCGTCGCTGTCGCCGACGATCGTCATCGCGGGCACGATGATGGCGACCTCCGACGGTGAGCGTCCCGCCTTGCGGGCGCCTTCTGCCACCTTGGGCACCACGTGACGTGTGAGGTAGCCGGGTTCTCCGAGCGGATGGACGTGCACACCGTCGGCCACTTCGCCTGCCATGCGCAGCATCCACGGATTCACCGCTGCGATATCGACTTTGGGATCGGGCGCCTCGATGGGGCCGGGACTCCACTGCGGAGTGATGAAATCGAGCTCGTAGAACTGTCCGTGATGGTCCAACCTTCCCGTCCGGAACGCGGCGAAACACGCCTTCACGGCGAGCACGTAGTCACGCAGCCGAGGGCCGGGACGATCGAACGCTGCGCCGTAGCGCCGCACGACATGGGTACGAACCTGGGTGCCCAGACCGAGTCGAAACCTCCCGGCGGTCGCCTCCTGCAACTCCCAGGCCGTTGCCGCGGTGACGAACGGGCTGCGCGGAAAGGCAACCGCGACCCCGGTCGAAAGCTCCAGTCCGGGAGCGGACTGAGATGCCATGGCGGCGTTCAGATATGCGGTACGACCGGCTTCGGTGAACAGCAGCCCCGAGAAGCCTGCGGCCTGGGTGCGCCGGGCCAATGCACCGACCTCTCCCAAGGGCTGCGGAACGGTCATGACGTCAGTCTGCACGGTGCGATCTTACGTGCCGGTGCGCTGTCGGGAGGTGGTCTGAGCGTGAGCGTCTAACCTGCGACGGCAACCACCACGGCCGCGGCCAGGAACACGATCTCCTCGCCGGTGCGCACCGACAGTCGCGTCGTCATCGACTTGGGCGGAGCCGGCATCCGCGCTGCGTAGATGTTGGCCGGGAACATCGCCAGCATCAGCAGCACGAGACCGGCTGCTGCCGCGCCCCGGGTGACGGGGATCAGCAGGCCGACCGCCCCGGCGAGTTCCAGCACACCGGTCACGCTCACCAGCAGGCCCGGAGCGGGCAGCGCGGGCGGAACGATCGCGATCAGGTCGCGTCGCAGCGGCGGTGCGAAATGCGCCACCCCGGTGACCACGAACATCGCGGCCAGTCCGACGGCGATCGCCCGGATCCAGCCGTCGACGTAGTCGATACCGCACCATCCGGCGATCCGGGCGACGACGCTGCCGACCAGCAGTGCGATCAATGGCGCCACGACCATCCCCCGATCTAGACGTTGCCAAGTTACCGGGGCCGACTTTACGGGTCGTATCTAGCCATTGTCAAGACTCCGGGTATGCTGGCCGTCATGGCTCGCTCGACGTATCACCACGGCGATCTACGCGCGGCGATCCTGGCCGAGGCCGCCCGCATGGTGGCCGAACAGGGCGCGGACCGGGTGTCGCTGCGGGAGCTGGCGCGGGCCGCCGGGGTGTCACATGCGGCCCCGGCGCATCACTTCACCGATCGGCGGGGTTTGTTCACCGCGTTGGCCGCGGAAGGCTTTCGGCTGCTGGCCGACGCACTCACCGCGGCTCGGCCACGGTTCATCGACGCCGCCCTGGCCTACGTGCGGTTCGCCCTCGCCCATCCGGGTCACTACCAGGTGATGTTCGACAAGTCGCTGCTGGACAGCGCGGATCCCGGCCTGACTGCGGCCGAAGCGGCGGCCGCCGCCGAGTTGTCTCGCGGCGTGGCCGGTCTGGCCGACGCGCACGCCCGTGACGACCCGACCGGCGCCGAGCTGGCGGCCTGGTCGCTGGTGCACGGCTTCGCCACGTTGTGGCTCAACGACGCCGTCGACGCGGCGGTGAAGGCCACCGACCCCATGCGCACCGTCGAACGCATCGCCCGCATGCTGTTCGACGACTAGTTTCATCGGCGGAGGTCCCTGGCCGCGGGAGCTCCGAACCTGGTGCGCTGGCTGGCCGGGTGCCGACCGCCGACCGGCATCACCATGACCGGCGGCGGCCCCGGGTGCAGACGCTTCGGGCGTTTCGGGCCCAGGTCTGACATCACCGGCCCCCGCCCCGAGCCGTTGTCGCGCAACCACTGGTCAAGCGCGTTTCACCCTGGTGCCACGGCTGCTGTTTACCGCCGGGAAAAGATCCCCGAATCGGCGTTTGGGGTGCCGTTCCCCGGGGAAATCTGCGCGGCAGCGCGCCTCGGTTCTCAACAGGCAATCCGCCGAGCTGAGACCGCTGACCGTTGTGCAGCGGGGAACAGGTGGGCTCAGCGTTGCGCCCACCGTTCGGTGTCTGGCGGGGCTGCGGCGGCCCACCTGGCGGGAGAGACCTCATGACCGACACCGAACTCAAGCCGGACGTGGCGCACGTCCAATCGCATTACGACCGGTCCAACGAGTTCTTTCGGCTGTGGCTGGATCCCACCATGACCTACAGCTGCGCGTATTTCGAGCGCGAGGACATGACCCTCGAAGAGGCGCAAATGGCGAAGGTGGACCTGGCGCTGGGAAAGCTGGGCCTGCGGCCCGGGATGACGCTGCTCGACATCGGCTCGGGGTGGGGGTCGACGATGCGGCGCGCCATCGAGAAGTACGACGTCAACGTGATCGGGCTGACGTTGAGCGATAACCAGGTGGCGCACTGCGAACGCAAGTTCGCCGAGATGCACAGCCCACGATCCAAGGAGGTGCGGTTACAAGGCTGGGAGCACTTCGACGAACCGGTGGACCGCATCGTGTCGCTGGGCGCCTTCGAGCATTTCGCCGACGGTGTGGGCACCTACGAGCGCTACGACGACTTCTTCAAGATGTGCTATCAGGTACTCCCCGATGACGGGGTGATGCTGCTGCATTCGATCGTGGTGCCTTCCGAAGCGGAAGCCGAGCAGATGGGGCTCAAGCGCACGATGTCGCTGATGCGCTTCATCAGCTTCATCCGCAAGGAGATCTATCCGGGCGGCCGGCTGCCGATGATCTCCGTGGTCGACGAACACGCCACCCGGTGCGGCTTCGAGATCACCCGTCACCACATGATCGGAACGAATTACGTTCGCACGCTGGACACCTGGGCCAAGGCCTTGGAGGCGCACCGGGAGGAAGCGATTGAGCTCAAAGGTGAGCAGATGTACGACACCTTCCTGAAATACCTGACCGGCTGTCGGGAGCTTTTCCGCGACGGCTACACCGACGTCTGCCAATTCACGATGGAGAAGCCGACCAGGTAAGGACACCGGAGGTGACGACGATGACCGATTTGAAGCCGTTCTACGAAGAATCCCAGGCGGCTTACGACATCTCGGATGAGTTCTTCGCGCTGTTCTTGGACCCGAGCATGGCCTATACCTGTGCGTACTTCGAGCGCGACGACATGAGCCTGGAAGAAGCCCAGAACGCCAAATACGATCTGGCATTGCGCAAATTGAACCTGGAACCCGGCATGACTGTGCTCGATATCGGGTGCGGCTGGGGTGCCGGGCTGGTACGCGCCGTGACCATGTTCGACGTCAACGTCATAGGCATCACGCTCAGCCGCAACCACTGCGCCTACAGTGCCGCTAGTTTGGCGAGGTTGCCGACCGACCGTCATGTCGAGGCCCGCCTACAAGGCTGGGAGGAATTCGACGAACACGTCGACCGTATCGTCACCGTGGAGGCGTTCGACGCGTTCAAGAAGTCCCGCTACGCCGCATTCTTCGAGCGCGCCCACGATTTGTTGCCCGACGACGGCCGGCTGTTGCTGCACAGTATCTTCACCCGCCCGCAGACCTATTGGCGCGAGCACGGTATCCGAATCACCATGAACGATCTGCGGTTCGTCCGGTTCCTGGGAAAGGAGATCTTCCCAGGCGGCCAGATGGCGGGCCTCGACGACATCTATGACTACTCGAAGGCCGCGGGTTTCCGCCTCGAGCACACCGAGTTCCTGCCCGAACACTACGTGCGGACCCTGGAGATCTGGGCGGCCAACCTGTCGGCCAACCGCGAACGCGCGATCACGCTGCAGTCCGAAGAGGTTTACCAGCGCTACATGCGTTACCTCACCGGCTGTGCGGATCTGTTCCGCCGCGGTATCAGCAACGTCGGCCAGTTCACCCTCAGCAAGTGATCCGCCGTCAGGAAACCGGATAACGACCATGGCCAGGTTCTCGACGGGCAACGGATTTCCCGATGTGGTTGTCACCGGCGTCGCCATGACGACGGCACTCGCCGCGACCGTGGACGACACCTGGAAGAAATTGCTGGACGGGCAAAGCGGCATCCGCCACCTCGACGATCCGTTCGTCGAGCAGTACAACCTGCCGGTGCGCATCGGCGGACACCTACTCGAAGACTTCGACCACGAACTGACCCGCAAGGAACTGCACCGGTTGTCGTATCTGCAGAAGATGTCCACCGTGTTGGGCCGACGGGTCTGGGTCAACGCCGGATCCCCCGAGGTCGACACCCGCCGGCTGATGGTGTCGATCGGCACCGGCCTGGGCTCCCCGGAAGAACTGGTCTGGGGCTATCAAGGCATGGTCGAGCGCGGCATGAAAGGCGTCTCGCCGTTGGGAGTTCAGAAGTACATGCCCAACGCGGCGGCCGCCGCGGTCGGGCTGGAACGCGGCGCCAAGGCCGGGGTGCTGACACCGGTCTCAGCATGCGCCTCCGGAGCCGAGGCCATCGCCCAAGCCTGGCGTGACATCGTCTACGACGAAGCCGACATCGCCATCTGCGGCGGGGTGGAGACCAAGATCGAGGCGGTACCGATCGCCGGCTTCGCCGCCATGCGCATCGTGTTGTCGACGACCAACGACGACCCGGCCGGCGCCTGCCGCCCTTTCGACCGGGACCGCAACGGCTTCGTGTTCGGCGAGGGCGCCGCGATGATGGTCATCGAAACCGAAGAGCACGCCAAAGCGCGCGGCGCCACCATCCTGGCCCGGCTGATGGGCGCGGCGATCACCTCCGACGGCTACCACATCGTGGCGCCCGACCCCACCGGCGAACGGGCCGGCTACGCCATGACCCGGGCGATCGAACTCGCCGGGCTGGCACCGGCTGACATCGACCACATCAACGCCCACGCGACCGGTACCCGCATCGGTGATCTGGCCGAGGCCCAGGCCATCCACACTGCGATGGGCAGCCACCAGCCAGCCGTCTATGCACCGAAATCCGCGCTGGGCCATTCAGTCGGCGCGGTCGGAGCCGTCGAGGCGATCCTGACCGTGCTGGCGCTACGCGACGGGGTTATCCCGCCCACGCTGAACTTGAACCAGCTTGACCCGGAAATCGTATTGGACGTAGTGGCCGGCCATCCACGGTCGGGCGACTACCGCTATGCGATCAGCAATTCGTTCGGGTTCGGCGGACACAACGTGGCCCTGGCCTTCGGCACCTACTAGTACTAGAAAGCAGTTGCGTTATGCCCAAGGACCTCGAACCGCATTTCGACGACGTACAGGCCCACTACGACCTGTCCGATGAGTTCTTCCGGCTGTTCCTCGATCCCAGCCAGACCTACAGCTGCGCCTACTTCGAACGCGACGACATGACCCTGGAACAGGCCCAGCTCGCCAAGATCGATCTGTCACTGGGCAAGCTCGGATTGCAGCCGGGAATGCTGCTGCTCGACATCGGCTGCGGCTGGGGGGCGACCATGCGCCGCGCCATCGAGAAATACGACGTCAACGTCGTCGGCCTGACCCTGAGCAAGAACCAGGCCGTGCACGCCCAGGCCTCACTCGACGCGATGGACACCCCGCGCAGCCGCCAGGTACTGCTGGAAGGCTGGGAATGCTTTGACGACCCGGTCGACCGCATCGTCTCCATCGGCGCGTTCGAGCACTTCGGCCATGACCGCTACGAGGATTTCTTCGCCATGGCCCACCAGGTCCTGCCACCGCACGGGGTGATGCTGCTGCACACCATCTCCGGCCTGACGCTTCCGCAGATGAAGGAGCGCGGCCTGCCGTTGACGTTCGCGATGGCCCGCTTCATCAAATTCATCGTCACCGAGATCTTCCCGGGCGGGCGGTTGCCCACCATCGAGATGGTTGAAGGCCACGCCGCGAGCGCCGGGTTCTCGCTGACCCGCCGTCAATCCCTGCAGCAGCACTACGTGAGAACACTCGACTGCTGGGCGACCGCGCTGGAAGCCCACCGCGATGAGGCCATCGCGATCCAGTCCCAGGAGGTCTACGACCGCTACATGCACTACCTGACCGGCTGCGCCAAAGGGTTCCGCGAGGGGTACATCGACGTCAACCAGTTCACTCTGCAGAAATAGGACCGATATGACCGACGCATCCACCGGCGCCGAGCAAATGCATCCGCATTTCGAGGACGTCCAGGCCCACTACGACCTGTCCGACGACTTCTTCGGCCTGTTCCAGGACCGCACCCGTACCTACAGTTGCGCCTACTTCCAAGACCCGGATGCCACGTTGGAGCAGGCACAGCTGGCCAAGATCGATCTCAATCTCGACAAATTGCGCCTGCTGCCCGGTATGACGCTGCTCGACATCGGCTGCGGGTGGGGCGCCACCATGAAACGCGCCCTGGAGAAATACGACGTCAACGTCGTCGGTCTGACGCTATCGAGGAACCAGCACGCCTACGCGCAGCAGTTGATCGACACCGCCGACTCCGGTCGCGACCGCCAGGTTCTGCTGCACGGCTGGGAGGAATTCAGCGCGCCGGTCGACCGCATCGTCTCTATCGAGGCATTCGAGCACTTCGGGCATGATCGCTACAACGAGTTCTTCGCGCGGTGTTACGACATCCTGCCCGACGACGGCCGAATGGTGATCCAGAGCAGCGTCAGTTTCCACCCCTACGACCTCAACGCCCGCGGCAAGAAGCTCACCTTCGAAACCGCGCGCTTCATCAAGTTCATGGTCACCGAGATCTTCCCCGGCGGTCGGCTGCCCACCACCGAGATGATGATTCAGCACGGCGAGAAGGCCGGCTTCGTGGTCCCGGAAGCCGTCTCCCTGCGACCGCACTACATCAAGACTTTGCAGATCTGGGGTGACGCGCTGGAAGCCCGCAAGAACGAGGCCGTCGCGATCCAATCCGAGCAGGTCTACCAGCGCTACGTGAAGTACCTGCGAGGGTGCCAGCACTACTTCACCGACGAGATGCTCGATGTCAGCCTGGTCAGCTACCACAAGCCCGGGGCCGAACCGACCACGACACGGTGAGTCCGGGTCCCCGGGCCAGCGGCGGTGGGCCGATCAGCCCAGTGCTGCGATGGCCGCGTCGTAGTCGGGCTCGTTGGCGATCTCGGTTACCAGCTCGGTGTAGACAACCTTGCCGTCGGCGTCGATGACTACCACGGCACGCGCCAGCAGCCCGGCCATCGGACCGTCGGCGATGGTCACCCCGTAATCACCGCCGAAGTTCGACCGGAAGGCCGAGGCCGTCGTCACGTTCTCGATGCCCTCCGCACCGCAGAAGCGCTGCTGCGCGAACGGCAGATCGTTGGACACGCACACCACGGTCAGACCGCTGGCGGCGGCGCGTTCGTTGAACGTTCGCACGCTCGTCGCACACACCGGGGTGTCGATGGACGGGAAGATGTTCAGCAATACCGGCTTGCCGCCGAACTGAGCACTCTCGACCACACCGAGGTCCGTTCCGGTCAGTGAGAATGCGGGCGCCGCATCCCCCACCGCGGGTAGTTCGCCGACCGTCGTCACTGGATTTCCACGCAAAGTTATCTGTGCCACGCATGTAGTGTGCCAGTTGCGGCCCTCGCTGCGGAAGGCAGCGCCGATCAGCCCTCGGATTGCCGATTTGGAGGCTTACCAAACCCGTTGTCCGCCAGTAGTTTTAGTAGCCATTGCCAGTGCCGATCTCATCCGGTACCGTGCGCTCATGGCCGATCGAAACCGTCGCTTCCTGCTCCGCGAGCGCCCCACCGGCCGCATCGGTCCGGACACCTTCGAGTTCAGCGAACAGGCGGTGCCGGCGATTGGCGACGGCGAGGCATTGGTGCGCGTCGAGTGGATCTCGCTGGACCCCACCAACCGCATGTGGATCAACGACACGCCGTCGTACCTGCCGCCGGTCGGCATCGGCGAGGTCATGCGCGCGGCCGGACTCGGTGAAGTCGTCGCGTCGAACAATCCGAATTATCCGGTCGGCCAGATCGTGCAGGGTCTGACCGGCTGGCAGGACTATGTGGTCGTCTCGGACGCCATGCCGTTGTTCCCCGTCGACGTCGCCGACGGTGTCTCACCGAGCGCCTACCTGGGTGCACTCGGGATGACCGGACTCACCGCGTGGGTCGGAATCCGCGACATCGGCAAACCCAAACCCGGCGAGACCGTCGTCGTCTCGGCCGCGGCAGGCGCGGTCGGTTCGGTCGCCGGTCAGCTGGCCAAGGCCGACGGCGCGCGTGTCGTCGGGATCGCCGGCGGCCCACAGAAGTGCGCGCTGCTGACCGATCAGCTCGGTTTCGATGCGGCCGTGGACTACCGCGCGGATGACTGGGCCGCCCGGCTTGCCGCCGCGACCCCCGACGGGATCGACGTCGACTTCGAGAACGTCGGCGGCGACATCATGGATGCGATCTTTGCGCGCGTCAACATCGGCGCCCGGATCGCGCTCTGCGGGCTGATCTCCGGTTACAACGCGACCGACCCGCAGCCCGGGCCGCGCGCGTTCGGGAACCTGCTCATCCAGCGGGCAACGCTGCAGGGCTTCATCGTGCTCGACCACTTCCTGCGCGCACCGGAGGCCAGCAGCGAGATCGCCGAGCTGATCTCCGCCGGAAAGCTCACGCCGCTCGAGACCGTCGTCGAGGGCTTCGAGCAGCTCCCGACGGCCATCAACATGCTGTTCGACGGCAAGAACGTCGGCAAGCTCGTGGTGAAGACCGCCGGCTAGATCCGGTTACACCGGGCCGCGAACGTACTTTCGGTAGCTGACTGCCGGTGTGCGGCGCAGCCGGCTGTAGCGTTGCGCAGGTGAATTCTTTTCGTGCGCCCTATTTCGTCGCTGCCGGTGTCGTCTGCTTGGGGATGACGCTGACCGGGTGCGGCGGCTCCGACAGCAATACCTCCTCCGAACGCACCTCGACGGTCACGGATCTGTTCGTGCCGCCGGCCAACCAGACGCCGTCGGTATGCCCGTCGTCGGCGCCGGCCGACGGCGGCGCCGCCGATTGGACGCTGCCCGGCGCGACCGGCAGTGTCGCGGTGACCGGTTCCACCGACACCGCTGCGCCGCGGGTCGCCGTGGAGGCGCCGTTCAAGGTGACCCAGACGCAGGTGCAGACGCTCACCGCCGGCGACGGACCGGTTGTGGCGGACACCGCGACTGTCTCGGTCTGTTACATGGGCGTCAACGGACGTGATGGTTCGGTGTTCGACAGCAGCTATGAACGCGGCGAGCCGGTGGAATTCGGGCTCGACCGCGTTGTGCCGGGTTTCCAGAAGGCCATCGCCGGCCAGCAGGTCGGGTCGACGGTGGCGGTCGCGATGGTTCCCGCCGACGGCTACCCCGAGGGCCAGCCGGCCGCGGGCATTCTGCCGGGCGACACGCTGGTCTTCGCGATCAAGATCCTCAAGGCGCGCTGAGCCGCGGCCGAATGGAATCGGCCCAGCAGGGCTGAGGCGTTACTGCGGGTGCGCGGCCAGGTACTCGCCGACCGGAATCCGCGTCGTCGAGACGTACCCGATCGGCAGCAGCAGATCCCCGGCTGTGGTGCGGTAGTAAGTGTCCCAGCGGTAGTAGCTCGCGAACCCGGCCGGATCGCCGCCGATGACCGCGGCATAGTCGTTGACCGCGCGCACGTAGTGGTCGGAATGGTTGTAGCCCCAGATCGCCTTGTCCCGATTGGTGGCAAACCCATTGGCGGCCAACAGCCGTCCGGCCGCCATGATGGCATCGCGTGGCGAGTTGATGTCGCCGCCGTTGCCGTAGGCGGCGAACGTCGAGGGCAGGAATTGCATCGGGCCCTGTGCGGCGTCATCGCTGACGCCGTTGATACGGCCGAATCCGGTCTCGACGAAGTTGATCGCCGCCAGGTAGTTCCACGGCACACCGGAGGCGGCCTCGGCGGCACGGTAGGCGGCCATCAGCTCGTTGGCCGGCACCGGTGGCACCACCCGCCACGGCGGCATGGTGGATTTGGGCTCGGTGAGCGCCATGAGCTGCCGGCGGGCGTCGATGTTGCGGTCGTAGACTTCCAGCAGTGCGGCTGGGATCTGCGGACGTGCGACCGCGTCCCACTCGGGATGCGCACCGAGCGTGCGATAGGCGACCTGCTGGCGACGGGCCGCGGCCGCGAGTACCTGCTCGGGCGCGGACGGGTTCCGCAGCGCCCGATCGGCGGCGACCAGGTCGGCGACCACCGCGGCGGGATCCGGTCCCGGCGCCGCACCGGCGGGTACTGTCCCCGTCACCGTAAAAACGAGGGCGAACACGGCGAGAGCACGCAGCAACCGAACAGGCATACCGATCATCTTGGCGCGTGAACCGGCCGAAACGCCGCAAGGCGGCGGGCCGCAGCGTTCCGCGTCGACTAGAACGCGTTCTGTTCGCAACTGCATGCGCACTAATACACGCAGGTCACTCGCATCCGAGAGCGACTACGGCTTGTTACATTGTGGGCACAGTTCATGGCATCGAGGGGATAGCGCGTGACCATCACCAGTGTGACGACCGACGTCGTCATCGTCGGATTCGGCGCCGCCGGCACCTCCGCCGCGATCACCGCCCGCGAACACGGCGCCGAGGTCATCGCGGTGGATCGGGCCAACGGCGGCGGCGCCACGGCGATCTCCGGGGGCATCATCTATGCCGGCGCAGGGACATCGGTCCAACTAGCCGCCGGCGTGCAAGACACCCCCGAGCAGATGCTGGACTACCTGCGCCTGGAAGTCGGCGAGGCGGTCAGCCCCGACACGCTGCAGCGCTTTGTCGTCACCAGCCCGGAGATGATCGACTGGTTGCAACGCCACGGCGTGCCGTTCAACCCGGGCCTGTGCCCCTATAAGACGTCGTTTCCGAACAACCGCTACTACCTGTATCACTCCGGCAGCGAGAACGCCGGCGTCGCCCGTGCGGTGACGCCGCCGGTGCAGCGCGGCCACCGCGCCTACGGCAAAGGCACCTCCGGCAAGAAGATCTATGTGCCGCTGGCCGAATCAGCACGCAAGCTCGGCGTGGACTTCCGGCCGCACACCAGGGTCACCGCACTGCTGCAGGACGCGGCCGGACGGGTGACCGGGGTGCGGGCCCTGACGATGGGGCAGGCGCCGCGGCGCATCCAGCGGCGTTACGCCGGGCTTGCCGCGATCTCGTCCAAACCCGGTGTCTACTACCCCCCGCTGCGCGCCGCGATGGAGCGTCGGTTGCGGAAGCTGGAGCACCGCTACGCCCGTCCCATTGAGATCACCGCTCGCCGCGGAGTGATCATCTGCGCCGGCGGCTTCATCGCCAACACCGAGTGGCGCAAGCGCTACGCCCCGGAATTCAACGGCGGCCTGCCGCTGGGAACCAGCGGCGACGACGGCAGCGGCATCGCGTTGGCGACCAGCGTCGGCGGAGTGCCCGACCGGATGGACAATGTCTCGGCGTGGCGGTTCATCACTCCGCCGAGCGCGTTCATCTCCGCGGTCGTCGTCGACGAGAAGGGCGACCGGGTGATCGACGAGACGCGCTACGGCGCGGCGCTCGGGCAGGCCTTGGTGAAAAACCATGGCAGCAAGGGCTGGATCCTTGCCGACGCCACCCTCATGGCCGAGGCCCGGCGCCAGCTGCTCACCCAGACGCTGTGGTTCCAGCGCGCCCAAGCCGCGGCGTTGATGTTCACCGGTGCGGTGCGCGGCAAGACACTGGCGGACGTCGCCCGGTGCGCCGGGATCGACCCCGACGGCCTGCGGGCCACCGTCGCCGCGCACAACGACGCCATCGACTCCGACACCGAGGACCCGGCCGGAAAGCCGGCCGAGTTCCGCCGCCGCATTGACAAGGCCCCGTTCACCCTGCTGGACATCTCGGTGCGGCCCAACGTCTTGCTACCGACCCCGATGCTGACGTTGGGCGGGGTGCGGGTCGCCGAGGACACCGGCGCAGTCGTCGACGCCGAGGGCACGCCGATCCCCGGGCTCTACAGCGCCGGCCGCACCGCTATCGGCGTCGCCTCACACTCATATGTCAGCGGACTGTCGATCGCCGACTGCATCTTCGCCGGCCGCCGCGCCGGAGCCAGCGCGGCCGGTAGCTGAAGCCGCGGCCGGCTCGATGAGGTCGCGGAAGCACGACGCGGGGCAGCTGGCTGCGCCCGCAGCGGTAACCCGATCAACCAGCACGGCATCCGATGTCACCACTGTGATGTCGTGCGGCCGCTCGTCGGCTCTAACCAACCGGACGATCTCGTCGTCGGCAGAGTTGGCGGCGGCCCGCGGCGCGGCGGCGATCTCGATGACCTGCGAGGCAAGCGGCGGTGACGGCGGCTTCTCGAACACCACGGTGACGCGCTGGTTCTCCGCCGTCGCCCACTGTTCGAGCTGGCGGGTCAACCGGACCATCGCCGCATCACGGTCCTTCCACCAGCCGTCCGGGCGGGAACCGATTACGTTCATCGCGTCGACGATCCAGCGCACCCCTCCGACGGTACGGTGCAGCCATGAGCCCGCGCCACGACGATGCGGAGCGTAGCGACGAGGAGGAGGGGCGCCATGAGGCCGCGCCACGACGATGCGGAGCGTAGCGACGAGGAGGAGGGGCGCAGCGCCATGAGCCTGGTCACCTATGAATGCGAAGACCATGTCGCGACCATCACCCTGAACCGCCCTGACGCCCGCAACGCCATCAACGGCCCGATGCGCACTGATCTCAACGCCGCCTGGGAGGCGTTCCGTGCCGACGAGGACGCCTGGGTGGGGATCCTGACCGCCACCGGCGACGTGTTCTGCGCCGGCGCGGATCTCAAGGACTCCGAGGGCGCGGTCGGTACGTTCGCCGGCACGTTCTGGGAGAAGCCCACCATAAACTCGTTCGAGTCCGGTATGGAGCTTTTCAAGCCGACCATCGCTGCGGTGCACGGGCCGTGTGTCGGCTACGGTCTGACCGGACTGCTGTTCTGCGACTTCGTGATCGCCAGCACCGAGGCGGTGTTCCGCTTTCCAGAGGTGCGCCTGGGGGTGCCCACCATCGTCGGAGCGATCCGGCTGCCGCAGCGGGTGGGCTGGGCCAATGCGATGGAGCTGTTGTTGACCGGAGAGCCGATGAGCGCGCAACGCGCCAGGGAAATCGGCCTGGTGTGGAAGCTGGTGGAGCCCGACGAGTTGCAGGCCACAGCCCAGTCCTGGGCGCGCACCCTGACCAAAGCCGCCCCGCTGGCTCAGCGGGCCACCAAGGAGGTGGCGTGGCGCAGCGACGGCATGAGTTGGATCGAGGCGGTCCGCTTCGGGGAGACCATGCGCAAGGTCGCCGGGGCCACCGAGGACGTCGCCGAGGGACTGCAGGCGTGGCGCGAGCAGCGCCCGCCGCGCTGGCGGGGCCGCTGATTCAGGCCGGAATCAGCCCGTCGCGGCGGGCGCCGGCATGGCCCGCTCGACGGCATCCGGCACGACCGGCGGGACGGTCGCCGCGGCCGCGACACACAGGTAGGCCACCGTGAAGCAGCCGACCGTGTACCAGAGACTTCCCACCGGGTCGCCGTTGGCGGTGACACCACCCACCGCGTCGAAATAGGCCGGCAGCGCCGTCAGCCACAGCACCGCCATGACCGATAGATATACCGCGGCGTAGCGCACCATCAACGGGTTGTCGTGGCGCCCGTCGATGATCAGGTTCAACCGCAGCCGCCGCCACTGTGCCACGAGCACCGGAACGGCGACCGCGATGATGACCAGAAGCTCTGCGGCATAAGCGATGCCCAACAGCCTGCCATCGGTTGCGGCGCCCAGCAGTGTTGCCGGCAGCGGCAGGATGCCGGTTCCCAACGATGCCAACAGGCCGACGACCACGGTGCGCAGCAGCACCTGCGGCCCGCTGAATCGCCTGCCCTCGTCGACGTGGCGCCCCACCAGCAGTTGCGCGCAGAACGCCAGCGACGCCGGCCACAGCGCCGCGAAGACCACCACGCTGCCCATCGGGACGGAGGTGAACATCGGCTGATTCAGCGGGTTGTCCACCGACCACTCCCACCAGCGCAGCTGCGGGCCGAGGTGGTCGAAGATCTCGTAGAAGGCGTGGTGGACGAACCCCACGCACACCGCGCCGACGACGACGCCGTAGCGGCGAAAAACCCCCAGGATCCGGACGATCTCGAACGAGACGGTCGCCATCATCGGATAGATCGCGATGATGTACAGCGGCAGCCGTCCCCACAGAAAATCGACGCTGAACACGTTGTGGGCGAACATGGTGTCGACATGCTCGGCGATCCCGAACGCCGCCGGAAAGTACAGCGGGGGCTCGATGATCAACAGGTAGGCGATCGCGCCGAACCACAGCGTCAGGTTGGTGGCATCCCCGTGGCGTCGGAATCGGTTGATGGCGTAGACCAGTGCCAGCACCGCCCCGACGATGACGGTGATCTCCAGGACCGGCAGCGTCCAGTTCTCCAGCTGCAGCGGGTTGCGGAACTCGACCAGCCCGCCGGCCTCCGCACAGGAGAAGCCCAGCGATTCGGCGAGCCGCTCGAAAGTCGGGGCACACAGATCAGACATCAGGCGCTCTTCTCCTCGGCGGTGTACCACTTGGTCACGTCGTAGCCGTCGGCGTAGCGGGTGAACCACTTCTCGGCCAGGACGGGGATCTTCTCGTGCGCCGGTTTGTGATTGGGCAGCTGACTACGCACGATACCGGTCACCGCGGTGAGCATCTCCCCTTTCGGCAGATGCTTGAAGGCGTCGACCACCGGCCCCTGATCGGCCGGCCAGCCGAATGGAATGCGCCGCCGCCAAGCCTGTTTTCCCCGATAGGTGGTGAACAACGACAGCGCGTCGACCTTGCGGTCGACCAGCGGGACATGCTTGTTGAATCCCAGGCAGGCCACCTTGATGACGCTCATCACGTGCTTGAAGATCGACGGCGCCATCCGCATCCGGTACCAGGGATCGTCAATGACATGGTCGTAGATGATCAACGCCGAACTACGGTGCTCGACCTCTTCGACGAAGTGCCACAAGAACAATGAGGCGACGCGGTCATCCCCGGGCGCGAACAGCGTGTCGTCGTGATCCAGCATCAGCTTGAAGACCGGGGTGAAGGTCGCCTCGAGGTCGGCGGTGTAGGCCAGCCGATAGGCCAGCGACTTCTCGGCGGTCATCTTGTCGAACATCGCGTTGCACTCGTCGACGGTCTCCTTGAGGGCCGGGTAGGCCTTGACCAGTGCCTTGGCGTGGCCGCGGTGGGCCATGGAGTGCTGACCCTCCTGGCGGACGAAGGCGTCGGCCTCCTCGGCGACGGCCGGGTCGGTGATCAGCGGCATGGCCTCGGTGATCATTCCGCCGATCATCTTCTCGAAGCCGATCGCCAGCAGCGAGACCGCATTGGCCATCGACGAGAACGCCGGGTTGGCCTCGTTCCACAGGAACGGCACGGGATGATCGGCGAATGCGAACCGCAACTTGCGCACGATCAGGTCGGTCATGGCCACCCCTACTATCACCATACAAATGAACGTCTTGACGTATGATTGTTCGATGTTCGCCGGTTGTCAAGGGGGTCGTTGATGGCACGCCGACGTGGCTGGGGCGGTAACCCGCCCCACAGCGACGAGGAAGCGAGCCGGCGGATCATCGCCGCGGCCGTCGACCTGGTCGCCGAGACGGGTGCGGCGGTGTCGCTGGCCGATGTCGCCGGCTCGCTGGGCGTCATCCGGCAGACCGTGTATCGCTACTTCCCCACCGCCGACGCCCTGATGCGCGCCGTGGCGATCGCCTCGGTCGACGACTTCCTCGACCGACTCACCGACCACGTCCGGGGCATCCATGACCCCGCCGACGCGCTCACCGAAGGCACGCTCTACACCCTCGATGCGGTGGCCCGCTCTCCGCACCTGGGCGCGATGCTGTCGTCGACCTCCCCGCTCAACCGGGAAATGACGTCCGAGGAGTCCCTGACGTTGGGAATGCGCATGGTCGACCGGTTCGACGTCGATTGGGCGCAACATGGCTACGACGCAGCGAGCCAGCGCGAATTGGTCGAGTTCACCCTGCGCGTGATGTTGTCGTTCATCGTGGCCCCCAACGACCCCGACCGCTCCCCCGATGAGCTGCGCCGGTTCCTGCGCCGCTGGCTGGGCGAAGCGGTCGCCGCCCAGCGCAGCTCGCCCCGCCGGTAACACGGCTCGCATATCGCCGCGCACCGATTCGGCTGAATTGATACCCCAGGGGGTATTGTGGGGAACGTCGGTCGCGTCGAGGGAGGTAGCGGAGATGGCCAGCATGTTCACAATCGCAAAGCGGGCCTGGGTGCCACTGGTCGTCACCGTGGCCGCGGTCGCCGGAACCGTGGCAGTGGTCAACCTGCGCGGCGCGTTCGGATCCGACGAGATCTTCCACTGGGACGGCAGCGGCTCGGCGCCTATCGCCTCTATCAACGAAAAGCGGGTCGTATACGAGGTGTTCGGCCCCGACGGTGCCGCGGGCGGGGTCAGCTACCTCAACGAGGAGATGCGGCCCGTGCAGGCGACGTTCGCAGGACTGCCGTGGAGCTACACCATCACCACGACGAATCCTGCCGTGATCGGCACCCTGGTGGCACAAGGTGACAGTGACGAGATCGGTTGCCGCATAACCGTCAACGGCGCCGTCAAAGACGAACACGTCGCCACCGGGCACCACGCCCAGGTCTTCTGTCTGGTCAAAGCGGCATGAGCGCCCACGGTGACGCCCGCCCGGGGTACATGCGCCTGGTTCGCCTGCTTTCGTGGCCGTTGATCATCTTCTGGTTGCTGGTGACCGTCGGCCTCAACGTGCTGGTTCCGCCGATCGAATCGGTCGCGCGCGAGCACGCGGTGACGATGTCCCCGCAAGACGCGCCGTCGCTGATCGCCGCGAAGCGCATCGGCGCGAAGTTCGAGGAGTTCGACTCCGACTCGATGATCATGCTGGTGCTCGAAGGCGAGACCGAACTCGGACCGGACGCCCACCGTTACTACGACACGCTGATCGAGAAGCTGTCCGCCGACCCCGAGCACATCCAGCACATCGCGGACCTTTGGGGCGACCCGATCACCGCCGCCGGCGTGCAGAGTAGCGACGGCCGTGCCGCGTACGCGCAGATCAACACCGCCGGCGACCAGGGCAGCACCCTGGGCAACGAGTCGGTCGACGCCGTCCGCAAGATCGTCGCCTCGGTGCCCGCCCCGGACGGGGTCAAGGCCTACGTCACCGGACAGGCGGCGCTCACCACGGACATGACCGAGGCAGCCGACCACAGCATGCTCAAGATGATGGGCGTGACCGGTGTGGTCATCATCATCATGTTGGCGCTGGTCTATCGGTCCTTCTCCACCGTGGCTCTGGCACTGGTGATGGTCGGCTTCGAGATGGGCACCGCCCGTGGGCTGGTCGCGTTGCTCGGCAACGCCGGCCTGCTCGGCTTCTCGACGTTCGTGGTCGCCATGCTGTCGTCCCTGGCGATTGCGGCCGGCACCGACTACGCGATCTTCCTGCTCGGCCGATACCACGAAGCCCGCCGCGCCGGGGAGGACCGCGAAACTGCCTGGTATTCCATGTTCCGCGGCACGTGGCATGTCATCTTGGGATCCGGGTTGACGATCGCCGGAGCCTCGTTATGCCTGCACTTCGCCCGGCTGTCCTACTTCAAGGCACTCGGCATTCCGTCGGCCGTGGGGCTGCTGGTGGTGATCGCCGGCGCGCTGACCGTCGCCCCCGCCATCGTTGCGGTCGCCAGCGGGTTCGGCCTGCTGGACCCCAAGCGGGCGGAGAAGCAACGCGGGTGGCGGCGCATCGGCACCGCCAACGTCCGCTGGCCCGGTGCGGTGTTCGTCAGCGCACTGTTGGTCACCCTGGCCGGAATGCTCGTCGTGCCCGGCATGAAGATCAGCTACAACGACCGCTACTACATCCCGTCCGAACTGCCGGCGAACGTCGGCTACGACGCCGCCGAACGGCACTTCAGCGCTGCCCGGATGAACCCCGATGTGTTGATGGTCGAGGCCGATCATGACCTGCGCAATTCGGCCGACATGATCATCTTGGACCGGATCGCCAAGAACATCTTCCGCACCCGCGGAGTGGAGCGGGTTCAGAGCATCACCCGACCATTGGGCAGCCCAATCGACCACACCTCGATCCCGTTCCAGGTCAGCATGGGCACCGTGCCGATCCAGCAGAATCTGCAGTTCATGGACGACCGACTGGCGGACATGCTCAGGATGAGCGACGACCTGGGTGCCACCGTCGAGTCCATGGAGCGGCTGCGGGATCTGGTCGCCAGGATGGACTCCACCACCGAGCGGATGACCGCCGACATGGTGACGATCAATGCGACCGTCGATGAGATCCGAGACCACATCGCCGATTTCGACGACGTCGTGCGTCCGGTCCGCAACTATTTCTACTGGGAGCAAAACTGTTTCAACATCCCGGTCTGTCATGCAGTCCGGTCGGTGTTCGACGCCTACGACGGGATGGACAAGTTCAGCGAGAACATGGCACCACTGCTGGCCGACATGGCCGACATGAACGCGGTCATGCCACAGATGGTCGGGCAGTTCGAGCCGATGATCGCGGTGGCGAAATCCATGCGGGCCAGCCTGCTCTCGATGCACTCAACCTTCTCCGGACTGCTGACCCAGATGTCGCGGATGACCGACACCGCCACCGAGATGGGCCGGGCCTTCGACGCCTCCCAGGCCGACGACTACTTCTATCTGCCGCCGGAGGCCTTCGACAATCCGGACTTCCAAAAGGGCCTGCAGCTCTTCTTGTCGCCGGACGGCACCGCGGCCCGGTTCATCGTCACCTATGACGCGGATCCGGCCACGCCCAAGGGCATCTCTTTCGTCGAGCCGATGCTTGCCGCCGCCCACGACGCGGTGAAGGGCACCCCGCTGACCGGCGCCAAGTTCTATCTCACCGGAACCGCGGCGGTCTACAACGACATCCAGTCCGGTTCCACCTACGACATCCTGATCGTCGGGGTGGCGGCAGTAACGCTGATCTTCATCGTGATGCTGCTGCTGACCCGGGCGCTGGTGGCATCCGCGGTGATCGTCGGCACGGTGCTGTTGTCACTGAGTGCGGCGTTCGGGCTGTCGGTGCTGGTGTGGCAGCACCTCTTCGGTCTGCCGCTGAACTGGATCGCGCCGGTGTTCGGTGTCATCATCCTGCTCGCGGTGGGATCGGACTACAACCTGCTGCTGGTCTCCCGCTTCCAGGAGGAGATCGGTGACGGCACCAAGACCGGGATCAAGACCGGGATCATCCGGTCGATCGGCGGAACCGGATCGGTGGTCACCGCGGCGGGCCTGGTGTTCGCGTTCACGATGATGTCGATGGCGGTCAGCGATCTGTACTCGATCGGCCAGGCCGGCAGCACGATCGGGATCGGGCTGCTGTTCGACACCCTGATCGTCCGGTCATTCCTGACCCCGTCGATCGCCGCGTTACTCGGCCGCTGGTTCTGGTGGCCCAGAAGGATTCACAAAGTTCAGTCGGCGGCGACTACCCGGCTGCCGGTGACCGCGGAATCACCGTAGGACGAAAGTCGTACTGGGTGGCCGTGGCGCCGAAACCGCCACGGCCGCCCAGGTTCCCGAACGGCACCATCGGAGGAATCGCCGACCCGGGCCCCGCCCCTGCCGGAGCAACAGCGCCGGTAACCGCCAGCGCCGTGGCCGCCGGAGCGGTGGCCACCCCCATGCCGGTCCAGGCCGGCGGCACCGACAGTGCCCCGATCGAGGCCGCCCGGCCCAGGCCGGCCGTGGCAGCCTGCCCTCCGGTGAAGCCGGTCAGGGTCACCGAACCGGCGGTACCGGCCGCCGCGGCCGGGGCAGCAGCCAGGCCAGCGGCAGCGCCCTTGGCTCCGCTGGTCCCGGTCATCAGCATCCGCATCAGCATGCTCATCGGCATCATCGCCATCCGCAGCGGCATGGTCAGTGAACTGAGACTGGACAACGATGCCGTCGAGGCACCCGACGATGTCTCGGTCGCCGGCGTTGCCAGGCTCTGTAACGCCGCTGGCGTGGTCGAGATCAGCTGCGGCCCCCGAATTGATCTCCGGCGGCAAGACTCCGAAATCCATTTAGGAAGGCTAGCTAGCTATTTTTGGTGCCCCACATGTCCCGGCTGTGCGCCCGCTGTGCGGGGCGCGGTGGCGTCGCCGGATGCCCGGCGCTGATCCAGCGCGCCCGAGAGGTACTGCTCGCGGCATGCCGTACGCCCGAGTTTGCCGCTGGTGGTACGCGGGATGGCCCCGGCCGGCACAAACCGGATGTCGGCGGCGGTCAACCCGTGTACCCGGGACACCTCGGCGCGGATCGCCGCGACCGCCGGCGCGGGATCCTTCCGGCCGGTACCAGTGGCGCGCTCGGCGACGATCACCAGCCGATCGGCCTGATCTGCCGGGACGGCGAACGCCACCGCATACCCGCCACGCACCATCGGCGAGGCCTGCGCCACCGTGGCCTCGACATCGTGCGGGTAGTGGCTGCGCCCGTCGATGGTCATCAGCTCCGCGGTCCGGCCGGTCACATACAGCTCGCCATCGAGATAGAACCCCAGATCGCCGGTGCGCAGCCAGGCGCCGTCGATCGGCGCACGCTCGGCGTGACTGCCGTGTGACAAGCGGCGCTGCAGCAGAGCGCCGAAGACCCGCCGGGTCTCGTCGGGCCGGCCCCAATAGCCGGCAGTCACGTTGGCACCATGCAGCCAGATCTCGCCGATACGGCCGTCGGGCAGTTCCTGACCGGCATCGGCGTCGACGATCACCGCCCACTGGCTGCGGGCAACCCGGCCGCACGACACCTGAGCCACCGCATCAGGGGCGCCGGCGGTGACCGGCACCGCACGGCCCGCACCGAGTTGCTCGCGCCCCAGGTGCAGCACACTCGCCTCGGCGTCGGGGTCGATCGTCGCCACGAACAGCGTGGCCTCGGCGATCCCGTAGGACGGCTTGATCGCGGTGCGCGGCAACCCGTACGGGGCGAATGCCTCGTTGAACGCCGTGATCGCCGACATACTGACCGGCTCGGATCCGATGATCATCACCACGTTCGACAAGTCGAGGTCGGCGCCCGGCGCGGGCAGGCCGCGCTGGGCGGTCAGTTCGTAGGCGAAGTTCGGTGCGGCGGTGACCACCCGGCCATGTCGCGATGCGTCGGACAGGGCGTTGATCCAGCGCTGCGGTCGGCGGATGAACGCCGTCGGCGACATCAGCGTGGAGTGTCCCCCGTAGACCGCGGGAAAGCCGATCATCGACAGGCCCATGTCATGGTAGAGCGGTAACCAGCTGAGCCCGTGCGTGTTTCGGTCCAGCATGTCGATAGATAGGATCATCTGCAGCAGGTTGGTTCCCACCGAACGGTGGGTCACCTGCACACCGATCGGCGGCCGGGTGGCACCCGAGGTGTACTGCAGGTGCGACACGGCGTCGACGTCGATGTCGACCGGCAGGAATGCTGCACCGACCGAGTCCGGGACCTCATCGATGACGACTACGTGCGGCTGCAGCTGCTGCGGCAACTTGGCCAGGAAATCCTCGACGATGCGCTGCGCAGCGGACGTGGTCAGCACCGCTGCCGGGGCGGCATCGCGCAGCGCGGTGTCGAGCCGCTCGGCATGCCCGGGCAACTCCGGGGCGAACAACGGCACCGCTATGGTGCCGCACTTGATCGCCGCATAAAACCCGGCGACATAGTCGAGTCCCTGGGGTGCCAAGATCGCCACCCGGTCACCCGGGGCGGTGACCTCCTGCAGTCGGGCTCCGATGGCCCGCAATCGGTCGCCGAGTTGCGTCCAAGTCAGTTCCACCGCCCGGCCCTCGAATGGACCGGCGTAGTCGAGGTAGCGGAAGGCCACCGCGTCGCCGACGTTGGCGATGTTGCGGTCGATCAGCGAGATCAAGGTGGCATCCGGCGGCAAGATGATGCCCCCGTCGGCGTCCAGGCACTCCTCGATCTGCACCAGGCCCGTCATGCCCCGCAGTCTAAGTGGCCGCGAAACCGCGGCCCGGAAGCATCCGTGGTGCGGCGTGGTTGCAGCTAAACGATGGGTTGCGCAGACGCGGCCTGTCGCTTCCCGCTTTTTCCCCGTGACCGCAAAGGACGCCCACCACGATGGAGTTAGGCATACATTTCGTCGATTTTCAGCCCGGTGACCCGGCCCGGCTCGGACCGGTGCTGGCCGGAGCCGCCGCCGCGGCCGAAGAAGCCGGCGCAGCGATGTTCACCATGCAGGACCACTTCTTTCAGATGGAACAACTCGGCCGCGCCCAGGATCCCTTTCTGGAGTGCTACACCGCACTGGCCTTTGTCGCCGGTCAGACCCGCAGCATCCCACTCGGTGTGCTGGTGACCGGGGTCACCTATCGCCACCCCGGCGTACTGGCCAAAACCGCTGCCACATTGGATGTTTTGTCGGGCGGCCGCTTCATCTTCGGTCTCGGGACCGGCTGGTACGAGCGCGAACACGCCGGTCTCGGTGTGCCGCTTCCGCCACTGAGCGACCGATTCGAGATGGTGGAAGAGACGCTGCAGATCTGCAAGCAGATGTGGAGTGCAAACGACGGACCGTACCGCGGCAAGCACTACCAGCTGGCCGAGACCATCTGCGAGCCGCGGCCGACAACGCAGCCACCGGTTCTGATCGGCGGTGGCGGCGAGAAGAAGACGCTGCGACTGGCCGCCCGCTATGCCGACATATGGAACCGCAACGGCACGGTGCTGCGGCCCGACGATCTGAGCCGCAAGATCGATGTGCTGCGACGCCACTGCGATGAAATCGGCCGCGACCCGGCTGAGATCCGCAAGACCGTCGGTCTGTTCGCCGACCCGTTCACCGATCTCGACGACTATCTGCGGACCGTGGACTACTGCGCCGGCTTGGGTTTCGACCTCGTCCACACCGGACCGCTCCCGGGCAACCCCGACCCGATCGGCTTCGTACGCCGACTCGGCGACGAGTTGGCACCCAGGTTGGCCCAGATCGGCTGATGCACCGGCGGCTCCGCTATTCCGCGCTCCCGCCATGCCGGGTATTCACTGCGCAGACAGCAGGCAGGATGAGCGTGTCGATGACGCTCCGGATGAACTTCGCGTCGACGCTCTGACCGTTGATGGCCCGCATCAGGCCCATTCCCGTCAAGGCGTCGGCGATCAGCGACCAATCCCGATCGTGCGCGAGCTCGCCGCGCGCCACCGCCTGTTGCAGGATGGCCGTCACCATGCGCCTGCCCTTGAGGATCATCAAGTCGTCGAGGGCTGCGGTGAGGTGTCGATCATGCATCGCCTCCATCGCCACCCGCAGGATCAGATCGTTGGGGATCCGCTCGCTGTCGTTGCGCGCCACACGGTCGACCAGCGCGTCGAAATCACCGGCGAGGCTGCCGGTATCGGGGGCATCATCGTCGATGAGGTCGGGCCGCCAGTACACCAGCGCATCGGTGATCAACGCGGCTTTCGACGACCAGCGGCGGTATATCGCGGCCTTGCCCACTCCGGCTCGGGTCGCGACGTCGTTCATGTTCGTGCCGCCATAACCGTTCTCCGTCAACGCGGCCAGCGCGGCATCGAGAATCGCCGCGTCACGCGAGCGATCGAGCCGACCGTCGGTGCGTCGGCGCAGGTTCGATCTCGTGACTGACCTATGGGCCGACCCGGCGACCGACACCTCCATCACCAGCTTTCATGATCGGTTCGCGACACTCACGCGGTTGTTGTCGGTATGGGCGCGGTGTCATCACCGCGCTCCGCCGGCCTCAATTCGGGTCCGCTAGAGCCATGCCCCGTGATCTCAAAGGTGTTGAGCGGCCACCAGAACCAACGACCCAACGCCGCAGCAATCGATGGCGTCATGAACGCCCGCACCATCAACGTGTCGATGATCAGGCCGATACCGATAGTCGTACCGAGCTGGCCGACGACGCGCAGGTCACTGACGATCATCGCCATCATGGTGAAAGCGAACACCAGGCCGGCGGCGGTGACGACGCGTCCGGTGGCCCCCACGCCTCGGATGATGCCGGTGTTGAGCCCGGCGTGTATCTCTTCTCTGAGTCGCGACACCAGCAGCAGGTTGTAGTCCGAACCCACTGCCAGCAGGATCACCATCGACAACGGGATCACGATCCACTGCACGCCCAGGCCCAGGATGTCCTGCCAGAGCAACACCGATATTCCACACGCGATCCCCAGCGACGCAGCGACCGTGCCGACGATCACGACGGCGGCCACCACGCTGCGGGTGATGATCAGCATGATCGCGAAGATCAGGATCAGCGACGCGATGAGCACGATCATCAGGTCGATCACGACACCGTCCTGCATGTCGGCGTACAGCGATGCGGTACCGGCGATCGAGACTTTCGCGCTGGCCAGCGGGGTGCCCTTGAGGGCGTCCGCGACGACATCTTTGAGGTCCCGGACGTGTGCGATGCCGTCCACCGAGGCGGGGTCGCCCTGGTGGGTGATGATCATCCGGACCGACTTGTGATCCGGCGACATGAACATCTTGATGCCACGCTTGAAGTCGGGATTGTCGAACACATCCGGCGGCAGATAGAAGAAGTCATCGCTCTTGGCCTGATCGAAGTACAGCCCGATCTCGGTGGCGCCCTTGGCCAGTTCCTGTTGTTGGGCCTGCGTGCCGGCCATGGTGCTGTGAGTCGCGATCATCATGTCGTGCATCTTGTTCATCGAGTCGATGTTCTCCCGCAGCACCGGCAGCATCTGCGGCATCAACTCGTCCAGGCGATCGATGTCGATGGTGAGACTCTGGATCTGTTCCGCGAGTTGGTCAATACCGTCCATGGTGTCGAAGATCGACCGGAGCGACCAACAGATCGGGATGTCGTAGCAGTGCGGCTCCCAGTAGAAGTAGTTGCGAAACACCCGGAAGAAATCATCGAAATCGGCGATGTTATCTCGCAATTCAGCGGTGGTGTCGGCCATCACGTGCGTCTTGCCCGCCATGCTGTGGGTGGTTTCGCTGGTCTCCTTCATGATCGTGTACATGCGTTCCAGGCTGGCGGCGGTCTTTGCCATCTCGTCGGCCTGTTCGAGCAGTTGCGCCGCGTTGTCGTTGTTGAACTTCGCGGCCTGCAACGTGCCGGCATTCTGCGCGCCGAGCAGGAACGGGATGGAGCTGTGCTCGATCGGTGAGCCCAGTGGGCGGGTGATGGTCTGCACCCGGTCGATGCCCCGCATCCGGAAGACGTGCTTGGCGACCTTTTCGATCACCAACATGTTCGACGGCGTACGCAGGTCATGATCGGTCTCGAGCATCAACAGTTCGGGGTTCATCCGAGCCTGGGAGAAATGCCGGTCCGCGACGGCCATGGCCAGGTTGGCGGGCATATCGGCGGGAGTGAATTTCTGGTCGTTGTACTGCGGCACATAGGTCAACAGGCTGACGAAACCCACGACGGCGACCATGCCGGTCAGCAGGATGATCGGAATGGGCCAGCGAACCGTGCTGGTTCCGACCTTGCGCCAGTTGCGCGTCGAGAGATTCTGTCTGGGGTCGAGCAGTCCGAACCTCGATGCCACGGTGAGCACCGCCGGCGCCAGCGTCAGTGCTGCGGCGATGACCACCAGAATGGCGATCGCGCAGGGCGGCCCCATGGTCTGGAAGTAGGGCAACGTCGTCATGCCGAGGCACATCAAGGCGCCGACAATGGTCAGCCCGGACCCCAGGATGACGTGCGAGACGCCGCTATAGGCGACATAGAATGCGTCATCGCGCTCAAGGCCGTTCGCTCTCTCCTCGTGATACCGGCCGAGGAGAAAGATCAGGTAATCGGTTATCGCGGCTATGGACAACATCGTCACCATGCTCACCGCATACGGGGTCAGTCCGACGATGTTCACGTTGCCGGCCGCGGCCGTAACACCCATCGCGGCAAACAATCCCAGCCCGATGACAAACATCGACACCAGCATCGTGACCACCGAGCGGTAGATGGTCAGCAGCATCACGATGATGATGGCGACAGACACCAACTCCAGCCTCGACATACTTTGATGCCCGGCGACACTGGTGTCGGCATTGAGGACGGTGTTACCCGCAACGTGGGCCTTGATACCCGGCGGCGGGTCGACCGAGGCGACGATGTCACGTACGGCGGCGACCGACTCGTGGCTTTCGGTGGTGCCCTGCGAGCCGTCGAGGAAGATCTGCACGTAGGCGGACTTACCGTCCACACTCTGTGAGCCCGCCGCGGTCAGCGGATCGCTCCAGAAGTCCTGAACGTTCTGAACGTGCTTGTGGTCAGCCTCGAGCTTGGCGACGATCTCGTCGTAGAACTTGTGCGCGGCATCGCCGAGATGGTCCTCAGACTCCAGCACGACCATCGCCGTGGAGTCCGAATCGTACTGCTGGAATACCTTGCCGATGTTCAGCATCGCCACGTACGACGGTGCACCCGTGGGGCTGATCGGGACCGACCGGGTGGCAGCGACCTTGCCCAGTGACGGGACCACGGTGCCCAGCACGACCGCGACGAGCACCCAGAACAGGATGATCGGCACCGAGAAGATCCGAACCATCCGGCCCAAGAAAGGTCGGTGCGGGCGATGCGGCGCCGCGCCGGGGTCGCTCATACCGACTTCACCAGGCAGTAGATGAACGGTTTGACGGTGTCGGTGCTGGTCCGGTCGTCGCGCACCTTGTCGTCGACCGTCACCCGGCACCGAAGGTCACTGACATGGCGATCACCTTGAGCGATGATGTTGGCCGACATCGACGGTAGCGTCGTCACGATCGTGAACGACCAAGGCAGTGAGGCGTTTTCGATCAGATTGGGTTGGCCGTTCTCGTCAAGGTAGTTCAGGTTCGCGGTCCCGCCCGTCCCGGTGACCTCATAGGTGATGTGCTTCGGATTGAAGTTCTCGGTGATTGCGGAACCCTCCGCCAAGTTCGGGCCTTGGTGGCCCAGGGTCGCGCGAATGCGGACAATGGCATACCCGCCCAGCGCGACGACGACCACCAGCAGCAGAGGAATCCAGAACCGCCTCAACACTCGAAACACCCGGCGTGCGCCTCCGCTCTTTCGTCTGGCCCGGACACGGGACGGACCGACTCAGCCGAGAAGATCAACTCCCCCACCCATGCGGAACCCGAGTTCCGTCACCGCGACGGTCGTTAGATTACCTCACTTGTGGGCATGGCCTGCGACAAAAGCTCCGACCGGCCGGACCGATGAGATCACATCGACGGTTCGTGCAGCGCCAGGCTGACGAAGACGTAACCCATGCAGATCAGCAGATTCAACGCGGCGAGCATCAGCCCGGCCACGATGAGCGCGTGCACCAGGCGGCGCCGGTTGCGCCGCGCCCGGGCCATCCGCTGTTCGCGTTGGATCGCCGTCGCGGCGAGTGCGAAGGTGTAGTCGATCGACTCCGCCGACGCCGGCGGCGCGCCGGCCATCATCTCGCGCAGCCGGGCTGCCGGGATCTGTACGCCGACGCCGGCGAAGCGGCGATTCATCCGCCGCGCCCCCCAGCGGCCGACCGGTCGGACCACCGAAGCGATGCGCTGCGGCGGCTGATCCCACGGGGTGTCCCAGCGGCCTGACCGGGCCGTCATAACTGTTAACCATAGCCACGAACGCAGTCGAATCCACCTGCTTCACGCAAGTTCCGGGGCATCGTCCGCGGCGTACGGAAGATGTATGGCGAAACTGCGCTATCCCACAGCCAGCGACGGCACAATACTGGGGAGTAACACGTGCGAACCCCGCGGTTCAGCGAGGCTCGACGAAGGAGAGCCGAAGCTGGAACCGCCGCACGAACCGGCGCGAACAGGAGCGTAATTCCATGACGACCATCGAAACGACCACGGCGGCGAGCGCACCGGTCCAACCAGATGTCGACGCCGACGTCGCGGCGATACAGCAATACTTCGACAGCCCACGTTTCGAAGGCATCACCCGCCTCTACAGCGCCCGCCAGGTCGTCGAGCAGCGCGGCACGATCCCCTCCGACTACATCGTGGCGCGCGAAGCAGCGACGGCGTTCTACGCCCGGCTGCGTGAGCTGTTCGCCGCCAAGAAGAGCATCACCACGTTCGGCCCGTATTCGCCGGGTCAGGCAGTGGTGATGAAGCGGGTGGGCATCGAGGGCATCTACCTGGGCGGGTGGGCCACCTCAGCCAAGGGGTCCATCACCGAGGACCCGGGACCCGACCTGGCCAGCTACCCGCTCAGCCAAGTGCCCGATGAGGCGGCCGGGCTGGTGCGTGCCCTGCTCACCGCCGACCGCAACCAGCACTACCTGCGCCTGCAGATGACCGAGGAGCAGCGCGCCGCCACCCCCGCCGTGGACTACCGGCCGTTCATCATCGCCGACGCGGACACCGGTCACGGCGGTGATCCTCACGTACGCAACCTGATCCGGCGTTTCGTGGAGGCCGGTGTACCCGGCTACCACATCGAGGATCAGCGTCCCGGCACCAAGAAGTGCGGCCACCAGGGGGGCAAGGTGTTGGTGCCCTCCGACGAGCAGATCAAGCGGCTGAACACCGCCCGCTTCCAGCTGGACATGATGGGGGTCCCCGGCATCATCGTCGCGCGCACCGACGCCGAGGCGGCCAACCTGGTCGAGAGCCGCGCCGACGAGCGTGACCAGCCGTTCATCCTGGGCACCACCAATCTGAAGATCCCGTCCTACAAGGCCTGTTTCCTGGCGATGACGCGCCAGTTCTACAACTCCGGGATCACCGAGATCAACGGTCACCTGCTCTACGACCTGCCCGACGGCGAGTACGCCGCCGCCGACGCCTGGCTGGACCGCAGCGGCATCAGCGCGTTGATCACCAAAGCCGCCGAGGGCTGGAGCAGTGACGGCCGGCAGCCCGTGGATGGGCTCTACGACGAGATCGAATCGAAGTTCGTCGAAGCCTGGCAGAACGACGCCGGACTGATGACCTACGGCGAAGCCGTCGCCGAGATGCTCGAGTTCGCCGAACGCGAAGGCGAGCCACGCGACATGACCGCCGCGCAGTGGCGCGAATTCGCCGAGCGCGCACCGTTTTACACCGCCCAGGCGAAGGCCGCCGAGTTGAACGCCGACTCCGGCTGGGACTGCGAGCGGGCCAAGACCCCCGAAGGCTACTACCAGGTGCGCGGCGGCATCCCCTATGCGATCGCCAAGTCGCTGGCCGCCGCGCCGTTCGCCGACCTGCTGTGGATGGAGACCAAGACCGCCGACCTCGACGATGCCCGCCAGTTCGCCGATGCCGTCCACGCCGTGTATCCCGACCAGATGCTGGCCTACAACCTGTCCCCCTCGTTCAACTGGGACACCACCGGCATGACCGACGAACAGATGCGGGCCTTCCCCGCCGAGCTCGGCAAGATGGGGTTCGTTTTCAACTTCATCACCTACGGCGGCCACCAGGTCGACGGGGTGGCCTCCGAGGAGTTCGCGGCCACCCTGCTGCAGGACGGCATGCTGGCGTTGGCCCGGCTGCAGCGCAAGATGCGGTTGGTCGAGTCGCCCTACCGAACCCCGCAGACGCTGGTCGGCGGGCCGCGCAGCGATGCCGCGCTGGCCGCTTCGTCCGGCCGCACCGCTACCACCAAGGCGATGGGGGCCGGCTCCACCCAGCATCAGCACCTGGTGCAGACCGAGGTGCCCAAGAAGTTGCTGGAGGAATGGCTGGCCTTGTGGGCCGAGCACTACCAGATCGGCGAGAAGCTGCGAGCGCAGCTACGGCCGACTCGTCCCGGGTCGGATGTGCTGGAGCTCGGGATCTTCGGCGACGACGACGAGAAGCTCGCCAACGTCATCGTCGACCCGATCAAGGACCGGCACGGCCGCAGCATCCTGACGGTGCGCGACCAGAACACCTTCGCCGAGAAGCTGCGGCAGAAGCGGCTGATGGATCTGACCCACTTGTGGTTGATCCACCGGTTCAAGGCCGCGGCGGTGCACTACGTCACGCCCACTCAGGACAACCTGTATCAGACCGAGAAGATGAAGGCGCACGGCATCTTCAGCAGCGTGCACCAGGAGGTCGGTGAGATCATCGTCGCCGACGTGAACCAGCCGCGCATCGACGAACTGCTGGCACCGGACCGGGAGGCGCTGGGCAAGCTGATCCGCAAGGAAGACTGAGCGCGCCTGCCGGGGCGGAGCCGGCTACTCCGGCCAGCTGTTGCCCAGGATGGTTTCGACGAAATCGCCGCGGACGAACGACGGGTCGTAATGTGCGAGCACATCGGCGTTGACCGTGCCGAACGTGCTCTCCGGGCGGTGTTTGAAGCCATCGGTGAACGCCTGCAGGATCCGGCGCTTGAAGTCGGGCCGTGGATGCGCGGCGGTCACCGCCGCCAGCAGGTCCGGTGCCAGATCGTCGCGGCCGATGCCGAGCACATCGGTTTCCACGCCGGCGGTGACCAGCGCGATCTCCGGGTCGAGGAACTCCGGGATGTTCGGGGTGGTGTGCAATGCGATGCCCAGCCAGACCGTGCGGGCATCGGCTTCGTCGACGCCGCGCTCGAGCAGGAAGTCCCGGGCGGCGTTGGCGCCGTCAACCTCGAAGCGCAGCGCGGACCCGTGGTAGCGCTCGGTCAGCCCCAGGTCGTGAAACATCGCCCCCACGTAGAGCAGTTCCAGGTCTGGGGTCAGTCCGCGGCGTTGCCCCTGTAGCGCGCCAAAGAAGAACACCCGCCGAGAATGGTGATACAGCAGATCGTTCTCGACGTCGCGGATGTAGTCGGTTGCCTCCCGCACCAGCGCGGTGTCGGGGATCGCTATCCCGGCAACGGTCTCCAGGGCTGCACTCATCGCTGCGGCTCCTTTCGTTTCGGCGTTCGACTCAGCCGGCAAGGCTTCCGCCGCCGTCTGCCCGGACGATCTGCCCGGTGATATACCCGGCGTCCTCATCCAACAGGATGCAGATCGCATGTGCGATCTCCGCCGGCTTTCCGACGCGACGCATCGGAATGTTCTGCAGGAAAGCCTTTTCCCGCTCCGAGCCGACCGGGCTGCGCTCACGGTACATCTCGGTCTCCGTGGGGCCGGGTGCCACCGCATTCACGGTGATACCTGTCTCGGCGAGTTCCCGCGCCCAGATCCGGGTGCAGGTTTCCAGCGCGGCCTTCGCCGCCGCATACGGTGTCCGTTCCGGGGTACCCAACGTGGTCAGGCTCGTGACGTTGACGATGCGGCCCCATCCGCGGTCGATCATGCCCGGCAGTACCGCCTGGACCACCTGCACCGCCGTGCGCACGTTGAGGTCGTAGGTCTCAAACAGGTGATCGAGGTCGATCGACCCGAGTCGGCCGAAGTGCGCGAAGCCCACGTTGTTGACTACCGCATCGACGTCGCCGTCGGCGACGATGGCCGTCAGAGTGTCCGCGGTTGCCGCACGGTCGGCCAGGTCCACCGGATAGAACGGCCCCGGGAAACTCTCGGGTGCGGTGCGGGCGATCCCGATCGGTTGAAATCCGCGCGCGGCGAGGCGGTCGGCGAGCGCCCGCCCAATTCCCTTGGAGGCGCCGGTGATCAGCACTCGTCGGTCGGGCCTGTTCTCGGGCATCTGTGCTCCTCTCAACAACACTTCGATCCGATTCTGGTCGCGCGGCCGGCGATCCAGCCATGGCAGATGCGCCGTAGTTCCCACAGAATGCGACGCTGGGCTGCGATCAAGAGCGCACGGCCCAGGCGGTAGGTTCCTACCGCCTGGGCCGTGGTGACGGACCGGACTGCCTAGATGTCCAGACCGAGGAACGCATCCCCCGGGTCCATCAGCGCGGAGGCGTCTAAGCCGCCGAACAGCACGCTGAGGTCCAGGTTCCCCAACGGCGTCACCAAGATGTCCGTAACGGTGCCCTCGGCGCCGTCCAGACCCGGGATTGCGGTGTAGACGTTGGCGAAACCGCCGCCGAAGTTGAGCACGTCGTACACCGAGCCGATCGCGGGCAGGTCCGCAGTGTCCACCCCGGTGGCGGCGGTGACGCCGTCGACGGTGAACGCGGTGTTGGTCAGGCCCAGCAGCTGAGTCACGGTCTCCGCGGTGTGCACGCTGCCGAGCTGTTCGGCATCGGCTCCGGTTCCGTCGTAGACGTGGAAGCTCTGCGGTGCCACCTGTAGCAGTAGCGAGGTGCCGGGGAAGGTGGCGACACCGCCGCCGAGATTGAGCAGCGGCGGCGCACCGATGGTCTGGAATACCGGGGTGAAACCCTCCGTCGCGGTGTCACCGGACCCGGTGAACGGATCGAAGGTGGTGTCGCCGATGCTGAAAGCATCCTTGCCGATGGCCGTGTCGGCGAATCCGGTGAACGCATCACCGGGGTTCAGCGGGCCCGCCACATCGATACCGCCGAACAGTGAGCTGAGGTCCATGCTCCCGAACGGTGTGATCAGGGTATCGGTGACCACGCCGTCGGCTCCCGGGGTGGCGGTGTAGATGTTCGTGAAGCCGCCACCGAAGTTGAAGGCGTCATACACCGTCCCGGCAGCCGGCAGGACGTCGGTGCTGCCGCCCTCGACCGCGGTCGCGCTGGCGACGACCAGCTGGGTGTTGGTCAGCCCCAACAGGCTCGTCACGTGCTCGGAGGTGGCGATGGTGCCGACCTGCGTGGCCGCATCACCGGAACCGCTGTAGACGTCGAAGCTTTGCGGAGCCAAGATGATTCCGCCGTTTGTGGCATCTCCGATCGAAGCGCCCCCGATGTTCAGGAACGGCGCGGCTCCGGTCAGCGCTGCGACGGGAGCGAAGCCCTCCGTTATGGATCCGCCGGTTTTGGTGAACGGGTCGAAGGTGAACCCGCCGATGGCAAAGGCGTCCTCGCCCCCGCCGGACGCGCCGGCTTCCAGCTCGGCGAAGGCGTCGCCGGGCTGCAGCGGAGCCGCAGCGTCGATACCGCCGAACAACGGGGTCAGATCGAAGTTTCCGAACGGCGTCACCAAGGTATCCGTGACGGTGTCCGGGCCGTCGTCGGCGCTCACGATGGCGGTATAGACGTTCGCAAACCCGCCACCAAGGTTGAACACGTCGTACACCGATCCGACCGTCGGTAGGGACACATCGGTCGCCGGCGGCGCGCCGACGACGGTGAACTGGGTATTGGTGAAGCCCCCCAGGTTCGCCACCACCACACTGGTATTGATGCTGCCGAGATCGGTGCCGTCGGCAGGGTCGAACACCTCGAATTCCTGACCAGCCATGGGCCCGCCGAATGCGAATCCCCCACCCAGAGTCAACAGGGGCGGAGCGCTGGTGAGCGGGTGAATCAGGGCGTAACCCTCCTCGTCACCGTTGACCGGGTCGAAGGTGAAACCGCCGATCGTGAACGCGTCAGCTCCCGTCGCGCTGGGAGCAACCGGTGCCGGTTCGGTGACGTCGGCCAAGGCTGCAGCCTCGACGCCGTACCGGCCGGCGGTCAGCGCCACATCCCGACGAATCTGGGCTATGTCGATCCCGCTCGCAGGCAGAGAGCACACGACGACGCTCGCGCTTGCGGCCGCGGCGCCGGCGGCGACGCACAACCGGATCCGGGCCACCGGCCCCCCGGTGATTGCGCCTGGTTGACAGAACAACTGCATGACTTCTCCTCTGCTGAGCGGGGTTACGTCGGCACGGCACCGAGCGCCGTGGCCGCCCCGTGGTCTTACCAAAGCGGCGATGCCCAGGCGTGTCTGCGACGCGCGGCATGTACACCAGACGCGCATCGGCGGCGCGGCGGCCGTCGATGCCGGCCCGCGATGTCGGCGGTTGTGGGAAAGATGTCGCATCGGACCCAGTTCGTGCGCCACACCGAAGCGGACACTGCTGGGGTGACGGCACCTCCGACATCCATTCCTGACTCGATCGCGCACCGATTGGGCTTTGCCCCGGAACGCCGCCTCGCCACGTCGGACGGGTCGCTGTCGGCAGCGATCTGGCGGTTCTGCAACAGACCGTCCTATGAACTGTGCCGCAGCGCAGATCGGAACATCGACGTCATCGCGATGCCGATCAGCGGACGCCACCACCACACCTACTTCGGCAACGGCCGGCTGAAATGGAGCCGTTCGCACCCGCCATTTCACCTGAACATGGTGGTTGCCGGCGAGCAACCGCGCGGAGTGTTCGTCTCTGACCAGCCGTTCACCTATCTGCACGTCTATGTACGGCACGCCCTGGTCCAGCAGCTGGCCGTGGACAGCGGCGTGCTGGCCGTCGGCCGGACGGTGACCCTCATCGACCCGATGTGTTCCCACGATCCGTTCGTCGAATTCGTCTTCCGGCAGCTGCTGCGTGAGATGAGCTGTGGCGACCGGATTTCGCGGACGATGCTGGCTGCCTTGGGCCAGCAACTGATCGCCGGTCTGCTGCGACGACATTCGAGCGTTTCCGGCTCGCAGGCCCTCTCCCCCAGAGTCGGTGCCGGCTACCATGATTGGCGCCTCCGCCGCACCATCGAATACCTCGAGACGCACCTCGCCGACGACCTTGACCTCAGCGAGATCGCTGCGTCAGTGCGCCTGTCAGTGCCACGCCTGGCCGCACTCTTTCGCGATGCGACCGGCGAGCCACCGCGCCGCTGGCTGATGAACCGCCGCTTCGCGCGAGCGTGTGAACTGCTTGCGGCCTCGTCACTGAGCATCACCGAGATCGCTCACCAATGCGGATTCGCCAGTTCCCAGCATCTCGCCACGGTGATGCGACGGCGGCACGCGATTACGCCGAGCGACTTCCGCAGCCAAGTGCAGGGATCACAGACCTACCAGGACCGTCGTTGAAAGGAGTTGCGAGATGCCCATCTATCAGTGCTACAGCCCGGCCGGGCTGCTCAGCGGGCCGCAAAAGCGCCGAATCGCCCAGGAGATCACTGCGATTCACACGGAGCAGACGGGTGCGCCCGAGTTGTTCGTCAATGTGCTGTTCCACCAGATCGCCGACGGGGACTGTTTCGTCGCCGGTAAGACCGCCGCCCACTCGTACCTTTTCGGGCTGATCCGCCACGGGCGCGATATCGACACCCGCCAGCAGATGCTGCGTCAATTCTCACGGATGTGGACAGCGATCACCGGGCAACCGGAGTCCGAGTTTCTGGTCGCGCTCACCGAAGCCGACTCGGCGAACGCCATGGAAGCCGGGTTGGTCCTGCCCGAACCCGGCCAGGAGACCAGGTGGTTCGCCGAAAACCAGACCCGGCTGTCCGAGCTGGGTATGACGACCTGACAGCCGTCGTCATGTCGCATTCTGGGGGATGCACGGCGGATATGCCCCTCTGTTCCGGAACGCGATCGCCGCAGACTGAAGTGGCGTTGACAGGAGGAAGCAGATGCGATTAGTGGTTGGCATGACCGGAGCGACCGGCGCCGCTCTGGGAATCCGTCTATTGGAAGCGCTGGCGCAGCTCGGCGTCGAAACCCACCTGGTTGTCAGTGACTGGGCGCGGGCGACGATCAAGATGGAGACCGACTTCGACGTCGCCGAGGTGCGGGCGATGGCGACACATGCCTACAGTGCCCGAGATCTGGCGGCGGGCATCTCGAGTGGATCCTTCCGCGCCGACGGCATGGTGGTGTGTCCGTGCAGCATGAAAACCTTGAGCGCCATCCGGATCGGCTTCAGCGACAACCTGATCACCCGAGCCGCCGATGTCACGCTCAAGGAACGGCGCAGGCTGGTGCTGGTCACCAGGGAGGCCCCGCTGAGCGAGATCCACCTGGAGAACATGCACTACCTGGCGCGAGCCGGTGCGGTGATCTTTCCCCCGACGGTGGCCTATTACGCCCGTCCCGGCACGGTCGAGGAGGTCACCGACTACGTGGTCGGCCGCATCATCGATCAGCTCGGGATCGAGCATTCGCTGATCGACCGCTGGAAAGACGATCACCACCCGATCTCGACGAACGACGACCAACCCGGTGGCGACCCCGAGCTCGCGCGGTTGGCCGTAGTGCGGAGCGCGCAATGAGCACCGCGTCAACCCTTTCCGGTACCGCAGACTCCGTCGGGCAGCCGGATCAGCACACCGGCCCGGATCTGCGCAGCTGGCTGGACACCCTGGAATCCGCCGGACAGTTACGCCGCATCACCGCGGCCGTCGACTGGGATGAAGAGATCGGCGCGATCACCCGCGCCAACCTCTGCCTTGGCGGCCCGGCATTGCTGTTCGAGAACATCACCGACCATGAAAACACCCGGTGCACCAAACTATTGACGTCGGCGGTCGGCAGCCGGCGTCAGCTCCGGTTACTGCTGGGCCTGCCCGACGACACCGGTGATTCGGCTGTCGTGCGTCACCTTCGCGAGGCGTTCCGCAACCCGGTTCCCCCGCGCATCGTCGAGACCGGACCCGTCAAACAGAACATCGTCGAGGGCGCCGACATCGACCTGCGGGAGTTTCCGGTGCCGAAATGGCACGGCGAAGACGGCGGCCGCTACATCGATACGTTCTGCGGCGTCATCACCCAGGACACCGTGACCGGCCGCGACAACATCGGCCTCTACCGGGGCCAGATCGTCGGCCGCGACAAGATCGCCAAACTGCTGGTTCCCAGCCAGGGTTGGGGTGGCCACATGGCGCAGTACAAACCGGAGCCGATGCCGGTCGCGGTGGTGTATGGCTGGCACGATGTGCTGCCGTTCTGCGCCGGCAGCCCGTTCCCGAAGAACATCTGCGAATGGGACATGATGGGTGCCCTTTTGGGCCGCCCGGTGGATCTGGTGGCCTGCGAATCGGTTCCGCTGCACGTGCCGGCGACCGCCGAGATCGTGGTCGAGGGATACATCGATCCCGATCCGTCGACCTTCGTGATGGAGGGCCCGTTCGCCGAATACCCGGGCTTCATCGGCGATGCGGCACCCGCGCCCGTACTACGCGTCACCCGCATCACCCACCGCGATGATCCGGTGCTGCGCGGCACCCTGGAAGGCATCCGGCCGGGCCTGCTCAACGAGGACAGCATCGTCAATTTCGCCCGGTCGGCCATCACCTGGAACGTGCTCGACGATCTCGGTATCGGCGGCATCACCGACCTCTGGATGAGCGAGGTGACCAACGGGCAAAACACCGTGGTGCAGATCCAGAAGCGCTACCGGGGTCATGCCCAACAGATCGCCTCGGCGCTGTGGGGAACCGGGGGCTCGATGTGGTTTCACAAGAACGTCGTGGTCGTCGAGGAGGATATCGACATCCACGACCCGACCGCCCTCGACTGGGCGATGTCCTACCGGGTCAATGCCGGCCGCGGCGACATCGCCTTCTTCGGGCCGGGCCTGGGCTCCTCACTGGATCCGTCCACCCCGCCGGAACGCAACGACACCAACAAATACGGCAGCGGCGAATGGACCCGGGTGCTCATCGACGCCACCCGCAGTTGGGACATCGACCCCAGGCCGGCCTGGGGAGGGCGGCGGTTCCCGCCGACCGACCGGCTGCCGGTCGAATTGGAGGCTCGCATCGCCGCCCGGTGGCAGGAGTACGGGATCGGTATCCCCTACCTGGACGATGCTGGGCGCGAACGGCTGACGCTGGCCCAACTGAGCAAGCGGATGCCGCAGGTATGAGGTGGGTTCGGTGAGCAAGACGGTGATGCTGGTCGTCTTCGACGGCGTGACACTCCTGGACATCGCGGGACCGGCCGAGGTGTTCGCCGAAGCCAACCGGTTCGGCGCGGACTATCGGCTGATCGTCGCCTCGGTGGACGGTCGCCCGGTGCAGACTTCGGTCGGGGTGCCGTTCACGGCCACCGACCGGATCTCGGCGCTGGAATCCGCCGACACGGTGATGGTGGCCGGCGGTAATGCGCTGGTCGGCCGCCCGATCGATCCCGAGCTGGTCGACGCACTGAAGACGGCAGCCACCCGTACCCGGCGGCTGGCCTCGGTGTGCACCGGATCGTTCGTCCTGGCGCGGGCCGGGCTGCTCAGCGGCCGTCGCGCCACCACCCACTGGCGCCATGCCGGGCTACTGGCCCGCGCCTTCCCCGACATCACCGTCGAACCGGACGCCATCTTCGTCCGCGACGGCGACGTCTTCACCTCGGCAGGGGTTTCGTCGGGCATCGACTTGGCGCTGGCCCTCGTCGAGCAGGACCACGGAACCGAGGTCGCCCGCGAGGTGGCACGAACCCTGGTGGTCTATCTCAAGCGCGCGGGCGGCCAATCGCAGTTCTCCGTGCTGGTTGAAAGCTATTCTCCACCATCACGATCCACGCTGCGGCGTGTTCTCGACTCGATCGCGGCCGATCCCGGAGCCGAACACACCGTGAAGAACCTCGCCGCCCAGGCGTCGCTGAGTACCCGTCAACTGACCCGACTGTTTCGCGCCGAGCTCGGCATTACCCCGGCCCGCTACGTCGAGACGGTCCGGATCGACATCGCCCGCGCCGCACTCGACGCCGGCCGCAGCGTCACCGATACGGCGCGGCTGGCCGGTTTCGGCAGCACCGAGACGTTGCGGCGGGTCTTCGCCACTCACCTCGGCGTCTCGCCGAAGGCCTACCGAGACCGATTCCGCACCAGCGCCTAGCGGTACTGCATGGCCGGCTACCCGCGGATCGCCGCTGCCGTATCGGCCAGTGTCTCTTGCGGATCCCGCAAGACGACGCCGAGATCGCGTTCGGCCGGTGAGTCGTCGGAGGCCGGCATCTGGGTGTAGTACTGCATCCCCGCCTCGGTGAACGGCGTGCTGATCGGCAGCACCCGCTCGGCCTGATCCATCAGGCGCCCGGCCCAGCGCAGCACCACGTCCGGAACCGGCGCGGCGAGCATGGCCGAACCGGACACCGTGGCGAAAAGTCCGGCCAGTTGCCGCGCGGGCACCCGATGCCCACCGGCCATGTAACGCCGCGGACCGCGGCCGGGCTCAAGCAGCGCCACGTGCAACGCCGCCAGGTCGCGGACGTCGACGACCAGCCAGGCCGCGTTGCGGCCCGGAATCACCCGCATCTGCAACGCGGTCCGCACCCCCTCGCCCGCCTCACCGAATCGGTCTCCGACCGGCGGCCCCAGCACCATGCCCGGGTAGGTGATGTTGACCGGGGCACCGGCTTGCTGCAGACCGCGCACGTAGCGCTCCTCACGGGCTTTGGACCGGCCGTAGCCGTCGGAGCCGCCGGCCACCGGCAGGTCGGCACGCAGCGTGCGCAGGCCGGGGCGGAACAGCGCGGTGAAGCTCGAGACGTGAATGATCGGGTCCAGTCCCAGCTCGACCGCGCCGCCGAGCACGTTGCGGGCGCCGTCGGAGTTGGTGGTCATCATCTGCTCGGCCTGCCGCGGATCGGTGGCGACCAGCGCGGCCGCATGCACGACGGCGTCGCAGCCGTCCAGCGCGCGCCGCACCGAGTCCGCGTCGGTGATGTCACCGACGACATGATCCGCGACGTTGACGCCGAGCCGCGCCACGCTGGTGTGCAGGCCGGCCGGGTTGCGAACCAGGAACCGCACCTGGTGCCCGGCGTCGCTGATCGCTTTGGCGGTCCAGCCGCCGACGAATCCGGTTCCTCCGGTGATCAACACCCGCATCGCAGTCATGCCCCGATTCTGCCCGGATCGGTGATGCGGCCGGGCCGCCTCAGGTGCGCTTGGGCAACTGGCCGGCGATCAGCGGCACGATCTTGTCGGCCATGTAGGCATGTCCGGCATCGGTGGGATGCACGCCGTCGGGACCGATCAGCTCGGGCCGGCCGACGAACCAGCGTTCGGCCAGCGGGTCGACGAACTCGGCCCCGACGACGCGTGCCTCGGCGCTCAGGATGTCGCGGATCCGCCACATGTTGCCGGGTACCTCAGCGGTGGGCCACGCCGGCCCGATCACCAGCATCCGGGCCGCCGGGGTGATCCGCCGGGCGAGGCCCAGGGTGTCGGCGACCAGCCGGGTCAGCTCGCTCGGTTCGACGTCCTGGTCGTTGCGCGAGCCGAAGAACACCACCAGCGCGTCGTCGGGTTGTACGCCCCGAGCCGTCAGATCCCCGAAGAGACCGCCCCGGTTGCCGCGCGCGGCATAACCGGCGCCGCCTTCGGCCGCCACGTCGGCGCTGATGTTGATGCCGCGGCCGGCCAGGATGTGCCACGCCCGCTCGGTCCAGTTCGCTGCGCCGCGACCGGTGTCCTCGTATCCGGCGGTGTAGGAGTCGCCGATGACGGCGACCCGGATCGGCGAGGCACTCAGCGACACGGTCTCGTAGTGGCGCGCGGAATCGTCGTCGCGGGCCAGGTAGCCGGTGCAGGCGACGACGGCGAGCACGATGGCCACCAGCGAGCCGGCGAACATCGTCAGCCGGCTCACCGCTCGCCTCCCCCGAACGGGTCAGTGCACACTGACCGGAACCGCCTCGGTGCGTCCATTCCGGAGCCGGTCATCCGCCGCGACGGGGGCGACCGGGTCGACGGCCAGCGGATCCTCGACCGGTGTGACCTGCGCCGTCTCCGGCCGGGTCCCGATCATCCGGCGCATCCAGCGCCGACCCGGCTCCTCGACGGCGTGAAACAACAACACCGACAACAGCGTCGCCCCCGCCAGCAGCCCGCACACCATCCACTTGGCCGCACCCGCCCCCTCGTCCAACACGATCTCGAATTGTATTGCGGCCCAGTTCCACGCGGTGTGCACCAGCTCGTGGACCATGTACAGACAGAACGAGATCTGCCCGCCGTAGACCATCACCCGAGTCGACAGCAGCACCGGCAGGCTGCCGGTTCCGATCGCCAGCGCCATCACCAGCGGCACGAACAGCACATCGACCAGCCCGCCGCTGTCGTGCAGCCCGGAGATCGGATGGGCGTCGAAGTAGTACAGGGTCCCGACGATCGCGACGATGAGCAACACCGCGCAGTAGCCGGCGCCACGGCGCGCCCGGTCGCTCAGTCCACGCGGCGGTCCCAGCTTCGCCTCTCCTCCGTCGAGCCTCGCTGAACCGCCGGCCTGCAGCTTGCGCACCGACGCGCAGGCCAGCGCGCCCGCGGTGAACTGCATGACGATGCGCGGCAGCCAGCTCCAGGGGGTGTAGAACTGGCCGGTGGCCAGCAACAGCAGCAGCGGCGGCAGCGAGGCGATGACCGCCAGCGCGGCCAGGCCACCGGCCGACGTCGCCCGCATCACCCGGTAGATCACCAGGACCAGCCCACCGAACAGCAGGTATGCCAGCCATTCGGCACTGATCGACCAGGCCGGCCCGTTCCAGCTGGTCCCGTCGAAGAACGGCTCGAACCACAGCTGCATCAGCAAGACCTGTCGCACGTAGCTGGTCGCGGTCATCCGGCTGAGGTCTTCGGTTGGCACATGGCCGACGTGCAGGGTGAAGATCACCCACAGCAGCGCCAGGTGCAACGTGACCAAATAGATCGGCCACACCCTGGCCAGCCGCAACCACAGGAAGTGCAGGGTGGCCCGCGGTGAGAAGGACTCCCCCATCCGTTCCAGATAGTTCCAGGTCAGCACGAAGCCACTGAGGATGAAGAACAGGTCGACGCCCTGAGCCCCGCAGTCGAGCACCGGGGCGAGCGCATCGCTGAAGGCCGGCGACCCCAGTCGCAGCAGCGGCCGGAAGTGGAACAGCACCACCCACACCGCGGCGATGATGCGAAGCCCGGTGAGGGCTTTGATCTCTCCGCTGCGCACAACACTCTTTCGCCGATGGGCTGTAGCTGTTTTGACTGCCGCTGTAGCGGGGACAGCGTATCGACCGGGAGTGCCGAATCGCGAGCGACCACGCCCGGTGATACTTGAGCGATGCCAGAGGAGTATCGGGTGGGTCGCGGGATCGCCGACATCACCGGCGAGCCGGCCGAATGCGGAATGCTTGGTTACGGCGTGGCCTCCCAGCAGACCTCCGGCCTGCACAACAGGTTGCGCGCCCGGGCGTTCGTGATCGTCCACCCCGCCAGTGAGGTGCGCCTGCTGCTGGTGGTGTGCGAACTGCCGCTGCTGCTGGAAAGCGTGCACCGTGAGGTGCTCGGTCGGCTGGCCGCCGCCCACGGCGAGCTGTACACCGTCCACAACGTGATGCTGACGGCGACGCACACCCATTGCGGTCCGGGCGGCTACTCCGACCACCGGCTCTACAACTCCAACACCGGCGGATTCCGGCCGCAGACGTTCGCCGCGATCGTCGACGGCATCTGCGAGGCCGTCGAGCGTGCCCACGCCGACCTCGCACCCGCCGCCCTGAGCCTGGCCGTCGGCCGGTTGCACGACGCCAGCAGCAACCGCTCGCCGTCAGCGTTCGCCCGCAACCCGGCGGCCGAGCGCGCCCACTTCCCCGACGCGATCGACCCGCAGACCACGCTGCTGCGCATCGAACGCGGCGGCCGGCTGGTCGGCGCGGTGAACTGGTTCGCCACCCACGGCACGTCCATGACCAATCGCAACACCTTGATCAGCGGCGACAACAAGGGCTACGCCGCCTACCGGTTGGAGCGCATCGACCGCGGCGTCGACTATCTGGCACCCGTTCCGCCCGACTTCGTCGCTGCCTTCGCCCAGACCAACAGCGGCGACATGTCGCCCAACCTCAACCACCGTCCCGGCAGCGGCCCCACCGAAGACGAGTTCGAGAACACCCGAATCATCGGGGAACGGCAGGCCGCCGCGGCCGCCGACCTGACGACTGGGCACGGCGCCGAGGTCACCGGCGGCCTTGCTGCCCTGGCCACCTACGTCGATTTATCCGATTTCGAGGTCTCACCCGAGTTCACCGGTGACGGCCGAACCCATCGCACCGGCCCCGCAGTGGCCGGGGCGGCGGCACTGGCCGGTACCGATGAGGGCCCGGGCCCGCTGCACCCACTGCTCAGACAGGGCCGCAACTGCATCGTCGACTCGCTGGTCGACGCCACCGTCTACCGCGTGGCGCCGCGACTGCGCGACGCCCACGCGCCCAAGGGCCTGGTGGGGCCGGGCAGCCGACTGAACCGGGCCCTGACGTTGATGCCCAACGGCGGCCCCGTGCAGTTGCTGCGCATCGGGCAGCTGTATCTGATCGGCATCCCCGCCGAGGTGACCATCGTGGCCGGGTTGCGGTTACGGCGCACCGTGGCCGCCATCGTGGGCGCCGAGTTGCGCGATGTGCTGGTGGCCGGCTACAGCAACGGCTACCTGCACTACGTCACCACGCCCGAGGAGTACCAGGAGCAGCGCTACGAGGGTGGCAGCACGCTGTTCGGACGGTGGGAACTGGCCGCGCTGCAGCAGGTGGCGGCCGGGCTGGCCACCGCGATGCGTGATCAGCAGCCGGCACCGGTCGGCAAAGCGGCCGTCGAGCCGCCCCGCAGCCGGCGGTCGCGCCGGCGGGTCAGCGCCGACGAGCCGGCCGCCGGCCGCCGGTTCGGCGAGGTGCTGCGGTCGCCGCTGGCCCACTACCAGCCGGGGGCCACGGTGGCGGCGGTGTTCGCCGGCGCCCACCCGAACAACGACCTGCACCGGGGCGGCACCTACCTGCGGGTTGAGCGGCAGACCGGCGGTGCCGAGGGTGGCTGGAGCACCGTGGCCGACGACGGGGACTGGTCGACGACGTTCCGCTGGCGCCGCGCCGGGCGCCGCGGGTCGACGGTCACGGTGACCTGGACGGTGCCCGAGGACACCGCCGCCGGACGCTACCGGCTGCGTTATGACGGCGCCGCCCGCGGGCTCGGGGGCCAGCTCACCGCTTTCACCGGGTGGACCGAGCCCTTCGAGATCTCACGAAAGCGTTAAGAGGCCGCCCAAGCTGCCTTAACTTCGCCGCCTAACCTCGGGAAATGTCACCGTCGGCCACCTGCCGACAATGACCGAATATCGGAAGCGGGGGCTGGCATGGCTATCACGATCACCACTTCGAGCACGGCGCGGATCGGCCAGCAGGGCAACCCCACCGTGAAGTGCGGTGACGCGCAGATCCGAGCGCACTCCCGGCACCTCGCGACGGTGATCGCGATCCGCGGCCGTATCGACTCCGGCAACGTCGACGAGCTCAGCGAGCACGCCCGGCGCTTCGTCCTGGCCAAGGAGCCGCTGCTGCTCGATCTGAGTGGGGTGACCTCGTTCGCCGCCGCCGGCATCTGGCTGCTGTGCGTCCTCGACGGTGACTGCCGCGCCGCGGGCGTCGACTGGACGCTGATCGAGGGTCCGGCTGTCAGTGAACTGCTCGGTGACTTCGACGAGGACGCCATGTTCCCGACGGCCCGCTCGGTCGAGCAGGCGCTGCACGCGCTCGCCGACGGCAACGACCGGCGCCGGCAGGCGCTGTTGCCGCTGTTCCAGAAGTCGGCTTAGCGATAGACCGGAGGTACCCCGGCGCCGCCGCGGCGCTGCGCTGGTGGCCGCCGCTCGGCGTGGTGGCGACGTTGGCCCTGGGATGGGCGGTAGGTCGCGGCTCGACACCCTTCGACGGCTGGTTCAGCCAGCGCATCCGCGGGATCTTCGGCGAGCAACCGCGGTGGCTGTTGGCCTTCACCAGCGGCTGGTTGGTGCTCGCGGTGCTGGTGGGATGTTTGGCTGTAGCCCTGCTCAGGCGGCAGTGGGCGCTGGCGGCGGCGGTGCTGATCTGCCCGTTCGTCGTCACCGCGGCCACCCAGGGCCTCAAGCACCTCTTCGACCGGCGCAACGGCGCCTACCTGGCATACCCCAGCGGGCACACCGCGCTGCTGGTCGCGGTGCTGGCCATGATGGTCGTGGTGGCCCACGCCGGCCGGGAGGCCCGGCGCTGGGCGCTGGCCCTGGCGGCCGGACTCAGTGTGCTGGGCATGCTCGGGCTGGTGGCCTGCGGCTATCACTTCGTCACCGACACGCTCGGTGCGGCGATGTTCGCCACTGCGCTGGTCTGCGCGGCCGCTCGGTTAACGTCTGCGCTGTGATCGTGCTGCTGCCCCCGTCGGAGACCAAGCGCACCGGCGGTGACGGGCGGCCGTTGCGACTCGACGCCCTGGGGTCGCCGCAATTGAACGAACTGCGGGCGACGCTGGTCGACGAGTTGGTCACGCTGGCCGCGGACCGGGAGGCCAGCCGGCACGCGCTGGCGCTCTCGGCTGCCCAGGACGCCGAGATCGAACGCAACGCGTTGCTGCGGACCGCGCCGACGGCGCCGGCGATCAACCGTTACACCGGGGTGCTCTACGAGGCGCTCGACGTCGATTCGCTGCGCGGCGCGGCGGCGGCGCGTGCGACGGCCCGGCTGACGGTCGGATCGGCGCTGTTCGGGCTGCTGCGGGCGACCGACCAGGTGCCGGCCTATCGTCTCTCGGCGGCCTCGAAGCTGCCCGGACGGCCCGGGCTGGCCAAACGCTGGCGGCCCGTCCTGGAGCCGGTGCTGGCCGAGATCGCCGCCGCCGAACTGGTCGTCGACCTGCGATCCGGGGCCTATGCGTCGCTGGCCAGGATCCCCGGTGCCGTCTGCGTCGACGTCGTCGCCGAACACCCCGATGGCCGGCGGGTCTCGGTCAGCCATTTCAACAAGGCCCACAAGGGCCGGCTGGCGCGGGCACTGGCCTCGACCAGGGCCGAGCCGGACGACGTCGCGGGCGTGGCGGCGACCGCTCGGCGAGCCGGGATGCGGGTGGAACGCCACGACCACCGTTTGACCGTCGTGGTTGCGGCATGAGACACGACAATGGGCGAATGGCGACGCTGCGGATCCTGCTGCTTGCCGTGCTGATCGCCGGCTGGCTGCCGGCCGGGCCGGCCGCGGCGGCCCCCGGGGGCGACGTGCCGCCGCTGCCCGCACCCGCCCGCGCGGCCGGTTTCGTCGACGTCCGTAGCGCAGTTCCCGACGCGATCATCGACCTGCGGTACGCCACGACCAACAACTTCACCGGCGTGCAGCTGTATCCGGCGAACGCCCGGTGCCTGGTGCACGAGTCGCTGGCCCCGGGGTTGGCGGCGGCAGCCGATGTGCTGCGCCGACGCGGCCGAACGCTGGTGTTCTGGGACTGCTACCGCCCGCATGCGGTACAGGTCCGGATGTTCGAGGTGGTGCCGGACCCGAATTGGGTTGCCCGCCCGGGACCGCTGGCCCGCAGCCACGAGACCGGGCGGTCGGTCGACGTGACCACCGCCGACCCGCAGGGCCGGCTGGTCGAGATGGGCACCGGCTTCGACGACTTCTCCCCCCGTGCCGCTGCATTCGCCGAGGGGATCGGCGCGCAGGCCGCCGCCGAACGCGCCGCCCTGCGCGAGGCGATGAGCGCCGGCGGCCTCGCCGTCTACCCCGGGGAGTGGTGGCACTTCGACGGGCCGGGCGCCGGCGTGGGCAGGCCGATCCTCGATGTGGCGGTCAATTAGGCGGTGGCGCCGCCAGGTGCCGCTCCACCGACTCCACCTTGGTGCTCATCGCGTCGACCGCGCCGGCTCGCCAGTCGGCCTTGATTACCGTGCTCACTCGTGGCGACCGGGCGGCCACCGCTTCCACCGCCCGCTGCACGACCGCCATCGCCTCGGCCCAGCTGTCGCTTTCGATCACCGTGAACATCGAATCGGTGCGATTCGGCAGCCCCGACTCGCGAACCACCCGCACCGCTTCCGCGACGATCTCGCCGACTCCCTCGCCCGCCCCCAGCGGCGTGACCGAGAACGCAACCAACACCGACATTGCGACCACCCTCCCGCAGACACCACCACCGAGCCTACTTAGCATCGAGCCCGTGCGGGTTCTGGTGCAACGCGTCGCGTCGGCGCGAGTCACGGTCGACGGCGAAACCGTCGGCGCCATCGCCCCGGACGGACAGGGACTGGTGGCGCTGGTCGGGGTCACCCACGACGATGATGTGAAGACAGCCCATCGGCTCGCCGAAAAGCTCTGGTACCTACGGATTCTCGACGAACAACGATCGGCGGCCGACGTGGGTGCACCGATCCTGGTGGTCAGCCAGTTCACCCTCTACGCCGACACCGCCAAGGGGCGGCGCCCGTCCTGGAACGCCGCTGCCCCCGGTGCCGTCGCCGAGCCGCTGGTCGACGAGTTCGCCGAGGCGCTGCGGCGGTTGGGTGCCCGGGTGGCCACCGGCCGATTCGGGGCGCACATGCACGTGGAACTGGTCAACGACGGCCCGGTGACCGTGCTGCTCGAGCTCTGACGCGAAACCCGCCGTGCCCGGCACGGCGCGCCGTTAACGTTGCCAGGATGGACACATCAGCCAAGATCCGCTGCGGGGGCTATGCCGCGATAGCGGTCGTCGCCCTGATCGCCACCTGGAGCCAGAACCTGGCCTACGAGGGCTCCGATTTTCTCTCCCGGTTCATCCCGGACACCGCAGTGACGCCGGCGTCGCGCTCGATCACCGCCGATATCTTGATGCTCTTCTTGGCGGCGGCGGTGCTGATGGTCGCCGAGGCTCGCCGGCACCACGTCCGGTTCGTGTGGGCCTACATCGCAGGCGGATTCCTCATCGCGATCAGCGTCACGTTCCCGTTGTTTCTGATCGCCCGCGAACGACGGTTGGCGGCCGAGGGCGCGCAGACACCCCGACTGGGTGCCCTGGATATGACGCTGCTGGCTGTGGTCACGTTGGTGTTGGTGGCCACCACGCTGTGGGTCGACACCCGGTAGCGGCGCCCCTCACCATCTACGTCAGCGTGAGTCGGGGGGCCGGCCTTTCCGATTCGACACGATCCCCGGGGCGCGTGTCCCCACCCCGACCTGACGACCGCCCGCCCGAAGCTGGGTGACCACCGCGGCGCTAACGGGGGCCCGGCGGCGCGGGCATCCCGCTCACCGACACCGGCGGCAGATAGACGCCCACCAGGCTCCGACGCCACCACGCCCGATCTCGCCGACGCTCGGCAGGTGTGGTGAAGCGGTATTCGTAGAGCAGCGCCCGCACGTAGCGCGGCGGCTCGTCGGGAAACGGGTTGTGGCGCAACAGTCGCACTGTATCGCGGTCGTTGCGCAGCAGACGTTGCAACAGGGCGTCGCGCCACGGTCGCGCGTAAGCGGGTGAGAGCGCGGCAAACCACATCAGCCAGTCCAGCCGCAGATGGTATGGCGCCCATTGCCGCGGCAACCGATCCAGCGCACCGGGTTTGCCCTTGAACTCGTATTCGCGCCAGACCGTCTGGTCGGTGAGCTCGGTGGCTGCGGTCCCCTCGATGACCACTTCCCGGCGGCAACGGCCGACGGTGCCGAATGCCCCGTAACTGTTGACCAGATGAAACGGGTTGAACGAGGCGTTCATTCGCTGATGCCGTGAGGCCAGGTTGCGCACCGGCCAGTAGCTGAGCACGACCACCGCGGCGGTGAACGCGATCACCACGGCGGTGAACCACACCGGGGATTCCGGCATCTCCGGTGGCCGCAACCCGGGAAACAGTCCGGTGAGCCAGGATTGGTCGAGCGCCGCGGCGGCCAGCACGATCGTCACCCAGTTCAGCCAGGCGAAGTTGCCGGAGGCCACCAGCCACAGCTGGGTGACGATGATGATCGCCGCCGCCGCCCCGGCGATCGGCTGGGGGGCGAACAGCCCGAACGGCACCACCAGCTGGGCGAAGTGGTTGCCGGCGGCTTCAATACGGTGCAGCGGCTTGGGCAGCTGGTGGAAGAACCAGCTCAGCGGGCCCGGCATCGGTTGGGTCTCGTGGTGGAAGTACAGGCAGGTCAAATCGCGCCAGCAGGAGTCACCACGCAGCTTGATCAACCCCGCCCCGAACTCGATCCGGAACAGCAGCCACCGGGCCAGCCACATCACCAGCACCGGCGGTGCGACCCGGTCGTTGCCCAAAAACACCGCCAGGAACCCGGCCTCCAGCAGGATCGACTCCCAGCCGAACGAGTACCACGCCTGGCCGACGTTGACGATCGACAGGTACATCACCCACAGCAGCAACCAGATCGACATCACCGCCCACAACGGCACCAGCTCGCCGGCGCCGGCCACCAGCGCCGCCGCCAGCGCCGCGCCGGACCAGCAGGTGGCGGCGAAGAACCGATCCGAGTAGTGCAGCTGGAATATGCTGGGCGCCACCCGAAATGACCGCCGTCGCAGGTACCGCGGCACCGGCAGCATGCCGCTCTCGCCGATCAGCGCGCGAAACTGCCGCCCGGCAGCGACGAACGCGACCACGTACACCGCGGCGATGCCGCGTTGCAGCACCAGCCGGCCCAGCCAATAGCCGGACCCGTCGAACCACGCCCAGTGTGTGTCCACGCCCGCAACTCCTCGGTGTGACGTTCATACCACCGGTTGCGGGTCACCATCAGCCGGTTGACAATGCGCGTCGCAGCAGATGCATCGCCACCGTCGTCGACCGTTCCCGGACGTCGGCGCGGTCCCCGGGCAGCCGAGTCGTCCGGGTGAGCAGCGTGCCGTCGCCCAGGGCAACGCAGAAACAGACCGTGCCCACCGGCTTGTCCGGCGTTCCGCCGCCGGGCCCGGCGATTCCGGTGATCGCCACCGCGGTGTCCGCGGCGAATCGGCGCAGTGCGCCGGCGGCCATCGCCTCGGCCACCGGTTCGGAGACCGCGCCGTGCTCGGCGATCAATGCCGGGTCAACGTCGAGCAGGTCCGCCTTGGCGTCGTTGGAGTAGGACACCACCCCGCCGGCGAGATAGTCCGAGGCCCCGGGCGGGTCGGCCAGTCTGCCCGCCAGCAGGCCCGCGGTGCACGATTCCGCGGTCGCGATCCACCGGCCGGCCAACAGCCCCGCCACCAGATCGTCGATCCGCGAACCGTCTTCGGAGAAGATCGCCCGGGCGTGCCGCTCACGCAGCACCGCCAGCAGTTGTACGTAGGCCGCCGCCGCGTCAGGCTCGTAGCGGGTGACGATCTCGAGCTCGCCGCCACGAAGGCAGGTGGTGATCTCCAGCCGCACGAAGTCCGCGATCACTTGTTGTGCGTGCCGCAGCGTGTCGGCCAGCCCGGACTCGGGCAGCCCGAACATCCGCACGGTCTGCTGTTCGTAGTGGGTCCGGCCGGCGATCGCCTGCTGCACTTCGGGGGTGTTGATCGCCTTGTGCCACATCGGTTGCAACTCGCGGGGCGGACCCGGCAGCACCACCACCGTCGGGGCGCCGGGCACCACCACTCCCGGGGCGGTGCCCACCGGGTCGAGCACGGTCGAGCCGGCCGGGATCAACGCCTGCTTGCGGTTGGCCGCCCGGACCGTCGCGAAATCCGGAGCGCCCGGACCGGTGAAGCGCGCCATCAGCGGCTTGATGATCTCGGCGATCCGGGCCTCCAGTGCGGCGTCGAGCACCACATCCCGGCCACAGAACCGGGCGACGGTGTCGACCGTCAGGTCATCAGCCGTCGGCCCCAGGCCGCCGCTGGTGATGATCAGGTCGACACCCTCGCCGGCCAGGAACCGCAGCTGTGCCTCGATGTCGCGGGGCCGGTCGCCGCAGATCGTGATGTGCGCCAGCTCAACTCCGAGCTCCAAGAGCCGGTCGGCCAGCCACGGTCCGTTGCGATCTGCGATCCGCCCGGTGAGGACCTCGGTACCGGTGACGACGATTCCTGCGCGTGCGCTCACCGGTCCGAGGTTACGGCCTCAGCGTCAGGGCAAGCCGGGAATCAGCATGACCTCCATCGGCGTCACCGGAGCCGTCGGCGCGAAGATGCCGGGGACCATGGTGGTCGGTGCGGCCGCCACCGGTGTCGTGCCGCCGAAGTTCGGCAGCGGGAACGGCAGCACCGAACTGAGGTTGGCCAGCCCGGGCAGGGCGGTGGGCTGGCTGGCCGTCGTCGTGGTCTGCGGCACGTTGAGTGTGGCGGTGGCGATCGGCGACTGCGCCGGCGACGCGGCGGGCGCCAGCGGCGTTCCGCTCAGCGCGGAGGTGGTGGTCTGCAGCAACTGCTGCGGAATGGCCGTCGAGGACGCGACCATCTGCTCGACCACACCGGGCAGCCCCGGGTTGATCGGAGCGGTGTCCGCGGTGGCGGCGGTGCTGGAGGCGAGCGCCCCCAGGAACAGTCCCGCGGCGGCACCGGCCGCAACAGTGAGGTACTTACGGATTCGTGACATGGCTTCTTCCCCATCCCGATAACAACAAGGTCGGGACCGAAGTTAGCGCTGTGAAAAATGTCGCCCAGAGTGACACGAGGGGCGGTTATGCAACCGTTGCGAACCGGAGCCGCCCCGGTTACCGAGGCGCTATCTGGCCAGCCAGCTCTGGATCTTGCCCAGATCGGTGGTGTAGGCCAGCAACACCGAGTCCTCATAGTGCGCGCCGCCGTTGAGGGTGCCGGCATCGCGCCACACGGCGTGGACGTGGAAGACCCCCCGACCGTAGACGTCGACGCGCTCCCGCTGGGTTCGCTGCCAGCCCAGCTGCTCGGCCCGCTCGGCCAGGGTCTGGCGCGCCTCGCCCGCAGCGGTCTCACTGGTCGTCGAGGCGGTCTGTTCATCCATAGGCCGAACACGCTATCAGCTGCCGGTTTCGCCACTGCCGCTGCGGCGCGTGACCACCAACGCCGGCGGGCCCCGCCGTAACATCGACGCCGATGACCAGCGATCTGATCGCCGAGATCGACAGCACCGAGCCGGGAGCCCGGGTCGGGGCGTTCTTCGACCTGGACGGCACGCTGGTGTCGGGGTTCACCGCCACCGCGCATGCCGGCGACCGGATCCGCCGGCGCCAGGCCCGGGCCGGCGAGGTGCTCGGCGTCATCGAGGCCGCCGTTCGGTACCGGTTGGGCCGCATGCAATTCGAACGCCTCTTGATACGCGCGGCAGGGTACCTGCGCGGCGAATCGATCCGTGAGCTCGACGACATCGGTGAGCGGCTCTTCGCCGACCACATCACCGGCCGGATATACCCGCTCATGCAGCAGGTGGTTCGGGCCCACCAGCAGCGCGGCCACAGTGTGGTGCTGAGCTCCTCGGCGCTGACCATCCACGCCGAACCGGTCGCCCGGTATTTGGGTATCGGACAGGTGCTGTGCAACCGGTTCGAACTCGACGAACAAGGACTGCTGACCGGTGACATCGTCAAACCGGTGGTGTGGGGCCGCCAGAAGGCGGCTGCGGTGCAGCGGTTCTGCGCGGACAACGGGATCGACCTCGGCCAGAGCTTCTTCTACGCCGACGGCAATGAGGATGCCGCACTGATGTCGCTGGTGGGCCGGCCACGGCCGGTCAATCCGCGGCCCGGGCTGGCGGCGCTGGCCGCCGAGCACGGCTGGCCGGTGCTGCGTGTCAGCGGGCCCGGCCGTCCGCCCGGCCGTTCCCTGCGTCGCGCAGCCGGTTTCGGGGTGGCGGTGTTACGGGCTGTCGCCACGCGCTGAGCGGTTACACGATCGGCGGTAGTGTGGGCTGCAGAGCGCTCACCTGGTGGCCGACTGGCCTAGCCGCGCCCGGGTCTGGTACTAAATTAGAACACGTTCCACTTCCATCCGCCGCCCTCGAAGGAGTAGGTCATGCACACTCCCCTCTGCGACGAACTCGGCATCGAGTTCCCGATCTTTGCGTTCACCCACTGCCGCGACGTGGTCGTCGCAGTGAGCAAGGCTGGCGGGTTCGGGGTGCTCGGCGCGGTCGGCTTCACCCCCGAGCAACTCGAGATCGAACTGAAGTGGATCGACGAGAACATCGGGGACCACCCCTACGGCGTGGACATCGTCATCCCGAACAAATACGAGGGCATGGACTCCGGGCAGTCCGCCGAGGAACTCGCCGAGTCGCTTCGCAAGCTGGTACCGCAGGAGCACCTGGACTTCGGCAAGAAGCTGCTCGCCGACCACGGTGTCCCGGTCGAGAACGCCGCCGAGGACAGCCTGCAGTTGCTCGGGTGGACCGAGGCGACCGCCACCCCGCAGGTCGAAGTGGCGCTGCAGCATCCCAAGGTGACGATGATCGCCAACGCGCTGGGGACTCCCCCGGCCGACATGATCAAGCACATCCACGAGTCCGGCCGCAAGGTCGCCGCGCTGTGCGGCTCCGCATCGCAGGCGCGCAAGCACGCCGCGGCCGGTGTGGACATCATCATCGCCCAGGGCGGCGAGGCGGGCGGCCACTGTGGCGAGGTGGGTTCGATCGTGCTGTGGCCCGAGGTCGTCAAGGCCGTGGCACCAGTGCCGGTGCTGGCGGCGGGCGGCATCGGCAGCGGTCAGCAGATCGCCGCGGCCCTGGCGCTGGGCGCCCAGGGCGCGTGGACCGGCTCGCAGTGGCTGATGGTCGAGGAGTCCTCCAACACCGAGGCGCAGCACGCCGCCTACATCAAGGCGACCAGCCGCGACACCGTCCGCAGCCGCTCCTTCACCGGTAAGCCGGCCCGGATGCTGCGCAATGAGTGGACCGAGGCGTGGGAGGCTCCGGGGAACCCCAAGCCGCTGGGTATGCCGCTGCAGTACATGGTCTCCGGCATGGCGGTCCGGGCGACCAACAAGTACCCCAATGAGAGCGTCGACGTGGCGTTCAACCCGGTGGGCCAGGTCGTCGGCCAGTTCACCAAGGTGGAGAAGACCTCGACGGTCATCGAGCGCTGGGTGCAGGAGTACCTCGAGGCGACCAGCACCCTGGAGGCGCTCAACGAGGCCTCCGGAGTCTGACCGGTTACCGTTCGGTGCCCAGAAACGGTTGAGCCACCACGACGCAGAGACCGAGCACCACGAACGGCGCCAGTAGCGGCAGCCACGGCAGACTCCATGGGAACGCCGTGGCCGCCACCCCGGCCACGCTGAACCCGAGGACGGCGATCACCGTCGGCAGTGTCATCGTGCCGGCGTGCCGCAACACCAGGTATCCCACCGCGGCCAGCCCGGCCACGGCCGCCGAAACCGTTGGCGGATCGGTGACCCCGACCGCGACGACTGCCAGCAGCACTGCAACCGTCGCCGCTGCCGCCCACCGGAGTCCGGCCAGCACCGCGCCGGCGGCGGCCAGCGCCGCAACGGCAGCCGGCCCGGAGGCGCCAGATACGACGGTCGCCGTCATCGCCATCCCGCACGCGCCGGACAACACCAGCGGCAGGGTCTCGGTGGCGCCGACCGGACGCCCCATCACCGCACCACCGTCGGGCGGTGGCGCTGCGTCGCCAGCAGCATCGACTGTTCCAGTGTCTGCGATGGTGGCCACGATGCGACGTCGACGCCGATGCTGGCCATGTCGCGGTACATGGCGGTGCGCTCCAGCATCCAGATCCGGCTGACCAGCGGATCGGGGTCCTGCTCGAACGGGGGGCCGGCCAGCACGTCGACGGCGAGCACCACGTGGCCGCGTTTGCGCAAGTCCGTCAGCGCGAGCGCGAACTCGGTGTCGAGCAGGGTGGAGAAGGCGATGATGAGGGCGCCCGGTGGCACCGCCGCCCGCGGTGCGAGCGTTCCGGTGGTTTTCTCGAAGCCGTCGCCGGCGCCCAGCACCGCGTCGACGATGCGATAGAACTGACGCTGTCCGATATCCGCGCCGACCCAGCGCGGCTGCCGGCCACCGAGCGTCACGACGCCGGCGCGGTCACCGTTGCGCAACGCGGTCTGCACCACCTGCGCGGCGCCGATCACCGAGCGTTCGGTCGCGGCCGTCGCCGGCCCGCGCGGCTGCGGGTAGCCGTCGATCAATACCACCACGTCGGCGGCCCGATCGGTCAACCGCTCGGTCACGTGCAGTCTCCCCCGCCTCGCGCTTACCGGCCAATTCACCGAACGCAACGGGTCACCGGGGGTGTAAGGGCGGATGTCGGCGTACTCCACGCCGCGGCCCGCGTGCCGGGTCAGGTGGGTTCCCACCCGGTCGAGCAGTTCGCTGTGCGGGGTCGGGGTGGCCTGTGGGGGCGCCAACGGAAACACCGTGACCTCGCCGACCTCGACGGTGGCCGTCCCGGCCAGCAACCCGCCCCGCGCCACGGCGGTCACGGTGGCCCGGATCGGGTAACGGCCCCAGCGTTCCGCGCGGGCGGTCACGACCGTGCATGAGTCGGACTCGGCGCCGCTGTGAAGGCTCATCGCCGGGTGCGCCGACACCGCCACCCCGATGGCGCTCGCCTCGCCCGCGGCCGCCGCGGCCCGAACCGTCAGCTCCACCGGCTCGGATTCGAAGCAGCGCTGCGAGGCCGGCGTCGCGCCCACGCGGAACACCGGCAGTGGTGGCTGCCAGCCCAGCGAGCACAGCACGCCCAGCAGCGGCGCGGCGAAGGCGATCAGCTGCCAGCGCGCCGCGCCCGCCGCCACCACCAGCGCCAGTCCCGCACCGGTGGCCAAGGCCAGTGTCAATGGCGATGCATGCCAGTGTAATTCGGTATCGACGTCGCGCGGTTCGGGCTCTTCCGGGTGCGTCATGGCGGCGCCGTATCCGGGGCGGGTGCGGGCGCGCCCGGGGTTCGCGGCACCGGAAGTCGTCGCAGCAGTTCGTCCACCACGTCTGCGCCCTGGATGCGTCGCACCCACATCTCCGGCCGCAGCGCGATCCGGTGTGCGACCGCCGAGGTGGCCAGCGCTTTGACGTCTTCGGGGATCACGTAGTCGCGGCCGAGCAGCAGCGCACGCGCCCGGGCGAGCTGGATCAGATCGAGTTCTGATCGCGGGCTGGCGCCGACGGCGACCTGCGGGTGATGGCGGGTGCCGTTGGCCAGTGACACCACGTAGCGCAGCACGTCGTCGTGCACGCTGACCTGCTCCACCGATTCCCGCATCGCCATCACGTCGTCGGCGTCGACCACCTTGCGCACCGTCGGCAGCGCGGCTCCCCGGTCGAGTCGCCGGCGCAGCATGGCCGCCTCGCCCTGCTCCGGCAGGTAGCCCAGTCGCAGCCTGATCGCGAACCGGTCCAGCTGCGCCTCGGGCAGCGGGTAGGTGCCCTCGTACTCGATCGGGTTGTCGGTGGCCAGCACGATGAACGGCGAGGACAGCCGGTGGGTCTGCCCGTCGATGCTGACCTGCCCCTCGGCCATCGCCTCCAGCAGGGCGGCCTGCGTCTTGGGCGGGGTCCGGTTGATCTCGTCGGCCAACACCAGGTTGGTGAAGATCGGGCCGCGCCGGAACTCGAAACGGCCCGAGGCCATGTCGTAGATGGTGGTGCCGAGCAGATCGGCCGGTAGCAGGTCCGGGGTGAACTGCACGCGGGTGAAGTCCAATCCGAGCGCGGCGGCGAACGACCGCGCGATCAGCGTCTTGCCCAGCCCGGGAAGATCTTCGATGAGCACATGGCCGCCGGCGAGCACCGCGGTCAGAATGAGCCGCAGCGCGGGACGCTTGCCGACCACCGCCTGCTCGATCTCGTCGAGCACGGCGGTGCAGCGCTCGGCGGTGGTTTCCGCCGTGCCGGACAGGCCCGCGCTCACCGTTGCTCCAGCCGGTGCAGGATCTCCTCGAGCACCGCGCGTCCCGGGCCGGCCCCGCGGTCCGCGCTGGGGGCGACGTTGCTGGGATCGACCCAGGGCCACAGTTCGGCGCCGAACAACATCGTCCCGGTGGCGCTGAAGGCCTCGTTCTTCGCCCGCCGCTGACCGGTGGAGACCTCGAACCGGCGGGCCAGGATGGGCCGCCAGCGCCTATCCCAGTCGGCCCTCGTCGACTCGGCCCAGCGGATTCTGGCCTCGGTGCCCGACAGCCACCGCCGCAACGATTCGCCGGGCTCGTCGAGCGCCGGCTCCGCGGCCGCGCCACGCCCGCCGCTCCTCAGCAGCTGCCGGATGCCCAGCAGTGGGACCGCGACCGCAATGGCGGCGGCCCACAGCAGCAGCTGTCGTTGGTGGGTGAACAGTACCGCCAGTTGCGCTGCGAGTACCAGCAGCACGCCTTGCAACGCAACGTTTTTCATGTCCGAGCCCGCAATTCGTCCAGCACCAGGCGCAGTATCGCTACCGCTTCGGCGCGGTGCGCCTCGGTCATCAGGTGCGGGCTGAACCGCGCCTCGGTGAACAGCTCGACCAGTCTGGATGCATTGTCGGCCGGCAGCGCGTGGTTTTCGACCGCCCGCGCCAGCACCTCGGTGGGAGTGTCGAACTCGCGCGGTGCGGCGCCGGGAACGTCGGCGAGGTGGCGCTCCATCACCGCGTAGCAGGCGATGATCGCCTCTCGCGGCTCCCTGCTCCGGTCGGCGATCCGGGTCAAGCCCAGTTCGGCTGCCCGCGCCAGGGTTTCGCCTGCGGTCAGCGGCTGCGGAGCAGCCGGTGCGGCATCGATCTGCGGGGCGGCCGACGTGGCCCGACGGGCGCGCGCGACCAGCAGCGTCGCGGCGATCAGCACCAGCAGGCCCCCGGTGAGCGCCAACAGATACCCGAGCGAGGCACCGGCCGCGCCGAGCGGGGGCGGGCGCAGCGGGACAGGGGGCGAAGCGTCGGCGTCGGCCGGCGACGCGGGCACCTCACCGCGCGTCCCCAGCAGTCCGGCCGGGATCGAGAAACGGTGCGCGGCGCCCAGTCGTACCATCACCCAGAGCGCCAGCAGCCACGCCGTCAGCACCGCCAACCCGATCAGCAGCACCCGCCACGACGGCCGTCCCCGGTGGGCGCCCACCGTCCGGGACAACTCACCGATGCTGCCGGGAGCGGCGCGCTGATCACGCGCCCGCCGGGCGACGGCAACCGCCACGGCCGCGACGGATACCGCCAGCAGCGCGGCCAGGACCAACTGTGCCACCGGGCCGGCCTCGGCCGGCCGTCGCGGGTCGTGGACGACACTCGGCACATACCCGCGCGTCGCCGCCCCGGCCGCGAGCACCAGCACGATCAGCGCGATCACCCGACCGGTCGCCGTATCCGCACCGGCACGCATCGAAGCGCCACTGGCCTGGGTGGCTCGCCGTCGCTGCGGCATGCCCAATACTGGCATGCCGTCGCGGCAGGCGGCCAGGATCGCCGATACCGCTCGGTCTGCCGCCCGGGCCCGGGCGCGGTCGGCTCAGCCGGATCTCTCGTCGTGCCCGCCGAACTGCTTGCGCATCGCCGAGAGCACTTTCGCGCCGAACTCGAACAGTTGCCGGGAGGCGAATCGCGCATACAGCGCGGTGGTGAGCACCGGGGCGGGAACACCCTCGTCGATGGCGGCGATCACGGTCCAGCGGCCTTCGCCGGAATCGGAGACGCGGCCGGCGAATTCCTCCAGCGCCGGGGATTTCTGCAGGGCCCCGGCGGTCAGGTCGAGCAGCCATGAGCCGATCACACTGCCCCGCCGCCAGACCTCGGTGACTTCGGGGATGTCGATGTCGTACTGGTAGAACTCGGGATGGCTCAGCGGCGCGGTCTCGGCGTCGCCGCGTTGGTCCTGTTTGCCGATGTTGGCATGGTGCAGGATATTCAGCCCCTCCGCGATCGAGGCCATCATCCCGTACTCGATGCCATTGTGGACCATCTTCACGAAGTGCCCTGCCCCCGATGGGCCGCAGTACAGGTAGCCGTTCTCGGCCTGGGCGACCTCACCGTCACGGCCCGGCGTGCGGGGCGCGGCGTCTACCCCAGGCGCGATGGTGGCAAATATCGGCTCGACATGGTCGAACGCACCGCGGTCACCGCCGACCATCAGACAGTAGCCCCGCTCGCGACCCCACACCCCGCCACTGGTGCCGCAGTCGAGTAGACGAATACCTTTGTCGGACAGCAGCTTCGAGTGTGCGATGTCGTCACGGTAGTAAGAGTTGCCGCCGTCGATCACGATGTCGCCGGCGCTGAGCGTGTCCGCGAGTTCCTCGATGACCCCGGTGGTGATCGAGCCGGCCGGCACCATCACCCACACCACCCGGGGCGCGGGTAGTTTCTCGACCAGCTCGGCCGTCGAGGACACCCCGGTGGCCTGGGTCTCGGCGGCCAGCGCGGCTACCACCTCGGGATTGTGGTCGTAGACGACGCATTCGTGGCCGTCATCGACCAGCCGCCTCACCAGGTTGGCGCCCATCCGCCCCAGGCCGATCATCCCCAACCGCATGTGTGTGCTCCTCTCATTGTGACCGGCCGTTCGCCGGCAACCAGGGCTGCTGCCAACTCCGGTGGCCACGCACCAGTGCCTGCGCGGCCTCCGGCCCCCACGAGCCACGCTCGTAGGGGTGGACCTCGCCGGGGTTTTCGAGCAACGGGGCCACGATCCGCCAGGTCTCCTCGATGCTGTCCTCTCGGGCGAACAGCCGGCGGTCGCCGACTATCGCGGCATGCAACAGCCGCTCATAGGGCTGGATCGGTTCCCCCAGATCGTGAGTGAAGGAAGAATCCAGGTGAACATCACGCCAGGCTTGAGCGTTCTGGTCGTCTTGGGCCACCAGTTGCAGCCGCAGCCCCGGATCCGGGTCGATGCGCAGCACGATCTGGTTACGTTGGGCCCTGTCCCGGTGCGGCATGAACGCCAGCGCCGGTACCCGGCGGGTGAACAGCCGAACCTCGGTGACTCGTTCGGGCAGTGCCTTGCCGGCGCGCAGGAAGATCGGGACACCCGCCCAGCGCCAGTTCTCGATCTGTAGGCGCAACGCCACGAAGGTCTCAGTCTGCGAGCCGTCGGCGACTCCGGGTACATCGCTGTAGCCGCGGTACTGGCCCCGGACGTAGTGCACCGGGTCGGCCGCGGGCATCGCGCGGAACACCTCGGCCTTCTTGTCGTTGAGGTCGTCGTCACCGGGGCCGACCGGCGGCTCCATCGCGACCAGTGCCAGCACCTGTAGTAGGTGGTTCTGCACCACGTCGCGTAACGCGCCCACGGCGTCATAGAAGCCGCCGCGCTCCTCGACACCGAAGTTCTCGGCCATGGTGATGTGGATCTCGGCGATGCTGTGCCGATCCCACAGTTCGGCGAGCGTCGTGTTGGCGAACCGCAGGCACTCCAGGTCAGCGACCGGTTGCTTGCCCAGGAAGTGATCGACTCGCAGGATCTGGTCCTCCTGCAGCACCGCGCGCATCCGGCTGTTGAGGTCGCGTGCGGAGGCCAGGTCGTGGCCGAACGGCTTTTCCACCGCCACCCGGGACCGCTGCAGCAGTCCGGCCCGACCGAGGTGTTCCACGATCGGGGCGAACAGCGACGGCGGCATCTCCAGGTAGTACAGGCACGGTTGATCGGTTCCGACCCGCTCGGCGAGCTGCTCGTAAAGTGCGGCATCGGTGACGTCGCCGGGCAGATAGGACAACCGCTCCGCCAGGCGGCGAAACACCGTCTCGTCGAACGGTTCGCCGCTGTGGCGGATCGCCTCGGCGGCCCGGTTGACCAGCTCATCGACCGTGATGTCGTCGCTGGCCACCCCGACGATGGGGCCGTCCAGCAGTTTGCGGCGCTCCAGGCGATACAGCGCGCGGAAGGTCATTTTGCGGGCCAGGTCTCCGGTTATCCCGAAGATCACCAACCGTTGCGAGTTCTCCTCAGCGCGTCCGCCCAAGTTCGGCACCTCCTGCCCGTTGCTACCCCGCCTGAAGCTAGTGCAACCGCCTGGAAGAACGCTGTCCGCCGACGACGCGTGGCGGACTCACGCCGTGCTCACCCGACCTGGGCGATCCCCGGCGGGAAGTACGGTCCAATGCCCCCGGTGTAGATGCCGGGCTGCCAGCCCCGCGCGCCCAGGCACAGCAGCGGCAGGCCGTCGGGCGACTGTGCGGCCGACTGCGGATTCGGGCAGGGCGAACCGATCTCCTGCACGCCGTAGAGGGGGTAGGAGATCTGCCAGAACCCGGTGTCCTTGGGCGGCCACTGGTTGGCGATGAAATGGCAGGCCAGCGCCTGGCCGTTGGGGCCGTGGCCGTAGATGTAGCGCTCCCAGCTGAAGCAGGCGTCGCCCTGCCGCTGTCCCTCGGCCATCCCCGGCACATCACCGGGGTAGGCGCCGGCGGCCGGTGCGACGCCGATGGCGGCTGCCCCCGCGGCTCCGGCGATGAAAGCAGCTGCAGCTAGTTCACGAATCATTCTTCAGCCCTCAGTCTGTCGATCCTGGCCAGCAGACGGCCCCGCGTGGCAGCCTAACGGGTGCCGGCGGCGCCTCATCGTGATTCCGCCGAATGGCGCCACCGCCCCGGGCCGCTAGAGTGCCGCAGATGACCGCGCAGGGACAGTTCGACGCATCGCACGGTCGGCTGCAACTCGGCACGGGGGTGGCCGGCCGCGCCGCGAGGATGGGGCATCGCCTCACGATCGCCATGGAGCGCTGGCAGGCGGTGGTTTCGTGGTCCGGCGAGCAGCCCACCGCCGCGACACTGACCGTCGAGGTCGATTCGCTGCGGGTGCTCGGCGGTGAGGGCGGCATGACGCCACTGACCGGTCCGGAGAAGGCGCTGATCCGCACCAATGCGCGCAACTGCCTCGGGGCCGACAAGTACGGCCGGATCCGCTTCGAGAGCAGTGAGATCGAGGCGACCGACATGGGCTACCGGCTGACCGGATCCCTGGAGATTCGCGGTCGAACCAAGCCGTACGTCATCGACGTGCAGGTGACCGAGCTGGGGCCGCCGCATCAGCACCGCGGTTCGTGGCGAGTCGACGCTGACACCGTGGTTCGTCACAGCGACTTCGGGGTGCGGCGTTATTCGATGCTGATGGGGGCGATGCAAGTCGCCGACGAGGTGTCGGTTTCCTTCTCGGCGACCGTCTCGGCGGACGAGATCCGCGGGTCCTGACTCCGCGACCGGGACGACTCAGCGGCCGGGAAGGCGCGGAATACGCTCGCGGAACCGCTCCAGCAGCGACGCTCCGCTGTGCGGCGGCGGTGCCGGTGGTTCCGGGAGCACATCCGGCCCGTCCCACAGCGCGCCGAACTCGACCGGTTGGTCCGCAAGCTCGCCCGGCGGCGCCGGGGCGGCCGGTGGCGGCGCCGCGGGAGCACCGGGCGGCGGGGCGGCGGGAACCGCCACCCGCGCCACCGTCGCGTGTTCGGGCGGTCGCTGCTCCGGCAGGTCCCTGCTCGGACTCAGCTGCAGACTCACCGCGGCCGACACCGACGCCACGAACACCACCGTTCCCGCGGTCAGCATCGTCAGTGCCCCGGCGTACGGCAGCGACATCGAACGCCCGGCGCCGACGGTCCGGCCGGTCCGACCCACCGCCCGCGGACTCGTCAGCTCGGCGTGCGGCGCCAGCGCCAGTGCGGCCCCGCGCGCCAACGCCTGCTGGGCTCCGGGCTGCACGAAAACCGGCAACGACAGCTCGGACTCGAGCCGACGCCCGAGCCGGTCCATGCCGCGCCCGGAGCCGGTCACCGTCAGCAGGTCAGGCCGCCGGCCGCCCGACCCGAAGGCGTCGGCCAGCCACTTGACCACGTCACCGGTACCGCCGATCGGACAGCTGGTGACGATCGGACACTCGTCACCGGGGCCGTCGAACCGCACCAGCGTGGCCGATCCGGGTTCGATGACGCATACCGCGGTCAGTCCGCCAGCCGGTGCGAGACCGGTGGTCAGCGACGCCGCCGCCCGGCTGAATCGCACCGGCACCACGTTCTCGAAGCCCGCGTCAGCCAGCGACTCCAGCAGCAGCGCGGCCCCGACCGCTGCGTCATCGCTCCAGGTCACACCGACGCCGTGCAGCCGGTCACCGCGGCCGGCCAGCACGGTGCGAACTCTGGCAGCGACAGCCGTCGCCGACGCCGCCAGGCTCACCGCATCCAGCCCGGCAACACCGCGGGTGACACCGAACTCGTCACCGGAAAGCGTCGGGCAGTGGTCGGCCCGGCCGTCTGCCATGACCCAGCCGATCGTCGTCGGCGTCATCGCCAGCCCCAGTACCGTGTCCAAAATCGCGCACCCCAATCGTCCTGATCTGCGATGTCACCGCGTCGGCGGAGAGCCTGCGCCTCGCCCGGGGTAGGGCTCGGCGGGCACCGGAACGGACCGGCACAGCCCAGGACAGTGTGGTTTTGTCGGCTTACCGGAGGCGAGCCTACGCGTGTCGCGCCATTGTGCCTAACCGGGTCCCGGCCCGAAATCGGGTATGCTATGTCGCTAGTCGGGTCCCGGAGCGGCCGCCGAGTAGCCAGCAGCGGCCGTTGTTGCATGTGAGGGCCGGCACACGAGTGGTGGCGTGCTTTGCGTCGCGATCGACAGATTAGCTACTTTGAGAACATTTCGAGAGCCTTCCGCAGACGACAAGGGGCAGGAATGACAGACGTGACCAAGGGGATGCGCTGGGTGCGCCGATTAATGGTCGGCGCGGTGGCCGCAGCAGCGCTGCCCGGGCTGATCGGCCTGACGGGCAATGAGGCGACCGCATCGGCGTTCTCCCGGCCGGGTCTGCCGGTCGAGTACCTGCAGGTGCCTTCGGCGGGTATGGGCCGGGACATCAAAGTCCAGTTCCAGAGCGGCGGTTCCGGTTCCCCGGGCCTGTATCTGCTCGACGGCATGCGCGCGCAGGACGACTACAACGGCTGGGACATCAACACCCCGGCGTTCGAGTGGTACTACCAGTCGGGCATCTCGGTGATCATGCCCGTCGGAGGCCAGTCCAGCTTCTACAGCGACTGGTACAAGCCGGCCTGCGGCAAGGCGGGTTGCTCCACCTACAAGTGGGAGACCTTCATCGCCAACGAACTGCCGGCCTACCTGGCGTCCGAATACGGCGTGAGCCAGAGCCGCAACGCTGCGGTGGGTCTGTCGATGGCCGGTTCCTCGGCGATGAACTTTGCGATCTACCACCCGAACGTGTTCACCTACGCGGGTTCGCTGTCGGGCTACGTCAACCCCTCTGACGGCAAGAGCTGGATCGGCCTGGCCATGGGTGACGCCGGCGGCTACAAGAAGGAAGACATGTGGGGCCCCGACGACGACCCGGCGTGGGTGCGCAACGACCCGACCCTCAACGTCGGCAAGCTGGTTGCCAACAACACCCGGCTGTGGGTCTACTGCGGTAACGGTCGCCCCAATGAGCTGGGCGGCGACAACATCCCCGCCACCTTCCTCGAAGGCAACTTCATGATCGGCCAGAACAAGAAGTTCCAGGAGGCCTACACCGCGGCCGGTGGCAGCAACGCCGTGTTCAACTTCCCGGACTACGGCACCCACAGCTGGGAGTACTGGGGAGCTCAGCTGCAGGCGATGAAGCCGGACCTGCAGAGCCACCTGGGCGCCAGCGCCGGTGGCGGCGAAGGCTAAACGCTCAATCCGACCACTGAGCCCCATCCGATTCCGGATGGGGCTCAGTGCTTTGTCGTGCGTTGTCGCCAGAGGCTTACCCCGCTGCCGTGAACATGATTGGATGGCGGTCATGCAGGGTTCCGCGACAGTTCACATGGCAGCCCCGGCCGAGCGGATCTGGGATCTGGTGGCCGACGTCCGCAACATCGGGCGGTTCTCGCCCGAGACTTTCGAGGCCGAATGGCTCGACGGCGCCACCGGTCCGGCAGTGGGCGCCCGGTTCCGTGGCCACGTCCGGCGCAACGGAATCGGGCCGGTGTACTGGACGACTTGCCGGGTCACCGAGTGCGAGCCGAATCGCGTGTTCGGCTTCGAAGTGCTCGCCGGTGACAGAGCCGTGAACCGGTGGCGCTACGAGCTGGCTCCGACCGCGGACGGCACCGACGTCACCGAGTCGTTCCGGCTGGCCGACTCCTTTCTGACCACTGTGTACTACTACCTGTTCGGTGGATTTCTGCGGCAGCGCAACAACATCCGCGACATGCGGCGCACCCTGGAGCGCGTCCGCGACGTGGCGGAGCAGCAGTAGCTGAAGGCTAGGCCAGCGCGTGGGGATCGGCCAGCGGCAACAGCAAGAACGACGGGGTGGGACCGCCCTGATGCAACCGGTAGGTGCCACCGGCCAATGCTCGACGCGCGGGCGCGGTCGGCACCAGGTGCGGGAAATCGTAGCTGGTCACCGTCAGCCGCAGTCGATGTCCCGGCGCGATCATCGCGGCGGTCGGAAATATCTCGACGTCGTAGCCGGTCAACTCCCCCGGTTCCACGGGCCGCACCGCCGATCGGGTGCTGACGTGATGCGGGCGCAGCACCGTGCCGTCCGGCAGGTACCAGGTGCGGTCGGGGTCGAGTGCGCGGTGCGACCCGAGCAGCGCCCCCTGCGTCAGGGGGCGACTGACCCCCTCCGGGGCGACGTCGTCGAGGTGGGCGACCCACAAGGTCTCGGTGGTGTCGGCTGTCGCCTCCACGCGCAGCGTGATCGGTCCGGCGATCAGCGTCGGCGCACCGAACGGCTCGGTGGTGTAGGTCAACGCACCTCGTTGCAGACGCCGGTTGTCCTGGTCGTGACGGGTGCGGCCACCGACCTGGGTGGTGACGAAACTGTTGAGCCCCAACGACCACTGTTCCAGGCTGCGCCCCGACATCGGGCCGCGCGAGCGGTAGGACAGCACGGCCACGCTCTGTTCGGCCGGGGCCTCGGCAGCCAACCGGCCCTCGGGGGCCAGATACATCCGGGTCGGAGTCGCTTCGGGGAGCGGGTACTCGCGGCTGTGGTACCAGCGGCGGTCACCGATCGCCTGGAAGGTGAACGGGGGACTCGAGATCGCGGCGTCCGCATCGTCTTTGAGCCAGTGGTCGAACCAGCGCAATTGCAGATTCTGCAGATGCAGGCCGTCGAAGTCCGAGACGTGGTACCAGGGGCCCATCATCAGCCGGATCCGGTCGGTCACCGGTTGCCCGGGCTGCATCGGGGCGGTCGCCGGGCGGCCCACACTGGCGTTCTGTAGGCCGGCATAGTTCAGCGACGCTCCGCGCTGGAAGGCGTCGTGCCAGCCGCCCACCAGGAAGACGGCGACGTTGTTGGCGGCGATCGCGGCCAGCACCCGGTCGGGTCGCATGCCATCCCACAACGGCCCGTCGTAGGCGGCGTCACCGCCGGCGCGCACTTCGGCGGTCAGCGGCCCGAAGTAGCTGCGCTGGTCTCTGCCGCGCTGGCGCACGGCCGCGAGCCCACCGGAGCGGGGCCGCTCATGTCCACCCGGGGTGAAGAACTCCAACGTCGGGTTGACGAGATTGAGCAGCGAATACACCGCTCCGTAGCCGCGCACCGCAGGCAGGTGAGGCGTTCCGCCCATTGCGGCGACATCCCGGTAAAAGTCGTTGGCGGCCATCACCGGGAAGATCGCCTTCAGCGGCGAGTCCGGGCCGACCGCGGCCGCGGTGAACAGTTGATTGATCGCCAGGTAGGAGATGCCGAACATACCGACCCGGCCGTTGGCGTTGGGCAACGTCGACGCCCAGGAGAGCAACTCCGCGCCGTCGCGGGCCTGCTCGGCGCTCAACATCTCGAACGATCCACCGGATGCCCCGGTGCCCCGGACGTCGACCATCACCTCGATGTAGCCGCGCCGGATCAGGTGCGGGGTGGGGCCGCCGCCGATCTGCGCGGCCGGTGGTGGGGCCAGCTTGCCGTAGGGGGTCATCGCCAGCAGGACCGGAAACGGCCCCGTCGCGGCCTTTCCGGTCTCGCGCACGGTGGGGTAATGGATGTCGGCGCGCAGCACGACACCGTCGCTCATCTCCACCGCGACGTTGCGCCGTACACCGACGCCGTACTGTGCCGGTGGTGCGGTCCACTCCGGGGTCAGTGGCGATGCGCTGGTCTTGCGGGGACGCGCGAGCAGTGACTTCCGCAACGCGACCGCGGCGGCCCCCGTCCCAGCTACTGCCGCCAGCACCAGTTTGACGTTGCGCGCCGTCCGCGGTTCAGGCATGCCCACCTCCCGCCCCAGACTTTAAAGGTGCATCGGTGCCGCTCGGACACCTGACCGGTGCCCGCGTATATTCCGGCGTGTGAGTCGTACGCCGGAACACGCAGTCGGCATGGCGCCTGACGTCAAGCAGATCGTCACCGGGATGTGGCAGGCCCTGTCGCGTCGCGACTGGGATGCGGTGAAAGCCGTTCTGGCGCAAGACTGCATCTATGTCGACATGCCGGTGGGCCCGGCCGCGGCCGCCCGCGGCCCACACGACATCATCAAGCGCCTCAAGGTCGGTCTTCAGCCGCTGGCCGGATACGTCAACCACCCGGGGTTGTTGGTCGCCGAGGGCCCCGACGTCGTCTACGAGCACTCCGAGACCTGGACCTGGGCCACCGGCGAAACCGCACTGTTGCGCTTCGTCACCGTGCACAAGGTGGTCGACGGCAAGATCACGCTGTGGAAGGACTACTGGGACCTGGCCGGCCTGACCGCCCACGCCCCACCGACCTGGCTGGCGGATCTGGCCGAGGCCGACATGTCGTGGGTGTTCGACGCCACCGGGCTGATCTGAGGGTCACCGCTGCGTTGTCATGCCCGGCTCGGCAGCGTGAACGCGCAAGCCTGACCGATGTCCATGGTGCGCAGGAATCGGCCCATGCCCAACCACAGCGCGCACGACAGCGCGAGGTCGGCGAGCAGTTCGTCGCTGAAGTGCTCGGCGCACCGCGACCAGAAGTCCTCGTCGTCCCGCAGCCCGGTGTGGTCGGTGGCGAAGCGGTGGGCGAATTCGGCGGCGAGCCGTTCGGCGTCGCTGTAGCCGGGCCAGGTGCGCCATTCCGACACATGCTCGTAAAGATCCTCGCTCACGCCGGCCGCCGGACCGTCGGCGTCGCGGGTGTTGACGCACACCGCGCACTCGTTGTCGAAGGCGATCACCATCCGGGCCAGCTCCCGGGTGCGCATCGGCAGCCGGCCGTTGTTATAGACCGCGGTGCTGAATCCACCGATGCCCGCGGCGAGTTCGGGCGACTTGGTCATCCAGGCCATCAGGTCATCTGGGGGGAAATCTCCGATTCGGCTCATACCCGCCGATGCTAATCGGCTTTGCCATCACCATGGGCCGTGCCGGCGAACTCTGCCTCGCTTGCCGACCAATTCCGGTCGACGAGTGTGCGGTGGGCGATCCGCTGCAGCGCGGCTTCGATCTCGCCGCGCTCCGGGCGGCCCTCGAAGCCGGGCGAGCGGGACAGCCTGTCGCTCAGCCAGTCCTCGATCAGCGAAGTCACGAACCGCACCTGCTGCAGTCCGGCCCGGGTGAGTCCCAGGTGGTCGCCGTCGCGCAGCGCATAACCCTGAGCGACCAGGCGGTCGACGGTGGGTTCGAGGATCTCGTAGGGCACCCGCAGGTTCTTGCCGATGTCGCTGAGCCGCGCGGTGCGGAACACCTGGGTGTAGCGGTAGATGCGCAGCACCGTCCACAACCCGGCCACGTCGAGCTCGCAGTCCGGTCGCATCGCGATGCTACGCAGTCGCACACCGGGTTCGTTGCGCAGCAACCGGCCGATCGCGGTCTCCAGCAGTTCGTCCGAGGATGCGGTGGTAGGCATGCCGAACCCGTCGCCGAGGTCGACCGCACTGTCATGCAACTCCTTGAGCGGGACCTCCCGCAGGTACAGCGCCAGCACGAACCCGAGCAGCGCGACCGGGGCAGCCCAGAAGAAGACCTGGCCCAGCGACTCGGCGTAGGCCTGCACGATCGGCGCCGCCTGCTGCGGCGGCAGTCGGTGCAGCGCTTCGGGGGAACCGGCCGCATCGGCGGTCAACCCGGCGGCGCTGAGCGCCGGACCCAGTCGGCGGTCCAGGAAGTTGACGAACAGCGACCCGAACACCGCAGCGCCGAAGGAGCTGCCGATGGTCCGGAAGAAGGTGACCCCGGAGGTGGCCACGCCGAGATCGGCGAAGCTCGAGGTGTTCTGCACGACCAGCACCAGGACCTGCATCGACAGGCCGATGCCGGCACCCAGCAGCAGCAGGTAGGCCGACTGCAGCCACGCCGGTGTAGCGGCGTCCATCTGCGACATCAGTGCGAACGCGATCGTCATCAGGGCCGTGCCGACCACCGGGAAGATCTTGTAGCGGCCGGTTCGGCCGACCAGGGTGCCGCTGCCGGTGGAGGTCACGAGCATGCCCACCACCATCGGCAGCGTGCGCAGCCCGGAGCTGATCGCCGAGACACCGTCGACGTACTGCATGAAGGTCGGCAGGAAGGTCAGCGCGCCCAGCATCGCGAAGCCGACCACGAACGCCAGCACACAGCACACCGCGAACACCGGGTCGGCGAAGAGCCGGGTCGGCAGGATGGGAGCCGCGACCCGGCTTTCCACCCGGGCGAACAACGCCAGCGCCGCCACGGACGCGGCGAACAGCCCGATGATCGTCACCGAGCCCCAGCCGTAGCGGGTGCCGCCCCAACTGGTCGCCAGCGTCAATCCGGTTGCGCCCAACCCGATCAGCACGATCCCGGCGTAGTCGATCACCGGCTTTGCCCGGTCGGCCAGCGCCGGGATCGCAGCGCCGGCCACCACCATCACGACCACCGAGATCGGCACGTTGATCCAGAACGCCCACCGCCAGGTCAGGTAGTCGGTGAAATACCCGCCCAGCAGCGGGCCGATCACGGTCGTGACGCCGAAGACCGCGCCCAGCATGCCCTGGTAGCGGCCCCGGTCGCGCAGCGGGATGACCTCACCGATCAGCGCGGTCGCGGTGACCGTGACGCCACCGCCCCCGACACCCTGCAACGCGCGGGCGCCGACCAGCATCACCATCGAGGTGGACAGCCCGCACAGCACCGAGCCGAGCACGAAGCACACCACCGCGCTCTGGAAGACCAGCTTGCGCCCGAACAGGTCGCCGAGTTTGCCCGCCAGGACCGTCGCGAAAGTCGACGTCAGCAGGTAACTGGTGACCACCCAGGACTGGTGGCCGGCGTTGCCCAGGTCCGACACGATCGTCGGCAAAGCCGTAGCGACGATGGTCTGATCGAGCGCGGCCATCAGCATGCCGAAGACGATCGCCAAGAAGATCAGGTTGCGACGCTGCGGGCTGACCGGCGCAGGCCGCATGTCAACCGCAACCGGCGCCGAACTGCTCATACCGGTGGCGGATACCCGCTACCGGCTACCCGCATCGACCGGGGGCGTCGTCACGTGGTCGGCGGGCGGGAGACGCACTGTGCCGCGTACAGCGCCTCGCCCAGCTTGTCCATCAGCTCCAGTTGCGTTTCCAGATGGTCGATATGGGATTCCTCATCGACGAGGATGGCCTCGAGAATCTTGGCAGTCGTGCTGTCCTGCTTTTCGCGGCACATGACGATGCCCGGTCGCAGCCGGTTGAGCACATCGTTTTCCAGCGCCAGGTCGCTCTCGAACTGTTCGCGGATCGTCTGGCCGATGCGCAGCGAGCCGATGCGCTGATAGTTCGGCAGGCCGCCGAGCACCAGAATCCGGTCGGTGACCGTCTCGGCGTGGCGCATCTCCTCCATCGACTCTTCGCGGGTGTGGCCGGCCAGCTCGGTGAAGCCCCAGTTCTCCTGCATCTTCGCGTGCAGGAAGTACTGGTTGATCGCGGTGAGTTCACTGGTCAGCTGCTCGTTGAGCAGTTTGAGGACCTCCGGGTCGCCTTGCATGATCACTCCTCTGGGGTGAAGAACCTCGCATGCCGGCCGCGACGGGCGGGGTGACTCATCGCCGTAACGCGCCGAATCTCAATCTAGTGCAGGTCGGATGTGCCACGCGGGTGATTACCCGTGTCTCGGCGCGTCGAATCGGCGCATCGGCTCGGCCGTTCGGCGAAAGCGAGTCGCCGGCCACCCCTACGCGATGCGCTGAAGTTAGGTTAGACTCTACTAACATGAGACTCGCCACGCCAGGCCGCCGTGTCGGCAGTTCGGGCCATGGTGTGTCCCGGCGCGACGACCCGCATTCGCTGGTGCTGGCACTGGACTACCGGGTTGACGACGTCGACCGGACCTGGTCGCTGATCCGCGACGACCATGCGCCGCTTCGCAGCCTCGGCGCCCGCCACGCGGTGCTGTACACCTCGGCGTTTGAAACCGACCGGGTGCTGGTGACGATCGGCCTGCGCCACCGCGTGCCGGTCAAGGAGTTGCTGCGCTCCCCCGCCGTCTTCGAATGGTTCGACCGCTCCGGGGTCAACGACTTGCCGGCGATCTTCGCCGGCGAGGTCAAAGAGAAGATCAACCTGACCCAGCCCGGGCCGCAGCAACCCGGTTCAGAAGTGATCGTCGGGGTGGTGTCCACCGTGGCCCATCCCGCGGATCTGATGGCCAACGTGCACCGGGGACTGGATCGATTTGCCGGGGCCGGCGTGCGCAAGGTGTGGGTGTATCAGGCCGTCGACGACGGGAATGAGGTGATGACGCTGCTGGAGATCGACAGTGCGGCAAGCGCGCAACGCTGGATCGACCACCCGGACACCGCCGCGGAGTGGATGATCGGCTCCGGGGCCGCTGGGTACCCCCGGCCGTTTGTCGGAAAGCTCGCTGCCGCAATCGATCTGATGACGCCTGTGGACGACGGTCGGTAGGGGTATCGCCATGTATGTATGCCTTTGTGTCGGAGCCACCAACCAGATGGTGAGCGACGCCGTCGCGGCCGGTGCGTCGACGTCGAAAGAGGTTGCCGCAATGTGCGGGGCAGGCGGCGACTGCGGCAGGTGCCGGTGCACGGTCCGCGGCATCATCGAGGCCACGTTGGCAGCGACCCCCAGCGTCCCGGCCAACGGTTCGCTGCGGCACCTCGCCCTGGACATCACGCCGGTCGGTTCACACTGATCGACGGCTGTTACGCGACCAGCTCGACCTGGTGTTGCGCGGCGATGACGTCGCCGATGATCCCCGCCAGCCGCCGGTAGGAGTCCTCCCGCCCACTGGAGGTCCGAAACACCAGCCCGATGCGCCGGCCCGGTCGGGGCGCGGCGAAGTAGGCCAGCGCCAAGCCACTGCGCTCGGCTTCCACCGCGACCGCCGTCTGCGGGATCAACGTCACGCCCAGTCCCCCGGTCACGCACTGCACCGCAGTCCCCAGCGACGCCGCGCGAGTGTTGGCCAACTGGGCACGCACGCCGGCGTTTCGGCAGATGTCCAGCGCCTGATCCCGCAGGCAGTGTCCCTCGTCGAGCAGCAACAGCGGCAGGTCCGCCAGGGCTGCAGGCGCGACCCGTCGCTTGCCGGCCAGCGCATGTCCGGGCGGAAGCGCCAACACGAAATCCTCGTCATAGATCGGTATCTCGGTCATGCCGGTGGTCTCGGTCGGCAATGCCAGCAGCGCGGCGTCCACCGCGCCCTCCCGCAGCCCGGTGAGCAGTCGCACCGTCTGGTCCTCGATCACCCGCAGGTTCAGGCCGGGTAGTCGTTCCGAGATGCCGGCCAGCACGGCGGGCAGCACATAGGGCGCCACGGTCGGGATCATGCCCAGGCGCATGGTCCCCTGCAGCGGATCGGCGACCCCGGCCGCCGCCGCCGAGAACTGCGCCGCCGCGTCGAGCACGGCGTGGGCGTGCGGCAGCAGCTGCTCCCCTTCGGCGGTCAAAAAGACCCGCCGGGTGGACCGCTCAATCAACTGGATGCCCAGACCGGACTCCAGTGACGACAACGCCTGCGACAACGTCGACTGGCTCAGGCCCAGGCCGGCCGCCGCGAGGCTGAAGTGGTGCTTCTCGGCGACCGCGGCGAATGCCCGCAGTCCGGCCAGGGTCGGCTGATAGCTTATATCGGTCATACCGATAATTATAGTGCCAAGTATCACCTTTCATTTTTAATTCAGATAGGGCAACATGGAGTGTGCGGGCACTGAACTCGTCCGCGCCCCGAAATCTCACACCAAAAGGAGTGTCATGGCACTGCTGACCATCGGAGACCAGTTCCCGTCCTACCGGCTCACCGCGCTGATCCCGGGCGACCTGTCGAAGGTCGACGCGAAAGGGCCCGAGGACTTCTTCACCACCGTCACCAGCGACGACCACCCGGGCAAGTGGCGGATCGTATTCTTCTGGCCCAAGGACTTCACCTTCGTCTGCCCCACCGAGATCGCTGCCTTCGGCAAGCTGAACGACGACTTCGCCGACCGCGACGCGCAGGTGCTGGGCGTGTCGATCGACAACGAGTTCGTCCACTACAACTGGCGTCTCCAGCACGAGGACCTCAAGACGCTGCCGTTCCCGATGCTCTCCGACCTCAAGCGCGAGCTCGCCGAGGCCACCGGTGTGCTCAACGCCGACGGCGTCGCCGACCGGGCGACCTTCATCGTCGACCCCAACAACGAGATCCAGTTCGTCTCGGTGACCGCGGGTTCGGTGGGCCGCAACGTCGACGAGGTGCTACGGGTGCTCGACGCGCTGCAGTCCGATGAGCTGTGCGCGTGCAACTGGAAGAAGGGTGACCCGACGCTCAACGTGGGTGAACTGCTCAAAGAATCGATCTGACCGAGCCGACACGGTGCGACGCGCCGGCGATGAAAGGAATAGCGCCATATGAGCATTGAGAATCTCAAGAACGCGGTCCCGGAATTCGCCAAGGACCTCAAGCTCAACCTGAGTTCGATCGCTCGCACCACCGCTCTGAACGAGGAGCAGCTCTGGGGCACCCTGCTGGCCAGCGCCGCGGCGACACGCAACGCCACGGTGTTCGCCGAGATCAGCTCCGAAGCGGCCGACAACCTGTCGGCCGAGGCCTACCAGGCCGCTCTGGGTGCGGCGTCGATCATGGGCATGAACAACGTGTTCTACCGTGGCCGGCACTTCCTGGACGGCGCCTACGACGACCTGCGTCCCGGGTTGCGGATGAACATCATCGGCAACCCGGGGGTCGACAAGGCCACCTTCGAGCTGTGGAGCTTCGCGGTCTCGGCGATCAACGGCTGCCAGGCCTGCGTCGGCTCTCACGAGCAGGTCGTCCGCGATGCGGGCGTCGGCCGCGAGGCGGTGCTGGAGGCCCTCAAGGTCGCCTCGATCGTGGCGGGGGTGGCCCAGGCGATCTTCGCCGCCAACGCGCTACCCGCCGCCTCGTCCTAGATAGTCGCTATCGGCGCGCGCCGGGCAATGCCCGGCGCGCGCCGTAGACTCCGCTCTCATGGCAGGCAGCGATGCCGGCCGTGCGTATCTGGCTCCGATCACCGCCGTCGCACGCAAAGTGGTGTCGACGGACCGGCACCGGAATTCGAAGAAGACTGGAAGGCGCTGTTTCGCGCTCGCTACCCGCGCCGCGGCGGCTCCGAGTCGGATCCGTCAAGTCGGTCCACGGTCGCCGGATCCTCCGCGCCACCGAAATAGCAGTCCAGCACCGGGCGGAAGCCGCTGCGGTGTTCCCCGCACGGCGTCGACCAGCCACGCGCAGTCATGCAGCCGCCGGCCGAGCAGCTCGTGATCCCGGTAGGCGCGGGCTTCCGCAATCTTCAGTGGCTGCCGGTCATGCAGCTCGGCGATGACGGTGTCGTACACGTTTGCCTGGTTTTCGACGAAACGCTGCGGCCGGTACGGAGCCGCGTGACAACCAATCACTCCTACCCTGGGAAAACCCGGAGCCGATAGCAAAGGAGTCAGCAGTGGCGGCGATAGAGCGGCGATTCCCCAACTTCCACGACTTCGCGCCGCTGATCCGCTTCCGCCGGCCCAGGCTCAATCGCACCGCGCAGCGCCTGGATGCCGCGCTCACCGTCGAAGATCTGCGGCGCATCGCCCAGCGCCGCACCCCCAGGGCCGCCTTCGACTACACCGACGGCGCCGCCGAGGACGAGATCTCACTGGAACGGGCCCGACAGGCCTTCCGCGACATCGAATTTCACCCGGCGATCCTGCGCGACGTCACCGACGTCGACACCAGCCGCGACGTACTGGGCGCTTCGGTGGCGCTGCCCTTTGCGATCGCGCCGACCGGCTTCACCCGGCTGATGCACACCGCCGGTGAGCTGGCCGGCGCCCGGGCCGCCGAGGCCGCCGGGATCCCGTTCTCACTGTCGACGCTGGGCACGGCCTCCATCGAAGAGGTCGCCGCGGCCGCCCCCGGCGCCCGACGGTGGTTTCAGCTCTACATGTGGCGCGACCGCGAGCGGTCGATGGCGCTGCTGCGCCGCGCCGCCGACGCCGGCTACGACACCCTGCTGGCGACCGTCGACGCCCCGGTCCCGGGAGCGCGGCGGCGCGACACCCGCAACGGCATGAGCATCCCGCCGGCGCTGACACTGCGCACCGTCGCCGATGCGATCGTGCACCCGGCCTGGTGGTTCGACCTCTTCACCACCGAACCGCTGTCCTTCGCGTCGCTGGACCGGTGGTCGGGCACCGTCGCGCAGTACATGGACAGCATGTTCGACCCGAGCATGACCTTCGACGATCTGGCCTGGGTCAGGTCGCAGTGGCCGGGCCGATTCGTCGTCAAGGGCATCCAGACCCTCGCCGATGCCCGCGCCGTGGTCGATCTCGGCGCCGACGGCATCGTGTTGTCCAACCACGGCGGACGCCAACTCGACCGGGCGCCGGTGCCCTTTGCGCTGCTGCCCCACGTCGCGCGCGAGGTCGGTGCCGACACCGAGATCCTGCTGGACACCGGAATCATGTCCGGCGCCGACATCGTGGCGGCGGTGGCGCTGGGCGCCCGGTGTACCTTGATCGGCCGTGCCTACCTGTACGGGCTGATGGCCGGCGGTCAGGCCGGGGTGCAGCGCGTCATCGACATCCTCGCCGAACAGATCCGGCGCACCATGCGACTGCTGGGGGTCAGCGAGCTCGCCGAGCTGTCGCCGCAGCACGTGACGCAGCTGCGGCGGTGGGTGCCGCTCGACGGCGGCTGATCCGGGCGGCCCAACGTTTGTGGCGCGGCGCGAGCGGGTATACGCGGCCGGTGCATACCGACACGGAACTGGTGCGACGGCTGCTGCGGCGGGCCGGAAAGACCTACGCGCAGGAGGCCGGTATCCGGTTGCGTAATCAGCCGATGCCGCTGTCTCAGCTGCTGACCCTGTGCATGCTCGCCAGCAAGCCGATTGACGCGGCCATCGCGGCCCGGGCGGCGCGTGAGCTGTTCAAGAGCGGCCTGCGCACACCACACAAAGTTCTTGAGGCCGATCGCCGCACCATGATCGACGCCATGGGCCGCGCCCACTACCGCCGCTATGACGAGAGTTCGGCCACTCGGTTGCTGCAGCTCGCCGAAGCCGTGCAGGAGAACTATCGCGGTGATCTGCGGCTGCTCGCGGAGCGCAGCGGGCGCAATGTCGACGCGGCCGTCGAGTTGCTCACGGAGTTCCAGGGTATCGGTGATACCGGTGCGAGCATCTTCCTGCGGGAGGTCCAGGACGTGTGGCCCTGGGCCCGGGCCAGCTTCGACGAGCGTGCGCTGGCCGCCGCGCGTGACCTCGGGTTACCCGGCGACGCAAGCGAACTCGGTGCGCTGTCGAAAGGGCGCAACGCCGAACTCGCGGCAGCGCTGGTGCGTTACTCCTCCGACGCCGATATCCGTGAGCGGCTGGCCGATTAGCCCGCTGCCCGGCCGAATCGCCGGTAAGGTAGCCGGTGAACGGCGCCTAGAGCGGAGGATCGCGTGTCGACATCAACAACCTTCGTGATCGTCGGCGCCGGCCTGGCCGGCGCCAAGGCCGTGGAAGCGCTGCGCGACAAGAACTTCGGCGGAACGCTCATTCTGCTCGGCGAAGAGCAGCATCTTCCCTACGAGCGCCCGCCACTGTCCAAGGAATTCCTGGCCGGCAAGAAGGCTCTCGGTGACTTCACCGTGAACCCACAGGACTGGTACCGCGAGCACGATGTCGACTTTCGCTCCGGCGCCCGCGTCGTGGGTGTGGACCGGGCCGGTCACACCGTCGAACTGGCCGACGGCACCAGCCTGAGCTACCAGAAGCTGCTGCTGGCCACGGGTTCGCGCTCCCGGCGGGTACCGATCCCGGGTGCCGACGCTCGCGGCGTGCACTATCTGCGCACGGTCGACGACGCCGCTGCGCTGGATTCCGCACTGGCCTCGGGCGCCCCGCTGGCAGTGGTGGGTGCCGGCTGGATCGGCATGGAGGTGGCCGCGGCGGCCCGCCAGCGCGGCGTCGACGTGACAGTGGTGGAGACGGCCACACTGCCGCTGCTGGCCAGCCTCGGCGCCGAGAACGGCGCGATCTTCGCCGCCCTGCACCGTGACCACGGCGTCGACCTGCGCCTGGGGTCGGCCGTTGCCGAGATCACCACGGCCGACGGCGCCGCCACCGGCCTGCGGTTGGCGGACGGCTCGCAGATCAGCGCGGGCGCGGTGCTGGTCGCCGTGGGCGCACAACCCAACATCGAGCTGGCCGAGCAGGCCGGTGTTGCCACCGGGGACGGCGGTGTCCTGGTGGACGCGAGCCTGTGCAGCAGCGATCCCGACATCTACGCGGTCGGTGATATCGCGGCGGCCCAGCATCCGTTGCTGGCAACCCGGATCCGCACCGAACACTGGGCGAACGCACTCAAACAACCGGCGGTCGCGGCGGCGGGAATGCTCGGTGATCCGGGCGAATACGCCGAGCTGCCTTACTTTTTCACCGACCAATACGATCTCGGCATGGAGTACGTCGGGCATGCGCCCGGCTACTCCCGCGTGGTCTTCCGTGGCGACACCGACGCGCGCGAGTACACCAGCTTCTGGCTCGGCGACGACAACCGCGTGCTGGCCGGGATGAACGTCAACGTCTGGGAAGGCATCGATGACATCAAGGCCCTGGTCAGGTCGCAGGAACCCGTCGATCCCGACCGGCTAGCAGACCCGGCGGCGCCGCTGAGCGAGCTGTCGCGCTGAGCGGCGGCGGGTGCGCTACCGCAGCGTCGCGGTGCCGTCCACGTGCACGTCGACGGTCGCACCGGCGATGTCCTCGCGCACGCTCGCGTCGGCGGTGTCCCGATCGCGGCTCACCGCCATGGTTCGTGACCCGTCGGGTGTGCGGACCGCAAGGAAAATCTGCTGGGGCTTGCCGTCCCGGTCGAACGGCGTGGTCCACGACTCCACCGCGCCCGTCCCCTGCCACTGCGTGAGCTCCGGCCGGGTCGGGTGGGCGTCCACCGCGGATTGAACGTCCTGCCAGCGGAATCCGGATGCGGGCGGTTCGGTGCCGTACACCCCCATGCTGTGCTTGGTCAGGTAGCCGCCGTTGGCGGTGATCAGCCCGCGCCGGCCCGGGTTGGCGACCAGCAGTTCAGCCAGGGTGGCTATCGAATGCATCACGTAGTTGTTCCACGGCCCGCCGGCGAAGGTCAGCCCGCCGGTCACGGTCAGCGGCCGGGCCGGGTCATCGGTGGGCAGACCCAGCTCGGCCGCGGTGACCTGGACCGCCGACGGGAAGCACGAGTACAGGTCGACGTAATCGATATCGCCGATCTCACCGACGCCCGCCAGTTCCAGTGCGCACTTCCCCGCGATCCGGATCGCCGGTGAGCGGTGCAGTTCGTCGCGGGCACCGATCGCATAAGTGTCGTGGGCATCGGCACCGGCCTGGGGAAAGATCCAGCGCTCCGACGGGATCCGCAGTTCGGTGGCGCCCTGAACGGAGGTCAGTACCAGCGCCGCGGCCTGGTCAACCATGTTGTTGGAGTTCATCAACTTGGTGTAGGGCCAGCTGATCATCCGGTTCTTCTGCCCTGGCCGCCAGATTTCTTCGGCTCCAACGGGTTCGCGGATCCAAGCATGCGGGTTGGCCACCGCGACCGCGTTGAACCGCGCCCACAGCTCACCAATGCGCCGGCGGTGGCCGTCGATGGTCTCCCCGGCCGCGATGCGCAGTGCCTGCTCGAACAGCGGGTAGACGTAAGCGGGCCGGTCCAACCCGATGCGTTCCTCGGCGGCACCCGACAACGGCACGTCCTCGCCCTCACATTCGGCGAGTGGAACCTCCGCATCGTCCTGCCGGGTCCAGGCCAGCCTGCCGCCGGCGGCCCGCAGCCGGCTGCGGGTGCGCCACATCTCACCGCCGGCCAGCAGCACCACCCCGGCGCGGCCGTCCTGGATGTCCAGGCAGGCTCGATTCAACAGCGACTGTGGCACATTGCCACCCATCGGGCTGTAGCGTGTGGCGGGCCGGTCGGCGCCGATCCGCTGCGCAAGCAGCACACCCGGATCGCGGTAGCGCGCCGAGAGCAGGTTCACCACCCGGATCGAGTCGACGGCGCGCAGCACCCGATCGTCGGCGGCGTGGCGCGCCGCCGCGGCCATCAGATCGACGGGTTCGACGGGATCGTGGTCGTCGCGGTGGTTGATCTGGCCGTAGCCGATCAGCACCGGTGTCCGGGGGTCGACGGGCATGGGCGTAAGACTAATCTGCGGCGCGCGCCCGCCGGCGTCGTGGCGTTCAGATCAGAAGGGCGGATTCGTTCAGATCAGAAGGGCGGATTATCGGTGAGTTTGGCGGCCAGCCTCCCGGCGATCCGGTTGGCTTGGTCGCCGATGTGGTCCCCGCAGGCCTTGACATCGATGACCTTGTCGGCCACGGTCCCCAACACCCGCTGGCAGCTGTAACCGTTGCGGCCGTCGAGGCTGAACGACTGAGTGATCTTCGGCGCGTCGCCGGTGACCTCGCCGATATTCCAGGTGAAGGCGTCGGTTCCGCCGTAAACAGCGGTCACCGTCTGCCCGGCACAAGCCCGCCACGGGAGCGCCGCGGCCCTGACGAACGCCAGGGCCCGGTCGGTATCAGCGGGGAACTTCGCCACGTCCTGGTCGACGAAGCGGTTTCCGTCGAGTCCGGCGCGTGCCACCCCGGCGCCGGCCTCGGACACCCGCCAGGTCAGCTGTTGGCTCCCGCTGTTCCGATATGTGCGGTCCAGACCCGGGTAGATCACACCCGCACAATCCGGCGGCGACACTTCAACCACACCGCTGGTGTGCTTGGCGTGCTGGGGTTCACCTTCAAGGGCTTTCATTCCGGAAACACCCATGATGGCGTCGAGTTCGCTGTCACCGAGCATGGCGAGGCCGGGGTGGTTGCGCGGGATCGCAACCAGAATCGTGCCGATCACCGCGACGACGACACCGCCGGCGAGAAACCACCTGTTGCGCGACGGCCACCTTCGCCGCGGGCCGGCCGCAACCGAATCGGTCGCGGCGATCGCGACCGGCCGGGCCCGCTCGGTCGCTGACTCCCCGGCAGGTTGCGGACCCGGTGCCGGCTCGACGACCGGTTGCGCACCCGACGACAGTGCCACCGTGCGCTGGGGTGTCGACTGCCGTGACAGCGCGGGGCGCGGGGCCGCGAACGGTACCGTGGTCATCCCACCGGCCGGGGTTGCGAGGTTGGCGTCGCAGGTGCTCAGCATCGCATCGACGTCGCTTCTGGTGCGCCAGGTGACATCGGGCCGGTCGCGCAGCAGATACAGCAGCCGAACGATGTCGCGGTGGGCGGTCGGATCGGCACAGTCCTCGTCAAGCTTGTTGCGCAGTTCCGAGACCAACCCGGCCTGCTCATGATGGCTCAACTCTGGGCTGGCAAGGATGCCGGCCAGCCGCATCAGATAGGCGAAGGGCACCTCCGGCTCGGCGGGTAGCGGCACCGGCAGCGGCTCCAGTTGAGCCGTTCGCTTCTGCAGCGCTTCGATCAACCGGATTTCATTGTCGGAGTTCGGGTTCCGGAAGTCGATGATCTGCGTGGCGGCAAGCGGGGTGACCCGCACGCTGTCGACCGGGCCGATCTGGACGGGAAGAATCGGGCGGCGTAGCGCCTGGGCGTACGCCAGCTCCGCTCGGCAGGGTTTGGAGGCCAGTGAGTTGTTCGACAACGCAACGATGAAGACGTCGCATTCGCGAATCTTCTCGAGGATGGTCTGCCACCAGGCCTCGCCGCCGCCCAGTTCATCGTCCAGCCACACACCCTGGCGGGTGCGCCGCAACACGAGCAGCAGGGCGTCAATGGCCGACCGGTCTTGGCTGGCGTGACTCACGAAGAGCATGAGCGCCTCCGGAAAGCTCGACGTGGGAAGAAGCATACCGAGTAAACTCCATCCCGCAATACCAACAGGACAGAACAGTGAGCCCGAGTCCGGAACAATGCACAGGCGCCCGTGCGGTCACGCGAATGCGTTCCCTCGTCACGTCTCGCCGTGCCGCCCATCTGGCCCTGTCGGCCCTGGCCGTCACCGTGATCGCATGGCTGTGCGTACTTGCCCGGTGGCCGGACACCGCCGACCGGTTACCGGCGTGGCTGGGCTGGTTCGGGCGCCCCGGATCGTTGCCGTCGGTCGCCCTCACCGTGACCGTCCTGGTCACGCTCTGTGTGCTGAGTATTCGCGGCCAGGGCGACACCCGATCGGGAAGCGCCCCGGTCGCGATAGTCGCCGGACTTGCCACCGTGGGCGCGCTACTGGGCCTGAGCTCGTTCTGGGAATGCCACGACGACACTCATCCGAGCTTCTTCCAGCCGCTGATCTGGACGGCGGTACTGATCAAAGGCGGCATGACAGACCTCTCGATGAGTGGGCAGGTCTGCCCTACCACCACGCCGGCCGCCCTGATCGTGGCACGACTGGCGGCACTCGGCGCCATTTTCACCGGACTCTCCGGTGTCGCGGTCGCCCTGTTCCGATCCCAGCTGGATCGCTGGCAGGCCAATCACGCCTCCGCTGTCACCGCGGTGATCGGTGTCGATGACGACTCCGGGGCGATGATCGGCGGCATTGCGCAGACGCTGGGCCGGCGCGACACGCTCGTCGTGATGTTCGACGCCGCCGACGACCGCGGCCTATACGGCGCGCGAGCCCTGGGAGCCCGGGTGCTCTCGGTAGACCTCAACAACCCGGCCTCGCTGGAATCGCTGTCGCTGTGGCGCAATCTCGCGAGTTTGTACCTGTTGTCGAGTGACGCCTCCAACAACCGGCTGTGGCTGGACACGATCAGCCAGGCCCTCGCCGATTCACGCCGCCAGCCGCGACGACTGCCTCTGGTGCTCAGGGTCGACGATCCGTGGCAGGCCGAGGCCTGGCGCGCCCAGCAATTCGGCGGGGCTGATGCGCGATGGGCCGTCGACATCATCGGAAAGTACGAAGTGACCGCCCGCTGGCTGCTCGACAATATCGTCGCAGCCAAGACTATTCGGCGGGTATTCGTGTGCGGCACTTCGCAGTTGACCCTGGCGCTCTGCGCCGACCTGACCCGCCGTAAATTGGAGCACGACTACTACACCGCCCCATCCGAGTCGGCGTTGCCGGCCCTCATACTGGTCGGCGAGGACGCCGCCGAATACCAGCGAGACCACGAATTCCACCGCGCGCAAATAGGACTCATCGCGACCGGTCCGGACATCGACGTGGTGTCCAGCGCACCGACGGTGCCGACCTTGGCCCAGCTGATCGATGCCGGTGATACGGCGACCAGTGCCGCCATATTCGTCGACGACTGGTCACGTGGTCCCCGTGGCCCGGCCACCACCGGAAGCCGGTTGGCGGCCCGCTTCACCACGATGCCGGTCTACAGCTGGGATCCCGACAGCCGGGTCAGTGACAACCCGATACCGATTGTGGGCCGGCTCCGTACTTTCCGGCTGATGCTGCAGATGTCCGACGGGCAAGCATCCGACGCCTGGGAGCGGGCCGCCAGCCTCATCCACGGGCGCTACCTCGCCAGCAGTGGTCCGCAGGCGCGACCGCTGCCCTCGCGGTTGCCGTGGGACGAACTCGACGAGTTCTACCGCGGGTCGAACCGGCGCCAGGTCCGCAATGCCTTGTGGATGGTCGAGCAGGTCGCCGATCACACCTGGGACACCTGGGGCAGCGCACCGGCCCCGCTGGCCGAGCGAGACATGGCCGGTTTACCGCCCCTGGAACAACTCGCTCAGCTGGGCTTCGACCACGATTCAGCCATCGCGATGGCCCGTACCGAACACGAAGACTGGTGCCACTACTACCACCGCAACGGTTGGCGATATGGCCCGAACCGAGACGATCGGCACCGGATCCACGACAAGCTGGTCGACTGGTCTGTCATCGAAACCGATCCTGCGCTGCTCGACGGCGTCCTGCTGAGCGTGGCGAACACGCTGTGGAGTCTTCGCCAGCTCGGCTACCGGTCCCGTCCGGTATGGCAGTCATTCGCCAGGGTCGGGACCGTCCGCGCCGAGCAGCGAGCCGGGCCATGGACCTGGACCTCCCCGTCCGGAGCGACGATGCAGGCAGGCCCCGGCGACTGGTTGGTCGAAGAGGACGGCAAGAGCTGGTCGGTGCGCGACGACATCTTCCGATCCTGCTACCGCCATCTGAGCGGATCGCAATGGCAACGGCGCGGAACGGTGCTTGCGCGAATAGCCCAGCCGGGAGAGAGAATCGAGACCCTGGAGGGCCCTACCGTAGCCGCCGACGGGGACTGGGTGGTCAAGGGTGATCACGGCGACCAATGGCCGGTTCCGGCCGATGTGTTCGCGCACCACTATGCCGAACCCCGTTCGGTGGGTGAGTGACCCAGCAGGCGTCGCGGAATCGCAGCGGCACCGTCGAGTCGGACTAATCTGCGGCGAACAGCACGCCGTCGGCGATCAACCGCTCGGTCTGCGTGTCGTCGAGCCCGAGCACGGCACGGCAGATCGCCCGGGTGTCCTGGCCGGGGAGCGGCGCCGGCCGTTGCGGCGCCTGCGGGATATTGCGGTACGGCGCCGGACCGGTTTCAGCCGGCAGTGGGTGCTCGATGAGCGGATGGATCATGTCGGCGAACACCGCGCGGTGGCTCAGCTGGGGATCCTCGGCGATGTCGGGTGGCCGGTTCATCGGCCCGGCCGCCACCCCGGCCGCCTGCAGCAGCCCGGCGACATCGGCCGGAGTGCGCTCACCGGTATGCCGGCTCAGCTGCTCGACGAGTTCGGCACGGTGGGCGCTGCGGTGCTCACCGGTGCCGAAGCGCGGGTCGGCGGCCAACGCCGCGTCGCCGAATGCCGCCGCCACACGGTGCCAATCGTCATCGGTGCGAATCGAGACCACGCACCACTCGTCGTCGCCGGAACACGGGCAGACCAGGTCCAGCCCGGTGTCCGGCACCACCGACGGTCCCGCGGCCCGCGCCACGTAGCAGGTGTCGAGTTGGTTGACGGCGGCCTCGGCCTGCGAGACGTGGACATGGGCTCCGGCGCCGGTTCGCCGGCCGGCTATCAGCGCTGCCAGCGCGCCGATGGCGGTGACCCGCGCGACCACATGGTCGGGGAATACGGTGGTGGCGTCATAGAAGGCGTGGCGCCCCGTCGCCGCCGCGCGCTGGGTGCCCTCCGGGCCCGGCGGAGCGGTCCACAACGCGGTGACCCCGGTGGTGGCACGCACCAGCGGGCCATAGCCCATCCGGTCGCTCCAGGGCCCGCTCTCCCCGAACGCGCTGCTCTCGGCCAGCACCACCTGCGGGTTGATGCCCCGCAGCGTTTCGTAGCAGAACCCCAGGGCGGCAAGGGTTCCCGGTTTGAAGTTGGCCAGTACCGCGTCGGCGCCACCCACCAACCGACCGAAGATCTCCTTGCCGGCCGGGCTGCGCAGATCCAGGCCGAACCCGAAGTTGTTGCGGTGCGTCCAGGCGAACGACTCGCTCATCGCCGATCCGGCGCGGGTCTGCCGCAGCCCGTCTGGGTAGTCGGCACTCTCCACCTTGATGATCTCTGCGCCCAGGTCGCCGAAGAGCCGGCTGGCCTCACCGCCGGCCACGATGACCCCCAAATCGACGATCCGCACCCCCTCGAACGGGCGCGCACCGACCGCGCCGCCGCCCGCCGGCACGTCCGGCCGGGCTCGCCATCCGGCGCCGCCATCACCGGCCGCCGGCGCCGGCGTGCGGAAACCGGCACGGCGCCCGTCGACCACGAAATAGCCGGTCGGTATCAGCGCAGCGACACCGGGGGCCAGTTCGGCGCTGACCGCGGCCCGCGCCGCCGCGAAATGTTCACCGGCCAGCACCTGCGCCGGTTCGCCCACGGCGGCGATCGGCACGCCGCGCGCCTGTCCGGCCGTGACCAGATCGGCCATGTCCTGCTCGGCGAACAGCTCGCGAACCAGCACGCTGATCTGCGGCCAGGCCGCGAACCGATCACCGATCACGTCGAATCTGGGGTCGGCGTAGGCGGCCGGCTCCCCCAGCCACGCCCGCAGCCCGCGCCACTGTCGCGGCGACATCACGCACAGCCGTACGTAGCCGTCCCGGCACGGATAGATCGGGTAGGCGTCCTGGTTGCGGGGCCGGCCACGCCAGCGACTCGCCCCGCGGCGGGCCGCTGCCACCTGGCCCTGCGAGCCGAAGATCGGATCGAGCACCGTGACCACCGCATCGAAGCGGGCGAAGTCGATGTAATCGCCGACGCCGCAACGTAACCGATTGTAGTAGGCCACCAGCACCGCCCAGGCGGCCTGCACCGCCGCGGTCGCCGAGGCTATCCCGTCCGGCGGCAGCACCGGGGCTCCGGTGGTCGGCCCTGATCGCGACAGCGCACCGGAGAGGGCGTAGAGCACCGCGTCGGTGGCCCGCCAGTGCGAACGCGGCCCGCTCATGCCGAAGTCGGTGACCGACATCGTCACCAGGTGGCGGTACCGGTCGGCCAGTTCACCGCACGAGGTCCCGAACCGCGAGGTCCCCAGGGCGGCGGTGCGCCCGGGCGGGCCGCCATCCACGACGATGTCGGCGGTGCGCGCCAGCTCGTCGAACCGGCGGCGGTCCCGTTCGTCGGCCGGATCCAGGATGACGCTTCGCTTGTTGGCGTTGTGCAACCCGAAGGAGATGCTCACGCCCCCCAGCAGTGGGGCAAGGCGGCGCGCCGGGCTGCCGCCGGGGGGCTCGACCTTGAGCACGTCGGCGCCCAGGTCGGCGAGCAACCTGGTGACCGCGTCGGCGTCACCACCAGCCAGATCCAGGACGCGAACCGACTCCAGCAGCACATGGCCAGGGTAATGAACGGTTGCCGCCGGTCCGCGTCGGCGTGGACAATCGCAGAGATGAGTGCAGAGACCACGGCACCGACATCCCCCACCCTTTCCGACGACGACCTGGCACGCATCGACGCCTATTGGCGGGCCGCCAACTACCTGTCGGTGGGCCAGATCTATCTGCTGGACAACCCGCTGCTGACCGAACCGCTGCAGGCCGAGCACGTCAAGCCGCGGCTGTTGGGGCACTGGGGCACCACCCCGGGGCTGAACCTGCTTTACGCCCACCTGAATCGGGTCATCCGGGAGCGCGACGCCGACGTCATCTTCGTCACCGGGCCCGGTCACGGCGGCCCGGCGCTGGTCGCCAACGCCTACCTGGAAGGCACCTACAGCCAGGTGTACACCGGCATCGGGGAGAATGCCGAAGGCCTACGAAAATTGTTCCGGCAGTTCTCATTTCCCGGTGGGGTACCCAGCCACGTGGCCGCCGAGACGCCGGGCTCCATCCATGAGGGCGGCGAACTGGGCTACGCGCTGGTGCATGCCTTCGGCGCGGCATTCGACAACCCGGAGCTGGTGGTGGCCTGTGTCATCGGCGACGGCGAGGCCGAGACCGGACCCCTGGCCGCCAGCTGGCATTCGAACAAATTCCTCAACCCGGCCACCGACGGCGCGGTACTGCCCATCCTGCATCTCAACGGCTACAAGATCGCCAATCCGACGCTGCTGGCCCGCATCCCGAATTCGGAGTTGGAGGCGCTGCTGCGTGGCTACGGCTACCGGCCGATCACCGTCGCCGGCGACGATCCGGCCGTCGTGCACCGGTCGCTGGCGGCCGCGCTCGACGACGCGTTCGACGACATCGCGGCGATCCGCCGCGCCGCGCGCGCCGGCGGCTCGACTATGCGGCCGGTCTGGCCGATGATCGTGCTGCGCACCCCCAAGGGCTGGACCGGGCCGGCCAAGGTGGACGGTCAGCAGGTGGAGGGCACCTGGCGGTCGCATCAGGTGCCGCTCGCTGCGACCCGCACCGATCCCGGGCACCGCAGCCAGCTGGAGGAATGGTTGCGCGGTTACCGGCCGACGGAGTTGTTTGACGAATCGGGCCGGCTGCGGCCGGAGCTGGCCGCACTGGCGCCGCGCGGAAACCGCCGGATGAGCGCCAACCCGCACGCGAACGGCGGCTTGCTGCTGCGCGATTTGGACCTGCCCGACTTCCGGGACTACGCCGTGCCGGTGTCCCGGCCGGCCACCGAGACCCACGAGGCCACCCGCGTGCTGGGAACCTTCCTGCGCGACGTCATCGACCGCAACCGCGATCGGTTCCGGTTGATGGGCCCCGACGAAACCGCCTCGAATCGCCTTTCAGCGGTATTCGAGACGACCGACCGGGTCTGGCTGTCGGAGACCGCACCCGGCGACGATCACCTGGCCCCCGACGGCCGGGTGCTCGAAGTGCTCTCCGAACACCTCTGCCAGGGCTGGCTGGAGGGCTATCTGCTGACCGGCCGACATGGGCTGTTCAACTGCTATGAGGCGTTCGTGCACATCGTCGACTCGATGTTCAACCAGCACGCCAAGTGGCTTGCTGTCAGCCGAGAGCTGCCGTGGCGCCGGCCGATCGCCTCACTCAATTACCTGCTGACCTCCCACGTCTGGCGCCAGGACCACAACGGCGCATCCCACCAGGACCCGGGCTTCATCGACCTGGTGGCCAACAAGCGCCCCGAGGTGGTGCGGGTCTACCTACCGCCGGACGGCAACACCCTGCTGTCGGTGGCCGACCACTGCCTGCGCAGCCGCAACTACGTGAACGTGATCGTCGCCGGCAAGCAGCCGGCACTGGCCTACCTGGACATGCCCGAGGCGGTGGCGCACTGCACCCGGGGATTGGGCATCTGGGAATGGGCCGGCACCGCCACCGGTGAGCCGGACGTGGTGCTGGCCTGCGCCGGCGACGTCCCCACCCTCGAAACGCTGGCCGCCGCGGACATCCTGCGCCGGGAGCTGCCCGGCCTTGCCGTGCGGGTGGTCAACGTGGTGGACATCATGCGGCTGCAGCCTGCCACCGAGCATCCGCACGGGTTGTCCGACAGCGAGTTCGACGCCTTGTTCACCCGCGACAAGCCGGTGATCTTCGCCTACCACGGCTATGCCTGGCTGATCCACCGGCTGACCTATCGGCGCACCAACCACGACCAGCTGCACGTGCGCGGGTATCGCGAGCGCGGTACCACCACCACGCCATTCGACATGGTGATGCTCAATGACCTGGATCGCTTCCATCTGGTGATGGACGTCATCGACCGGGTGCCGGGTCTGGCTGAGCGCAGCGCGCTGCTGCGCCAGCAGATGCTCGATGCCCGGCTGGCCGCGCGGCTCTACACCCGCGAGCACGGTGAGGACGACCCCCGGATCGCGGACTGGACGTGGCGAACGGACGTGTCCGGAGCCGACGGCGAGATAAGGTGACGGCCATGACAGTTCACCCGTCACCGGTCCGGACGCTTCGCAAGGCGGCAATGCTGCTGTTCGGCGTGCTCGTCGCCTCGGCGACCGTCGCCGGTGTCACCCCGGCCGGCGCGACGCCGGACCTCACCTTGGTGCCCGTCCGCTATGACCTGACCGGAACCGGCGTCGCCGGCTACATCACCTACCAGACCCAGAACGGTCAGTCCCACGCCACCAACGCCCCGTTGCCCTGGTCGATCGAGCTGACCGGCCGAATGACCAACATGGCCAATTCCGCCGTCTACTCGGTGAGCGCCCAGGGTGCCGGCCCGGGCACGCTGAGCTGCACGGTCAGCGTCAATGGAAAGGTCGTCAGCCGACAGACCGCGACCGGAGACCCGGCGCGAGTGCTGTGCACGACGCACGGTCCCCGCTGAGCTTTCTTGAGCCCCGCGCGTACTGACCGGACTGCGTCAGCTTCCGGGCGGGCGTAGAATCCGACCAATGCCTTGCCACGATTTCGCGGCGTCCGGGGGGCGGCATCCGTTGGTGTCGCAACTCGCGGCGCTGAACCAGTTTCGCGCCTTCGTCGACGTCGCCGTCGTCGTGGTGGTCTTGGTGATGGCCAACCTGGTCGCGCATTTCACCACGCCCTGGGCGGCGGTGGCCACGGTGCCCGCGGTCGCCGTCGGTTTGGTGGCCCTGGTCCGCTGCAATGGTCTGAGCTGGGCGGAGCTCGGTCTGGGCCGCGCCCACTGGAAGTCCGGGGTCGGTTACGCCGTCGCGGCGGTACTGGTGGTGGTGTCGGTGATCGCCGTCGGCGCCTTACTGCCCTGGACCAGGCCGATGTTCTTGAACAACCACTACGCCACGCTGTCCGGCGCGGTGGTGGCCTCGATGCTGGTCATCCCGCTGCAGACCGTCATCCCCGAAGAGCTGGCGTTCCGCGGCGCGCTGCACGGCGCGTTGCACCGGGCCTGGGGGTTCCGCGGCGTCGCCGCGGCGGGCTCGCTGCTGTTCGGGTTGTGGCATGTGGCGACCTCACTCGGGCTGACCAGCAGCAATGTCGGATTTACCCGGCTGTTCGGCGGCGGGTTCCTGGGCATGGTGGCCGGCGTGACGCTGGCGGTGCTGGCCACCGGGGTGGCCGGTTTCGTGTTCAGCTGGCTGCGTCGCCGCAGCGGCAGCCTCATCGCTCCGATCGCCCTGCACTGGTCGCTCAACGGGGTGGGTGCCCTCGCGGCCGCCCTGGTCTGGCAACTGTCGGCCTGAGCCGGCGGTTCACACCACCAACACCGCCGCCCCGGCGATCCGGCCCGCGGCAAGGTCCGCCAGCGCCCGGTCGGCGTCGCCCAGCGAGTACTCCGGCGTCGTCACGGTGATGTGGTGCGCCGCGGCGAAGTCGAGGAACTCGCGGGCGTCAGCGCGGGTGTTCGACGTCACCGACCGGATCCGGCGTTCGTAGAACAGGTCGCGCTGGTAGTTCAGCGGCGGGATATCGCTCAGATGGATTCCGGCGATCGCGCACGTGCCACCGCGATCCAGGGCCTGGCAGGCGGGCGGCACCAGCTCGCCGACCGGCGCGAACAGGATGGCCGAGTCCAACCGCACCGGCGGCGGGTCGGCCGCCCCCTGGACCGAGGCCGCCCCCAGCTGCAGCGCCAGCTCCCAAGCCTGCGGATCCCGGGTCATCACGTGCACCTCGGCGCCGCGGGCCAACGCGACCTGCGCGGTGATATGCGCACTGCCGCCGAACCCGTAGATTCCCAGCCGGCCGCCGGGCGGCAGGTCGGCGAGTTGCAACGAACGGTAGCCGATGATGCCGGCACACAGCAGCGGCGCCAACTCGGTGTCGCTGTAGCCGCCGGGCAGATGATGGGCGAACGCGGCTGGGACGGTGGCGAATTCCGCATAACCGCCGTCGTCATCCCAGCCGGTGTAGCGCGACCGCGGGCACAGGTTCTCATCGCCCCGACGGCAGTATCGGCAGGTTCCGCAGGTGTGCCGTAGCCAGGCGATTCCGACCCGATCCCCCACCGCGAAGTCCTCGCCGGCTTCGGCGCCCACCTCGACGACCTCGCCGACCACCTCGTGGCCAGGGGTGACCCCGGCGCGGTGCACCGGTAGGTCACCTTCGGTGACGTGCAAGTCGGTGCGGCACACCCCGCAGGCGCGCACCGCGACCAGCAACTCCGCGGGCTGCGGCCGAGGCACCGCGGCGCTGACCCGGTGCAAGGGCCCGCCGGCGATGGGACCGGGATGATCGACCCGCCAGGCGGTCATGGTCATCCCGGGGGACTGCGCACCCATGACGACATTGTGCGCCCAGCGACCGGGGGCCGGTTCAGCCTCGGCGCATCAATCCCAGCAGCCAAAGCAGCAGGACCGACCCCAAGGTCGCGGTGAACAGCGTGAACCACCAGCCACCGCCGGCCGTGTCGAGGAAGAAGCTCAGCAGGAAACCACCGATCAATGCGCCGATGACACCGATCACGATGTTCATCAAAATACCGCGGCCGCCGCCGCCGACGATCTTGCCGGCCAGCCAGCCGGCGATGGCACCGATGATGATGTAGCCGATCCAGCCGACACTGGTCAGCGTCGTCGAGCGTTCGGCGAGGAATTCCGTTGCCGCCAGCACATGCGTTTGCGCAGTCATATCGCCAGGCTAGCGGCTTTTACACCGCTGCGCGGCAAACTATGCCAGCCGATCGGTCAGGATGCGGGCGCCGGCGCCGGCGGCGCCGCCGGGGCGGGTTCCGGGGCCGGTGCGGGAGCCGGAGCAGGCGCCGGTGCGGGCGCCGGTGCGGGCGCCGGAATACCCGGGATGCCGGGCACCGGAGCGGGCGCCGGCTCGACCGGGGCCGGAGCCGCAGTCAGCGGACGGATGGACTCCGTCAGCACTTTGGCCGCCTCCCGGTCCACCGGGTTGTTCGCGGTTCCCAGCCACACCACGAACCACCGCTCGGTCTGGGCGCCGGTGCCGCCGTCGGCCGGCGGCACACCGATGACGCCGCTCCAGATCTGGCCGACCGGTTTGGCCGGGTCGGTGAACTTGACCTCGTAGTAGGACGCGCTGCCGGTCAGGCCGCCGCCCGCCAGCTGAGTGCTTTCCTGGTTGGCGCGGGTCCCGGGGTAGGGCATGAAGAATTCGCCCATGTCGGATCCGAGCCGGGTGGCGGCCTTGGCGTTGTCGGTCTCGGCGCTGGCGTAGAGCCGCTGATCCAGCTTGCCGAGCACGATCCGGGTGTCGTTGGCCACCGGTGCGGGCTGCCCGGGCAGCATCGGCTCTCCGGTCTGCTTGCTCAGCAGCGAGGATCCATATTCCAGGTGGCTGGTGTCGGACTGCACCCAGCCGCCGGGCAGCACGTAGCTGAATCCGCCGGCCACGTCGTCGACCCGGCCCACCTCGGGTGCGCCCGGCTCGGCGGCCGGCGCCGGTGCGTGCCCGTCGGCGGGGGGCGGTGCGTCGGCCGGTGGCGCATCGGCCGTGGCGGGCGGCGCCGGCGGTGGTGGCGGCGGCGGGTCCGCGGAGGCCGGCGACGCCATGGCGAATGCCAGCGCACCGGCGATCGCGGTGGCCCACGTCGTCGCAGCCACCGCCCGAATGCCCCTGTGAGCCGTTGAGGTCAGGTCCACCTGCTTCATGGCAGAAAAACCTACCGCGTCCGGACCGCTACGCAAGTTACGCCATGCCGGGGTGTGTCGCCCGCAAGGTCACTTCCTGCGCCTTGACGCCGAACCAGACCGGCTCGCCCGGCGCGAGCCGCAACTCGCCGGCGGCCTCGGCGGTGATGTCGGCGGCCAGTCCGGGCGCGCCGTCCGGCTGGTCGACACCGCGTACCTGGATCGCGCTGCCCCGTGCGTCCAGTTCGGCGACGGTCACCGCCACGAGGTTGCGCGGGCTGCCGTGCGCCGGCGGCTCCCGATACACCGCAACCGCCCGGGGTGTACACACCGCGACAGCCGGCCGGCCGACGCCCGAGCCGTCGTCGGCGATTCCGTACCACCGATCGCCCCACCGGGTGCGTAGCACACCGTCGCTTTCGATCACCCCGGCCACCAGATTGAAACCGGCGATGCGCGCCCCGAATCGACTGCGGGGTGCGGCCAAAACCTCTGCCGTGCCACCGATTTCGGCAACCCGACCCGACTCGAGCACCAATACCCGATCGGCCAGCGCGAACACGTCGAGCAGGTCATGGGTGACCAGCACCGTGGTGCGGCGGGTGGTGGCGATGACCTCACGCAGCACGGTGCGCACCGCATCGGCCGCAGCCACATCGAGCCCGGCCAACGGCTCGTCGAGCAGCAGCACGTCGGGTTCGGCGGCCAGCGCGCGGGCGATCGCGACCCGCTGCGCTTGGCCGCCGGAGAGCCGGCGCGGCTTGCGGTCGGCCAGCTCTTCGGCGCCGACGGCACGTAACCACGGCGCCGCCAACACCCGGGTGCGCGCCTGCCGCCGGCCGAGGCGCCACCGACGGTGCCCACTGTGCGGTCCGAATGCCACGTTGGCCGCCACGCTCAGGTGCGGGAACAGCAGTGGATCCTGCATCAGCAAGCCGATCCGGCGGTCGCAGGTGGCGATGTGCACCGCGGCCTCGGTGTCGGTCAGCACTCGATCGCCGACCCGCACCACGCCCGAATCGGGCGGTAGCAGGCCGGCGATCACGTGCAGCAGGGTGGATTTGCCGGCGCCGTTGGGCCCGAGCACCGCGAGCACCTCACCCGGCTCGACCGTCATTCGCACATCCAGGCCGCGCTCGGCGACCACCGCGTGCAGCGTCAGCCCGTCCGCCACCCGGGTCACCCGATGCCGGCCAGCCGCCGGGCTCCCAGTCCCAGCACCACTACCGCCGCCACCGCAACCAGCAGCAGCGACATCGCGGCGGCGGCGTCGGCGTCGGTCACCCGCTGCAGATAGATGGCCAGCGGCAGCGTTCGGGTGACGCCCTCGCGGGAGCCGGCAAAGGTCAACGTCGCCCCGAACTCCCCCAGTGACCGCGCGAAGGCCAGCACCGCCCCCGAGATCAGGCCCGGTGTCAGCAGCGGCAGCGTCACCCGCCACCACACCGTGCTCGGCCGGGCTCCCAGGCTGGCGGCCACCACCTCATAGTCGGCGCCCGCGGTGCGGGCCGCGCCCTCCAGCGCGATCACCAGGAACGGCAGCGACACAAACGTCTGCGCCAGCACCACCGCGGCCGTGGTGAACGCGATGTGGATTCCGGCCGCCTCCAGATAGCGGCCCAGCAGCCCGAGCCGCCCGAACGCGTACAGCAGCGCGATACCGCCCACCACCGGCGGCAGCACCAGCGGCAGCAACGTCAGGGGCCGCAGCAGCCGCACCACCCGCGACTGACTGCGCGCCAGGACCAACGCCATCGGCACGCCCAGCACGACGCAGAGCGCAGTAGCGACCGTGGCCGTTTTCAGGCTCAACAGCAGCGCGGTCATCGAGGATGGACTGGTGATCAACGACCAGAAGTGCGGCCAGTCGACCCTGACCGCGATCGCCACCAACGGCAGCACCACGAACGTGGCGCCGATCGCGGCGGGCACATAGACCCAGCCCGGCAGGTCAGGGGGCCGGTGCACAGATCAGGGCTCACCGAAGCCGGCGGTGTGCAGGATCTTCTGCCCCGCCACACCGGTGACCACCTCGACGAATGCGCGAGCCGGTACGGCTTGCGCCGCGTCTTTGAGCAGCGCGACCGGGTAGGTGTTGACCGCCCCCGCCGCCTCGGGGAATTCGACGGTGGCCACCTTGTCGCCGGCGTTGATGGCATCGGTGCGGTAGACGACCCCGGCGTCGGCCTGGCCGGTGGTGACCTTGTTGAGCACGTCGGTGACGTCGGGCTCCTCACTGACCGGATTCACCCGGACCCCGGTGAGGTCTTCGACCTTGCCGGTCGCCGCTCCGCATGGCACCGGCGGTTGACACACCACCACGGCCAGGTCGGGGCCGGCCAGATCGGCGAAGGAGCGCACCGCGTGCGGGTTGCCCGGCGCGGTGACGATCACCAGTGTGTTGCTGGCGAACGGCACCGGCTCACCGTCCAGCAGGCCGGCCCGGGCGACCTTGTCCATCTGGGCGGTGTTTGCCGACGCGAAGACGTCGGCGCGCGCACCCTCGGTCAGCTGGGTGGCCAAGTCCGAGGACCCGGCGAAGTTGAACTCCACTGCCACGCCGGGGTGGTCGGTCTTGAACTGCTCGGCGATCTCGGTGAACGCCGCCTTCAGCGACGCCGCAGCGAACACCGTGATCGATGGCGTCGCCGGGCCGGAACTACAGCCGGTCAATCCCGTCGAACCCGCTGCCAGCATGATCGCCACCGCGCCGGAGACCACCACCCGGGTTCGCCACATGGCCCACAAGCCTATCGGGGACCGCAAGCGCGGCGAAGCCGGGCGCAGCGGGTCCCCGACACCAACACCGCGGACCGCAAGCGCGGCGAAGCGCGCCTAATCCGGACCGTAGCCGGATCGTGTCTGTGCCGAGTTGCGTCCCGCGCCCGCAAACCGGCTACTGTCCAGTAACATAGCTGCCAACACGAGGAGGTCCTACCGATGGATGTGCTGGTCACCGGTGGTGACACCGAATTGGGTCGCACCGTTGCAGAAGGCTTCAGCGAAGCCGGCCACAAGGTGACGCTCGCAGGGATGCGAGGTCCCGAGCTCGAAATCGCCGCCAAGGAACTCGACGCCAACGCCGTGGTCTGCGACAACACGGATCCGGCGAGCCTGCTGGCGGCCCGCAGCCTGTTCCCCCACCACCTCGACACCATCGTCAATGTCCCCGCGCCGCGCTGGCAAGGCGGTGACCCGCGCGCCTACTCGCTGGCCGACCAGGCCGCCGCATGGCGCGGCGCCCTCGACGCCACCGTGCTCTCGGCGGTGCTGACGGTCGCGACGGTGGGCGATCACCTGCGTTCCGGCGGCTCGATCGTTTCGGTGGTACCGGAGAACCCGCTCGACGGCGGCGCCGATGCGGCCGTCAAGGCCGCCCTGTCGAGCTGGACCGCCGGGCAGGCCACGGTGTTCGGCACCCGCGGCATCACCGTCAACGTGGTCGCCGCCGGCGCCGGTGCGCGTCCGGGCTACGACGGGCTCACCAGTGCCCCGGCCGGCGCGGACACCGAGATCGCCCGCCTGGCAGTGTTCTTGACCACGCCGGCCGCCCGGCACATCACCGGCCAGACCCTGCACGTCAGCCACGGAGCGCTGGCCCATTTCGGCTGATGTCGCACCGGAGTGGCTAATCCCACAGCGATCGAATTCGGTGACCGCCAAGTGGTTCGACTAGCGTATTTGTGAACGCAGTCGCCGTCGAGGAGCAACCGTATTCCCATGAGCGCCCAGCCTGAAGTCACTGCGCCGCAGAGCCGACGCCACCAGGTCGTCATCATCGGCTCCGGATTCGGCGGCTTGACCGCGGCCAAGAAACTCAAGCGAGCCGACGTCGACGTCAAGTTGATCGCGCGCACCACCCACCACCTGTTCCAGCCGCTGCTCTACCAGGTTGCGACCGGAATCCTCTCCGAAGGGGAGATCGCGCCGTCGACCCGCGTGGTGCTGCGCAAGCAGCGCAACGCCCAGGTGCTGCTCGGCGACGTCACCCACATCGACCTTGCCGGAAAGTACGTCACCTCGGAGGTGCTGGGTCACACCTACGACACCCCATTCGACAGCCTGATCATCGCGGCCGGCGCCGGCCAGTCCTATTTCGGCAACGACCACTTCGCCGAGTTCGCCCCCGGCATGAAGACCATCGATGACGCCCTGGAACTCCGGGGCCGCATCCTGAGCGCCTTCGAGCAGGCCGAACGGTCCCGGGACCAGGCCCGGCGGGAGAAGCTGCTCACGTTCACGGTGGTCGGCGCGGGCCCGACCGGCGTCGAAATGGCCGGGCAGATAGCCGAATTGGCCAATTACACGCTCAAGGGCGCGTTCCGCAACATCGACTCGACCAAGGCACGGGTGATCCTGCTCGACGCCGCCCCGGCGGTGCTGCCGCCGATGGGCGAGAAGCTGGGGCTCAAGGCAGCCGAGCGGCTGCAGAAGATGGGTGTGGAGATCCAGCTCGGCGCCATGGTCACCGACGTCGACCGCAACGGCCTGACGGTCAAGGACTCCGACGGCACGATCCGGCGCATCGAGTCGCAGTGCAAGGTGTGGTCGGCCGGCGTCTCCGCCAGTCCGCTGGGCCACGATCTCGCCGAGCAGTCCGCGGTGGAACTCGACCGCGCCGGCCGGGTCAAGGTGCTGCCGGACCTGTCGGTGCCGGGGCACCCCAACGTCTTCGTCGTCGGGGACATGGCGGCCGTCGACGACGTGCCCGGCATGGCGCAGGGCGCCATCCAGGGCGCCAAGCACGCCGCCAACACCATCAAGGCCGAGCTCGGCGGCGCCGACCCGGCTGACCGCGAGCCGTTCCAGTACCTGGACAAGGGCTCGATGGCCACGGTGTCGAGGTTCTCCGCGGTCGCCAAGATCGGCCCGCTGGAGTTCGGCGGTTTTCTGGCCTGGCTGGCGTGGCTGGGACTGCACCTGATCTATCTGGTCGGGTTCAAGAACAAGGTCAGCACGCTGCTGTCGTGGAACGTGACGTTCCTGAGCACCCGCCGCGGCCAGCTCACCATTACCGAGCAGCAGGCCTTCGCCCGCACCCGCTTGGAACAACTCGAGGTGCTGGCGGCCGAGGCGCAGCGCGGCGCCGAACGCGCGGTCAGTTAGCAGCGGCTCACCGCCGGCGCCTCAGCTGGGCAGGTTCTGCAGCCTGACCTGCCCGCGCGCCAGCACCTTGTCGTCGGAATCGGTGATGGTCACCAGCCACAGTTGTTGACGGCGGCCGCGGTGTATCGGGGTGGCCGCGGCGAACACCGTCCCCGACGACACTCCTCGCAGAAAGTCGGTGTTGTTGTTGACCCCCACCACCGTGCCGCCGGCGTCGCCGCCGCCCGAGTTCAGCCAGGCGTGACCGGAGACGCTTGCCACACTCTCGACGATCGAGCAGTACACCCCGCCGTGCACGAGCCCGGCGGGCTGGCTCAGCTTGGGCTGCAACTCCAGCGTGGCGCGGGCACCGTCGGGGCCGATGTCGGTGAAGACCAGGCCGATCTCACGGTCGAAGGGCGCGACGGGGATGGTCGGGGAACCGCTGGCAGCCATGCCCATGGTTCTACACGACCGGCCGCGGTGCGCCGAACGCGGTCGTCGCGGCCGGTGGCCCGCCCCCGCAGCCCAGTAGGCCCGGCCACCGCCGGTACGACAGTCGGTAGTAATTGAGGGTAGGCTTGCTCCATTCCGCAGGGAGTTGATTACCACATGGCGAAGCAGACCCACCTAGGCGATTTGGAACGAGCGGTGATGGACCACCTGTGGTCCGCACCGGAGGCCCAGACGGTGCGCCAGGTCCACGAAGCGCTGTCCGCGCAGCGCGACCTGGCCTACACCACGGTGATGACGGTGCTGCAGCGGCTGGCCAAGAAGAATCTGGTGTCGCAGATCCGGGATGACCGCGCCCACCGCTACACCCCCGTGCGTGGCCGTGACGAGCTGGTCGCCGGGCTGATGGTCGAGGCCCTCGACCAGGCCGCCGACTCCGGTGACCGCCGGGCCGCCCTGGTGCATTTCGTGGAGCGCGTCGGCGTGGACGAAGCTGAGGCCCTGCGCCGCGCACTCGACGAGTTGGAAGCCAAACATCACGTCGGCCCGCCCGCTGGCGGCCGACCCACATCCTGAGGGAGACTGGCAGCGTGTCCGCGCTGGCCTTCACCCTCTTGGCGCTGCTGCTCGTGGGGCCGGTACCCGCCCTGCTCGCGCGCGCCGACTGGCCGTTGCGCGCCCCCCGGGCCGCGGTGGTGCTTTGGCAGGCCATCGCCATAGCCGCGGTGCTGTCGGCGTTCAGCGCGGGTGTCGCCACGTCGAGTCGGCTGCTGATGCCGGGCCCCGACGGTCGGCCCACCTCGACGATCCTGGGCTCTCTCGACCGGCTGGGCTGGCCGCTGTGGACGTTCTACACCGCGGTGTCGGCGGTGACGCTGCTCGTCGGCCTGCGGCTGACGGTAACCGTGCTGCGGGTCGCCATCGGCACCCGGCAACGCCGGGCCCGTCACCGCATGCTCGTCGACCTGGTCGGCGTCTCTGACGGCGCTCCGGCGGTGCGCACCAGCGGCCTTCGGATTCTGCAAGTGATGCAGCCACTGGCCTACTGCCTGCCCGGGGTACGCAGCCGGGTGGTGCTCAGTTCGGGCGCCCTGCAGGCGCTCAGCGATAGCGAACTAGCGGCTCTGCTCTGCCATGAGCGCGCCCACCTGCGCGCCCGGCACGATCTGGTACTGGAGGCGTTCACCGCGGTGCACTCGGCGTTTCCCCGGTTGGTGCGCAGCGCCAGCGCCTTGGGCGCGGTGCGGTTGCTAGTCGAACTGCTGGCCGACGACGCTGCCGTTCGGGTCGCCGGCGCCCCTCCCCTGGCCCGCGCCCTGGTGGCCTGCGCGTCAGCGACCATCCCCGCCGGCGCGCTGGCCGCCGGCGGTCCCAGCACGGTGTTGCGGGTACAGCGGCTGTCCGGACGCGGCAACAGTCGCGCGCTGGCCGCGGCCGCTTACTCCGCCGCGGCCGGGGTCCTGACGGTGCCGACGATCGCGCTGGCGGTACCGTGGCTGACCGAACTGCATCGACTGATCGCGGGATGACCCACGCCGTCCGGCGTGCCGCGCAGCGATCACCTACCACCGAAAGGCGAATGTATGAGCGCGTCGGAACCTGTCGGCACCGCCCAGATCGGAGTGACCGGCCTGGCCGTCATGGGATCCAACATCGCGCGCAACTTCGCCCGCCACGGCTATACGGTGGCGCTGCACAACCGGTCGATCGCCAAAACCGACGCCCTGCTGAGCGCACACGGCTCCGAGGGTAAGTTCGTTCGCACCGAATCGATTCCGGAATTCCTTGCCGCCCTTGAGAAGCCACGCCGCGTGTTGATCATGGTCAAGGCCGGTGACCCGACCGACGCCGTTATCAACGAACTTGCCGACGCCATGGAGTCCGGCGACATCATCATCGACGGCGGCAACGCGCTCTACACCGACACCATCCGCCGGGAGAAGGCGATGGCCGCCCGCGGGCTGCACTTCGTCGGGGCCGGTATCTCCGGCGGCGAGGAGGGTGCGCTGAACGGGCCGTCGATCATGCCGGGCGGCCCGAAGGAGTCCTACACCTCGCTGGGCCCGCTGCTCGAGGAGATCTCCGCGCACGTCGACGGTGTGCCGTGCTGCACCCACATCGGGCCGGACGGCGCCGGGCACTTCGTCAAGATGGTGCACAACGGCATCGAGTACTCCGACATGCAGCTGATCGGCGAGGCATACCAGTTACTACGCGACGGCCTGGGCCTGACCGCGCCGCAGATCTCCGAGGTGTTCACCGAGTGGAACGCCGGTGAGCTGGACAGCTACCTGGTCGAGATCACCGCCGAGGTGCTGCGCCAGGTCGATGCCAAGACCGGCAAGCCGCTGGTCGACGTCATCGTCGATGAAGCCGAGCAGAAGGGCACCGGCCGCTGGACCGTGAAGTCCGCCTTGGACCTGGGAGTTCCGGTCACCGGGATCGCCGAGGCGGTGTTCGCGCGAGCACTGTCGGGTGCGGTCCCGCAGCGTCGCGCGGCGGCAGGCCTGGCCGCCGGGGCCCTCGGCGACCGTCCTTCGGATGCGGCCCGGTTCACCGAGGACGTCCGCCGTGCGCTGTACGCCTCGAAGATCGTCGCTTATGCGCAGGGGTTCAACCAGATTCAGGCCGGCAGCGCCGAGCACGGCTGGAACATCACGCCCGGCGACCTGGCGACGATCTGGCGTGGCGGCTGCATCATCCGGGCGAAGTTCCTCAACCGGATCAAAGAGGCCTTCGACACCGACCCCGACCTGGTGAGTCTGCTCGCCGCGCCGTATTTCCGCAGCGCGGTCGAGGCAGCCATCGACTCCTGGCGGCGGGTGGTGACCACGGCGGTCAGCCTCGGTATCCCGGCTCCCGGTTTCTCCTCGGCCCTGGCCTACTACGACGGTCTGCGCACCGAGCGGCTGCCCGCTGCCCTGACCCAGGCGCAGCGCGACTACTTCGGCGCTCACAGCTACGGCCGGGTGGACGCGCAGGGCAAGTTCCACACGCTGTGGAGCGCCGACCGCAGCGAAGTGCCGGCCTAAACCAGCAACCCCAGCACGGCGTCGGTGTAGGCCTTCGGATCCTCGATCTGCGGGTAATGACCCAGCCCGGGTAGCTCGACGACGTCGGCGGCCGGGCGCAGCTCGCGCAGGCCGTCGAGCACATTGGTGGTGGCGACCGGGTCGCCCAGCCCCCACACGAACCCCAGCGGTTTGGGCCAGTCGCGCACCGCGCCGTGCCAGCGCTGCGCGTAGCGCACCCGTTCGTCGAGGTAGGCCGTGAGCAGGTGCAGGATTCGATGACCGTCGTTGTGGGACAACAGATCCCACTGGGCGGCGGCTTCCTCCGGGGATATCGGGTGCTGCGCGGAGAACAGCCGGCCGAAGCCGCGGGTGAAGCCGCGCCGGTTGGACACCCGAGCGGCCAGAGCGCCGAAGCGGCTACGTAGCACTTTCTGACTGGGCCGCAGGCTGGCCCGGTCCAGGATGACGCTGCCGTTGGACAGCACGGCACGTTGCAGGTCGAAGCCCAACGTGCCGGCGATATCGCGGGCCAATAACTCCGTGGCCACCGAGGTGCCCATGTCGTGGGCGGCCAGCACCACCGGACCGGGCACTGTCGAGGCCACCACCTGCTGCACCAGATCGGCCTGCTCGAACAAGCTGTAGCGGTGCGGGCGCGGCTTATCCGAGAGCCCGAACCCGAGAAAGTCCATCGTCAGCCAGGACCGGCCCGCCAGCCGGGCGACGACGCCGCGGAAATCGTAGGACGAAGACGGAAAGCCGTGTAGCAGTAGCACTGTCGGCCCCTCGCCGGGGGCTGAGCGTACGAACACCCGCCCCGCGTCGGTGGGCACGAACCTGCCGCCGTCCAGCCAGTTGCGCACGCTGGGCGCCATGCTCGAAAGGGCCATGGCTCAGATTAGCGCCAGCAGATCGTCCAGCGCGGACCCGGCACCGGCTGCCTCACCGAGATTCGTCAGCGCGTCAGTGATGTCGGTGAAGACGGCTTGCGGGAAACCGAGGAACGTCGTGGCCACGTCCTGCAGGCCGGTCTGCAGCGCGGTGCTGATGCCGGCCGGATCGCCGTCGAGCAGCGCCTGGTAAAGGTTCCACACCGCGACCTGCGGAGCCATGACCACCTCGCGCAGATCCATGAGCAGCGAGGTCAGCAGTCCCGGGTCTTCCGGTACGGGGATTCCGTTCCAGCTGACCAGTGTCCAGCCGTCGGTGGGGTTGCCCTCGATCTGCACGATGCCGGTGTTGGGCAACAGTGGGGATCCGTCGTCGTTGGCGAACATGGTCTGCAGCGTCAACGGCAGCAGCAGTGAGATGTCGGGGTTCTTGACGTTGAGCGCCACCCACGCGGCGATGTCGGCCTCGTTGTTGAACGCCACGGCGGTGATGGCGCCGTTGTCGCTTTCGACCGGGTTGGCCATCGCGGCGCTGTACATCGCCGCCACGGCCTCAGTGAACTTCTGGTCCATCACCACCCCATTGGGGTCCTCGACCGAGCCCGGGATCGGCATCAGCACCAATCCGAACAACGTCCAGAGCATCGGGGTGAATTGGTATAGGAAGCCCGCCAGGCTCGCGATCGGCTGGCCGGCATAGATCCCGCTGTCGATCTCGTTGAGTCCGGGCAAGATCTGCGTCGTCATGTTCTGCAGCGCGGCGAACGGCGCAGCGGTGTCGATGTCGCGGATCGCCTGCCCGGAGAAGATCCCGGCGACGTGGTCACCGAGTTCCTGGTGCAGTTTGTCGGCCACGTCGCGGGCCTGCTGTATCCCGAGATCGCTGAGCGGCGGGCCCGGATGATCAGGAGACGGTGTGATGACGTCGTTGAACGGTGGCATCCGCTGCCCGTGCCGGACGATGTCGATGACGACATCGTGCACGGCGCCATCTTGGGCCTCCGCGCTGGTGAGAGTGACCGCGGGGGCTGCGAGATCGGCGTGCACCGGCGGTGTCGCGGCAATGACGCCCGCGCCGACGAGGGCAGCCGCTGCGGCTACCGGACCGATCGAGACTGCCTGCATGACAGCTACCTCCTAGCCGAGGTTTCCGAGGGCGTCGGCGATGTCGCTGAAGACCGCGCCGGGGAACTGGCTCAACGCCGCGCTGACCTGCTCGAAACCGGTCTGGACCGCGGTCATGATCGCCTCGGGATCGGAGCCGAGAATGGCCTGGTGCACAGCCCACAACGACTCCTGGACCGGCAGCATCACGTCTCGGACGTCGACGAACAGGGCGGTCAGCAGCCCCGGGTCGGCGGGGATGGCGTGCCCGTCCCAGCTGACCAGGGTCCAGCCGTCGGTGGGATTGCCCTCGACTTCGACGACGGCGGCGTTGGGCAGGAATATGGTCGTCTGGCCGTTTGGGACACTGTGTGACTCTTGGAGCAGGTTCAGGAAGAACGGCAGATCGGGGTTGTCGACGTTCTGCATCACCCAGGCGAAGACGGACGCGGTGCTGCTGAAGGCCACATCGGTGAGCTGGCCGTTGGCGCTGACCACCCCGCTGTTCAGCGCATGGTCGTACATCGTCTGAACGGCGTCGCCGAATCGATCGTCGAGCACGATCCCGTTGACGTCGTGCGAGCCTGGCCCCTGCAGCAGCGCCAACCCCAGCGGCGCTCCGAATGTCCAGGCGCCCACGGTCAGGAAAGCCAGCCGACCGCCAAGGCTCTCAATCGGATCAAGCGCATAGACGCCGCTGTCCACCTCGTCGAGCCCGGGCAGTAGCCGGATGTCGGCGGGGGTGCCGCCGGCGCCCTCCAGCTCGGCGAACGGCACCGCGGTCTCCTGCACCCGCAGGCCCTGCCCGGAGAAGATGCCGGCGACCGGACCGAGTTCGTTGAACAGCTGCTGCCCGACGTCGTTCGCCTGCTCGTGGCCGAGGTCACTGAGCGGAGCCCCCGGATGATCCGGGGAGGGGGTCAGCAGCAGATCGTACGGCGGTGTCATCTGCGCATGCCGCACGAAATCGATGACGACATCTTGCGCGGTGAGTTCAACGTCGCGGTTGGCTGCGGTCGATGTCGCCGGCGGTGCAGCGACCGGCGCGGCGGCGATACCGCCGGCCAGGGCGGCGCCGGCGGTGAGGGACAAAAGCGGGCTGACCTGCATGGTGCGTACCTCTTTTGGGGTGCGAAAGTGTCGTCCGGATCGGCTGCGGAGTTGCCGTTTGAATATTCCGCAGCTTATTCGGCTCTAAGAATCTGACTGCGCTATTGAATTCTTGCCAGCTAATTGCCAGACAAGTGCGGTCAATGCCGCGGCGTCCGGCAGTGACCGGCCCGTCCGGCGCTTCGTGGAGAGCATCGGCGCCGAACTGCCGTGCCGGCCTCCGGTGCTCGCCCGCACCACCTGTCGGCGATGTTCGCCCCATCGGGCCGACCGTGGGACGGCACCCCTGGGCGCGCCCCGGGTCGACGCCGGACCTACCTCGACGGCAGCAGCCAGGCCATCCGATTCACCTTGCGGTACAAGATAACAATGGGCACACGACGATGGATATCGCGGACGCCGTCAAGTCACCGCGGCGGCTAGGATCCACGATTGCGCCACTGCCGATGCAGTTTGCGCTCCAGGTAGCCTTCGAGGTGACATCCCCGCCACGCCGCCGGTGCATCGATCCGGCAGCCGCGGTCGGCACCGTCGCCCGGCCGGGTGGGCCGCGGGTGAGCAGCGGTCGCAATCGGGGTCCGAATAGCCGTGCCCCGCCGCTCGCAGCTAACTGTCATCTCTGTTCCCCTAAACGACGAGATGAGTTTACCTGACGACGTGGCTGTGAGGAAGATCAATTTTTCATCCGCGGGCCGTCGGTCACGAGTGGTTCCGCCGACCGGCGCCCGGTAGCGTGGCTGCCGGGCCGAAACGGTGCCCCCGGCGCGGCCGGGCCGGCGTCCGACGCCCGCCCGTACCCGGCCCAGAACCAGTGGAGGAAATTGATGGGCTCGTCGGAACCCAACGGCCCGATGTCGGGCGCCCGATGAGATTCGCCGGCGGATACGAACCGGGCTACGACCTGACCTACGACGATGTCTTCATCGTCCCCAACCGCTCGGCGGTCGAGTCCCGACTCGACGTGGATCTGTCCACGCGCGACGGTTCGGGTGCCACCATCCCGGTGGTGGTCGCCAACATGACGGCCGTGGCGGGCCGGCGAATGGCCGAGACGGTGTCCCGGCGCGGCGGCATCGTGGTGCTGCCCCAGGACCTGCCGATCGACGCCGTAAGCCAGACCGTGGCGTTCGTGAAAAGTCGCGACCTGGTGGCCGACACCCCCGTCGTGCTCTCCCCGGACGACTCGGTCTCCGCCGCGATGGCGCTGATTCCCAAACGTGCCCACGGCGCGGCCGTGGTCATCGTCGACGGCCGGCCGACCGGCCTGGTGACCAAGGCGTGCTGCGAAGGGGTGGACCGCTTCAGCCGAGTCCGTGACGTCGCGATGTCCGACCTGCTCAGCGTTCCGATTGGCACCGAACCCCGCAAGGTCTTCGACCTGCTGGAGCATGCGCCGGTCCCGGTCGCGGTGCTGACCAACTCCGACGGCACGCTGGCCGGCGTCCTGACCCGCACCGGTGCGATCCGGGCCGGCATCTACACCCCCGCCACCGATGCGGCCGGCCGGCTGCGGATCGGCGCCGCGGTCGGCATCACCGGCGAGGTGACGGCCCGGGCCGCCGCGTTGTTGGCAGCCGGGGTGGATGTGCTGGTCATCGACACCGCGCACGGCCATCAGGAGAAGGCGATACAGGCGATCCGCTCGGTGGCCGCGCTGACGCCGGGGGTTCCGCTGGTCGCCGGCAACGTGGTGTCCGCGGCGGGCACCCGGGACTTGATCGGCGCCGGGGCCGACATCGTCAAGGTCGGCGTCGGCCCCGGCGCGATGTGCACCACCCGGATGATGACCGGGGTGGGCCGCCCGCAGTTCTCGGCCGTACTGGAGTGTGCGGCCGCAGCGCACGAACTCGGCGCCCACGTCTGGGCCGACGGCGGGGTGCGTCATCCCCGCGACGTGGCGCTGGCCGTTGCCGCCGGGGCGTCGAACGTGATGATCGGTTCGTGGTTCGCCGGCACCTATGAGTCGCCCGGCGACCTGATGTTCGACCGCGACGACAAGCCGTACAAGGAAAGCTACGGCATGGCGTCCAAGCGGGCGGTGGCCGCGCGCACAGCCGGCGACAGCGCGTTCGACCGTGCCCGCAAAGCACTCTTCCAGGAAGGTATTTCGACGTCGAGGATGATGCTGGACCCGGATCGCGGCGGAGTCGAGGATCTGCTGGACCACATCACGTCGGGCCTTCGCAGCACCTGCACCTACGTCGGCGCCTCGGACCTGGCCGAGTTGCATGAGCGCGCGGTGCTCGGGGTGCAGTCGGCCGCGGGCTTCGCCGAGGGCCATCCGCTACCGTTCGGCTGGTGAGGCCACCGGCGGCGACCCGTAGACGCTCATGACCATCGCCTTGACTCTGGGCAGCGTGCTGGCGTTCGTGATCCTCACGCTGGGGACCGCGATATTCGTCGCCGCCGAGTTCTCCCTGACCACCCTGGAACGCAGCGCGGTGCAGGCCAACGCCCGTCGCGGCGGCCGTCGCGACGCCTACATCCAAGAAGCTCACCGCACGTTGTCCTTTCAGCTCTCCGGGGCCCAGTTGGGTATTTCGATCACCACGCTGGCCACCGGGTATCTGGCCGAGCCGGTGCTCGCCCGGTGGCTGCGCCCCCCGCTGGCCGCTCTCGGCCTGTCCGAGCCGGCCGCCGCCGGGGTGGCGCTGGCGCTGGCCCTGGTGATCGCCACCTCGCTGTCGATGGTCTTCGGCGAACTGGTGCCCAAGAATCTCGCCGTGGCGCGCCCACTGCAGACCGCCCGGGCGACGGCCGGGCCGCAGCTGCTGTTCTCCCGGCTGTTCACCCTCGCGATCAAGGCGACCAACGGGACGGCGAACCTGATTCTCAAGCGGCTCGGCATCGAGCCTGCCGACCGGTTGACCTCGGCCCGGTCCCCGCGCGAGCTGGCTTCGCTGGTGCGCAACTCGGCGCGCAGCGGCGCGCTGGATCCCAATACCGCCACGCTGGTCGAGGGCTCGCTACGGTTCGGCGCCCTGACCGCCGCGGAGCTGATGACGCCGCGTTCGAAGATCGTCAGCCTGCAGGCCGGTGACACTGTCGCCGACCTGGCCGCCGCGGCCATCGACACCGGCTTCTCCCGGTTTCCGGTGGTGGCCGGTGACCTGGACGCCCCCGTCGGCATCGTCCACGTCAAACAGGTGTTCGCGGTGGCGGCCGCCGATCGGGCGACCACCCCGGTCACCACCGTCGCCGAGCCCGCGGCGGTGGTGCCCTCCACCCTCGACGGCGACGCGGTGATGGAGCAGATTCAGGCCAACGGCCTGCAGGCTGCCCTGGTCGTCGATGAATACGGCGGCACCGCGGGAATGGTCACGATGGAGGATCTGATCGAGGAGATCGTCGGCGACGTCCGCGACGAGCACGACGACGCCACGCCGGACGTGGTGGCGGCCGGCGGCGGCTGGCAGGTGTCGGGGCTGCTGCGCATCGACGAGGTCGCCAAGGCCACCGGCTACCGCGCCCCGGAGGGCTCCTACGAGACCATCGGCGGGCTGGTGCTCCAAGAGCTCGGCCACATTCCGGCGGCGGGCGAGACCGTCGAACTGACCGCGTTCGATCCCGACCAGCTGTCCGCGATCCCGCCGCGCTGGCTTGCCCGGGTGGTCCGGATGGACGGCCGCCGCATCGACCTGCTGGTGCTCACCCAACTGGGGGCGGGCGATGGCTGATCTGTTCAACGTCGTGTTGACCGTCCTGCTGGTCGCGGCGAACGCCTTCTTCGTCGGCGCCGAGTTCTCGCTGATATCGGCGCGACGCGACCGGCTCGAGGCGCTGGCCGAACAGGGCAGGCAGAGCGCGGTCACGGTGATCCGGGCCGGCGAGCAGCTGTCGCTAATGCTGGCCGGGGCGCAACTGGGCGTCACGGTGTGCTCGATTCTGCTCGGTCGCATCGGTGAGCCTGCCGTCGCCGACCTGCTCGAGCCGGTGTTCCGGCTGGTGGGCATCCCCGACGCGCTGCTGCACACCGTGGCGTTCATCGTCGCGTTGACGATCGTGGTGACGCTGCATGTGCTGTTCGGCGAGATGGTGCCCAAGAACATCGCCCTGGCAGGCCCGGAGACGGCGGCGATGCTGCTGATCCCGCCGTATTTGGTCTACATGGCGGCCGCCCGGCCGTTCATCGTCTTCTACAACTGGTGCGCCAACGTCACGCTGCGCGCCGTGCGGGTGCAGCCGAAAGACGAGCTGGAGATCACGGTGTCCACCGTCGAGCTCAGCGAGATGATCGCCGAATCGGTCTCGGCAGGACTGCTCGACCTCGAGGAGTACACCCGATTGACCCGCGCCCTGCAGATCCGCAACCGGACCGTCGCCGACGTGGCGCTGCCGGTCGGCGACATCCGCGCCGTCCCGGCCGCAGCGCCCGGGCGCGGCCCCACCGTGGCGGCCGTCGACAAGGCGCTCGCGCAGACCGGTTATTCCCGGTTCCCCGTCGTCGACCAGGGCCAATACGTCGGCTACCTGCATATCAAGGACCTGCTGCCGATCAGTGAGAGCGCCGCGGCGGCCACCGGCGGCGACGGCGCAGCCGCCGTAGTCGATATCGGCGTGGTACGGCCGCTGCCCCGCGTTCCCGCGTCGCTGCCGCTGGCCGACGCGTTGACCCGGCTGCGGCGGACCAAGAGCCATCTGGCCCTCGTGGTCGCCACCGATGGCGCTGTGGTGGCCATGGTGGCCCTCGAGGACCTCGTCCAGGACGTCGTGGGAACCGTCCGTGACGGAACGCAACATGTTTGACCTGGCCGAATCGGCTCTGGGAACCGAGCACTGGCAGGCGCGGGCGCAGGCCTACCGGCGGCGCCTGGACACCTTTCTGGCACCGCTGTTGCGCCAGGTCGCCGCCGGCGACCCGGTGCCGAAGTTCCTGTTCAGCTACTACAGCCTGCGGCCCCGACAGCTGCGCGGCTGGCATCCCGGTTTCGGCGTTGCCTTGGCCGGTGCGGCGGCGCTGCGCGAATACCGCAACCGGCGGGGATACAGCGTCACGGGCGGCCGGGTCGGTGTCGGCGAGGACTTCCTGCGTGCGCGGGCCGACACCGTGACGTTCGTCGCACGGCTGCTGCGGGCCACCGCCGCCCGCCCGGCCCGGCTGAACTGTTTCGGGCTGCACGAGTGGGCGATGGTGTATCGCAGTCCGGTAGGGCAAACCGTCCGGCACGGTCACGTCCCATTGCGGCTCAGTACACCCGAAGTGGAACGGGTAGTCGAGTCAATACCGTTGCGTTGCACCCATTTCGACGCATTCCGCTTCTTCACCCCGGCGGCGGCGCCACGCAACGACGGGACGCCCCGGCGGGCCACCCAAACCGATTGGGAGCAGCCTGGTTGCCTGCACGCCAACATGGACCTTTACAAGTGGTGCTACAAGTTGGGCCCGTTGATCGAGTCGGAATTGCTGCTGGACTGCCTGCAATTGGCCGCCGCCGCGCGGGAGATCGACATGCAAGCGAGCCCGTATGACCTGAGCGGCTACGGGTACGAGCCGATCTGCATCGAAAACCCGGTCGGCCGTGCAGAATACGTCCGTTGCCAGACCGAGATCTCGCAGCGGGCCGCACCGCTGCGCGCCGCTCTGCTCGAACGGTGCGAGCGGTTGTCGGCAATCGCCGGATGCGGATAGCGGTGCTTTCGGCCGGTAAGGTGAGAGATTGGCTATGAGGGAGGAAACCATGACGGATCGGGTGCCGGTTGGCGGTCTGCGGGTGGCGCGTGCGCTCTACGACTTCATCACCGATGAGGCGCTGCCGGGGACCGGTCTGGACCCGGACAGCTTCTGGGCGGGCGTGGACAAGGTCGTCACCGATCTGACGCCGAAGAACCAGGAGCTGCTGGCGCGTCGTGACGAGCTGCAGGCACAGATCGACAAGTGGCACCGGCACCGGGTCATCGAGCCGTTGGATACCGAGGCCTACCGGGCCTTCCTCACCGACATCGGCTACCTGCTGCCCGAGCCGGAGGACTTCACCGTCACCACCGCCGACGTCGACGACGAGATCGCCGTGCAGGCCGGCCCGCAGCTGGTGGTGCCGGTGCTCAACGCCCGGTTCGCGCTCAACGCCGCCAACGCCCGCTGGGGCTCGTTGTATGACGCGCTGTACGGCACCGACGTGATCAGCGAGGACGACGGCGCAACGAAGACGCCCGCGGGAGCGGACAGCGGCTACAACCCGGTGCGCGGCGACAAGGTGATCGGCTATGCCCGCAAGTTCCTCGACGAGTCCGTGCCGCTGGCCAACGGCGCGTGGTCCGAGGTCAAGAGCTTCGCGGTGAACGACGGCCGGCTGGTGATCACGCTGGCCGACGGTCTGGAGACCACCGTGGCCGCGCCGGCGGAGTTCGTCGGTTACCTCGGGGACGCCGAGGCGCCGTCATCGGTGCTGTTGGTCCACCACGGCCTGCACATCGAGATCCTGATCGACCCGGACTCGCCGATCGGGGCGACCGATGCCGCTGGCATCAAGGACGTGGTGCTCGAGTCGGCGGTCACCACGATCATGGACTTCGAGGACTCGGTTGCCGCGGTCGACGCCGAGGACAAGGTGCTCGGCTACCGCAACTGGCTGGGGCTCAATCGCGGGGATCTGGCCGAAGAGGTCAGCAAGGACGGGAAGACGTTCACCCGGACACTGTCCGGCGACCGCGAGTTCACCGCTCCCGACGGCGGAACCCTTACCCTGCCCGGCCGCAGCCTGATGTTCGTCCGCAACGTCGGTCATCTGATGACCAACGACGCCATCGTCTTCGGCGCCGAGGGCGCCGAGGGCACCGACGGCCGTGAGGTGTTCGAGGGCATCCAGGACGCGCTGTTCACCGGGCTGATCGCGATGCACGGGTTGACTGCCTCCGACGACAACGGCCCGCTGCTCAACAGCCGCACCGGGTCGATCTACATCGTCAAACCGAAGATGCACGGGCCCGACGAGGTGGCGTTCACCGCCGAATTGTTCAGTCGGGTCGAAGACGTCCTCGGCCTGCCGCAGGCGACCCTCAAGATCGGCATCATGGACGAGGAACGCCGCACCACCGTCAACCTGCGGGCCTGCATCAAGGCGGCCGTCGACCGGGTGGTGTTCATCAACACCGGCTTCCTGGACCGCACCGGCGACGAGATCCACACCTCGATGGAGGCCGGGCCGATGGTGCGCAAGGCCGCCATGAAGTCGCAGCCGTGGATCCTGGCCTACGAGGACAACAACGTCGACGCAGGCCTGGCCACCGGATTGACCGGTCACGCCCAGATCGGCAAGGGGATGTGGGCGATGACCGACCTGATGGCCGACATGGTCGAGCAGAAGATCGCGCACCCACGCGCCGGCGCCAGCACCGCGTGGGTGCCGTCGCCGACCGCGGCCACCCTGCACGCGATGCACTACCACCAGGTGGACGTGTTCGAGGTGCAGCGGGAGTTGGCCGGAAAACGCCGCGCCACAATCGATCAGCTGCTGACAATCCCGCTCTCCGAGGGGCTGGCCTGGGCCCCCGACGAGATCCGCGAGGAGGTCGACAACAACTGTCAGTCGATTCTCGGCTACGTCGTTCGGTGGATCTCGCAGGGCGTCGGCTGCTCAAAGGTTCCCGACATCCACGATGTGGCGCTGATGGAAGACCGTGCGACACTGCGGATCTCATCGCAGCTGCTGGCGAACTGGCTGCGGCACGGGGTGATCACCGCTGACGACGTGCAGTCCAGCCTGGAGCGGATGGCCCCGGCCGTGGACCGGCAGAACGCGGGCGATCCGACTTACCTGCCGATGGCTCCGGATTTCGACGACAGCATCGCGTTCGCGGCCGCCCGTGAACTGATCCTGTCCGGAACCACTCAGCCCAACGGCTACACCGAGCCGATCCTGCACCGGCGCCGGCGCGAGTTCAAAGCCCGCGCCGGCCGCTGAGCGGCTACGCGGATTCGAGTGGATTGACCGTGGCCGGAGAGCTGACCAGGCGGAGAGGACGCAGCCACCGTGGGTAGGCACAGTTTCCCCGGCCCCGACGATTTCGATGACGAGCCGCTCGACCCTGACTGGGACGCCGGGGCGCCCGATCCGTTCGGCTTCGGCGATCCGGACGACGACGACTACGTCGACGACTATCAGGACGCCTTCTACGACGAGCCGATCGGCAGCGATGCGGGCTACCACGCGGACCCGGCCCAGTACATGCGGCGTGGCAGCGGCAGCGAGGAAGAAACCCGGTACCGTACCGGGCCTTTCGGTTCGCCCGGGGCCTTGCCGACCGGGTCCTACTCGGGCCGGGAGGCCGATCGCGACCAACCGCGCCGCGGTCGCCGCGAGCTGGACCGGTGGCGACGGCATCGCAACGATGCGGGCCGCCGCGGTGTCAGTGTCGGTGTGATCGCCGCACTGGTTGCCGTGATCGTCGTGGTGGGCACCGTGATCCTGTGGCGCTTCTTCGGCAACTCGCTGTCGCATCGCTCGGCCGTCGCCGCCGGCACCTGCGCCCACGGCGATCTAACGGTCGCCGTCGTGGCGGACCCCTCGATCGCCGACCACGTGCAGGGTTTCGCCGACCGATTCAACAAGACCGCCAAACCGGTGGGTGACCGCTGCGTGTCGGTGCAGGTCAAGCCGGTGGATTCCGACGCCGTGGTCAGTGGTTTCATCGGCGACTGGCCGGCACAGCTCGGCCAGCGCCCGGCGCTGTGGATTCCCGGCAGTTCGATCTCGGCGGCCCGCCTGCAGGCCTCGGCCGGCCAGGAAACCGTCAGTGACAGCCGTTCGCTGGTCACCTCTCCGGTCCTGCTGGCGGTCCGGCCCCAGCTCGAATCCGCCCTGCAGCACCAGAGTTGGGCGAGTCTGCCGGACCTGCAGACCGACCCCGACGGCCTGGGCCGACTCGGCCTCGCCGGTTGGGGGCAACTCCGGCTGGCGCTGCCGATCGGCGGCAACGGCGATGCCGCTTTCCTGGCCGGTGAGGCGGTGGCATCCGGCACCGCCCCGAAAGGCGCCCCTGCCACCGACGGGACGCCGGCGGTGCACCGGCTGGCCGGCGCACAACCCCACCTCGCCGACAACTCACTCGCCGAGGCGCTGAACGTACTGCTGCGCCAAGGCGATCCAGCGGCTGCACCGGTGCACGCGGTGGTGACCACCGAGCAGCAACTGTTCACCCGCGGGCAATCGCTGTCGGACCCGGCGAGCACCCTCGGTTCCTGGTTGCCGCCGGGGCCGGTGCCGGTCGCCGATTACCCCACCGTGCTGCTTGCCGGCTCGTGGCTCTCGCAGGAACAGGTCAGTGCCGCCAGCGAATTCGCGCGGTTCGCCCGCAAGCCGGATCAGCTCGCGGAGCTGGCCAAGGCCGGATTCCGGGTGGAGGGCGTCGCCCCGCCGAGCAGTGAGGTCACCGACTTTCCGGCGGTATCGGACACCCTGTCGGTAGGCGACGACGCGATGCGGGCCACGCTTGCCAATGCGCTCACCACGCTGCCGGGCGCTTCGGCGGTGACGATCATGCTCGACGAGTCCATGACGACCGACGAGGGCGGCAAAACCCGGCTGGCACATGTGATCGCGGCCCTGGATCAACGGATCAGGGCGCTGCAGCCGAGCGCCGTCGTGGGGCTGTGGACCTTCGACGGTGTGGAGGGCCACAGCGTGGTCACGTCCGGCCCACTGGATGAGCCGGTGAACGGCGGAACGCGGGCGGAGACGCTGACCCGGGAACTCGATGCGCTCAGTTCGACATCGGGCGGTGCGGTGTCATTCACCACGCTGCGCCTGGTCTACAACCAGGCGTTGGCCAATTACCACCCCGGACAGCGCAACTCGGTACTGGTCATCACCGCGGGACCGCACACCGACCGGACCCTGGACGGCCCCGGACTGCAGGACTTCATCCGGGCCAACACCGACCCTGAGCGCCCGGTCGCCGTCAACGTCATCGACTTCGGTGACGCCGACCGGGCGGTCTGGCAGGCGGTGGCCCAGCTGTCCGGTGGCACGTACCAGAACCTGCGCGGGGCGAACACCCCGGAACTGGCCGGCACGCTGAACACCCTGCTGGGCTGAGCGCCGCTAAGCACCCAGCATGTCGAGGATCTGCTGCGGGATGACGTCCACCAGCAGGGTGACCATCCCCCCGAACGAGCCGACGTTGATGTCGGCCAGATCCAGGTTGCCCAGGCCCAGGCTGTCGAGCAGGTCGGTCAGGTTCAGGTCCAGCGGGGGAATCAGGTCACCCAGGTTCAGCGGCAGGTCGTCGAGACCCAGGCCGCTGATCAGGCCACCCAGGTCCAGGCCGTTGAGCAGGCCGGTGATGTCGATGCCACCCAGGCCCAATCCGCTCAGCAGTTCGCTCAGCGACAGGTCGCCGGTCGAGGCCGGGAAGCCCAGCGCCTCCAGCACCCCGCCGACGGTCAGGTCCTGACCGGGCACGATCCCCAGATCGCCGAGCAGGCCGCCGAGGGTCAGGTCGTTCGACGACAGACCCAGGTCACCGAGCAGGCCGCCGATCGTCAGGCCGCTACCGTCCAACCCCAGATCGCCGAGCAGGCCGCCGATCGTCAGGCCCCCGGGTGTCGAACCCAAAACGTCGAGCAGATCACCGACGGTCAGGCCGTTGCCGTCCAGACCCAGGTCGCCGAGCAGGTCACCGATCGTCGTGCCGGCACCGGAGAGTCCCAGCGCGCTCAGCAGCTCATCGAGTGTCAGGCCGGCGGTGTTCAGCCCCAGGCCAGCGAGCAGATCGTCGAGGCCCAGGCTGGCGGGCGTGATGCCCAGTGCACTGAACAGGCCGTCGAGCAGGCCGCCGATGCTCGGGGCGGTGGGCGATAGTCCAAGGGCGCCAAGAGTCGTGAGGAGACCTGAGACCAGAGTTGTTACGGCTCCGCTCGGTAAGCCGAAGGCGCTCAGCACGCCCGTCAGTGCGGCGGTCAGCAAACTGAGTGCGCTCCCCCCCGGCAGCGCATCGCCGGTGCCCAGGCCGATCAGGCTGAGCAGCAGATCCGGGCTGACCGTGCTGGTCGGGTCCAGGCCCAGCGAACCGAGCAGCAAATTCAACATCGTCGTCGACACCGACGTGCTCGGGTCGAGCCCCAGCCCGCCGAGCAGGCTGTTGATCACTTCCGGCGTCAGCGTGCTGTCGGAATCCAGGCCCAGCGAGTTCAGCAGATCGGTCAGCACCGCCGGCGAGATCACACCGTCCGGGTCCAGCCCCAGCGAACTCAACAGGCCGTTCACCACGTCCGTCGACACCCCGCCGGCCGGGTCGAGCCCCAGCGTACCGAGCAGGCTGTTCAGCATGGTCGTCGACAGCGCGTTCGCCGGGTCCAGCCCCACCAGGGCCAGCAGGCTGGCCGGCGACAGCAGCGTCGTCGGGTCGATCCCGAATGCGCTCAGCACACTGCTGAGCGGCAGATCGTTCAGGTCGACTCCGGTGTCCAGGCCCAGTCCATTCAAGACGCCGGTCAGGCCGAGGCTGCCCAACCCGAGGTTGCCGAGCCCGAGGAAGCCCAGCAGCCCGCCCAGGTCGGTGATCCCGCTGCCGAGGTTGAGCAGGTCGCCCAGCCCGTCGTCGCTGATGCCCAGTTCACTGAGCAGGCTGCCCAGGGTCAGGTTGCCCAGCCCGAGCTGATCGATCAGGTTCTGCAGGTCCAGGTTGGTCAGGTCCAGGTTGCCCAGCCCCAGGGCGTTGAGCAACTGGACCAGGTTGAGATTCACCTCCAGGTTTTGCACCGGGGCGAGCACGCCGTTGAGCACCGGGATGTTGATGATGCCCCCGAGCAGGCTGACGTTCTGGGCGCCGTTGAGGTAGGCGTCGGCGATGGTGGCCGGCGCGGTGAACAGGGTGGAGAAGTCGCCGTTGGCCATGTCGGCCGCGGCATTGCTGATTGCTTGGGAGGTCAGTGCCTGCGCGCCCATACTGGCGATCGCCAGTTCGAGTCCGGGCGGCAGCTGCACCGAGACCGACGCCGGCAGCTCGGAGATATCGGTGGTGATGGTCGGCGTGATGCTGGTGAACGCGGAGATCACGCCGAACGGGTCGGTGAACAGCTTGCCGAAGACCGCCGTGATGGCGCCCCAGTCGGCGTTCTCGCTGATGTTGTTCAGGTTGGCCGCGGTGTGGGTGAAGAGGTCCGACCAGGCATCGGTCAGCTGCACGGCATGGAACTGCGCGCCGGAGACCAGGGCCGGCGGCGTCACCGGCGCTACCGGCGCCACCGCGATGATGCCGGCGCCCGCGACGGCGACGCCGGCAGTGATGTAGGGGCGAAGCGCTAGCTGTTGCATGGTCTCTCCTCTTGTGATCCACATCACCGTCAGGGTGAGACCAGCGTAATCCTTATTTCAGGTGGAGATGAGAAATCGCTGATTATTCACAGCCGTCAATGGTTTTTCGTTTCGTCACTTCGACAGACTTTCCGGCCGAATTCCGGCATCAAGTCCATAATGTTGTTCTCAGGGTTTGTCGCCCGGTGGCTCAGGCGTAGGACTCCACCGGCGGGCATGAGCAGACCAGGTTGCGGTCCCCGAAGGCGCCGTCGATCCGGCGCACCGGTGGCCACACCTTCGGCCGGAAGTCACGGCCCAGCGGATAGGCGGCCTGCTCCCGGGTGTAGGGGTGCTCCCACTTGTCGACCATCAGGCATTCGGCGGTGTGCGGGGCACCGCGCAACGGATTGTCCTCCGCGGTCCACTCGCCGGCGCCAACCCGGTCGATCTCACCGCGGATGGCGATCATCGCCTCGCAGAACGCGTCCACCTCGGCCAGGCTCTCGCTCTCGGTGGGCTCCACCATCAGCGTGCCGGCCACCGGGAAACTCATCGTCGGAGCATGGAATCCGTAGTCGGCCAATCGTTTTGCGACATCATCGACAGTCACGCCGGTCGCTTTGGTGATCGCGCGCAGGTCCAGGATGCATTCGTGGGCGACCATGCCGTTCTCCCCGGTGTAGAGCACCGGAAAGTACTCATCGAGGCGGCGGGCGATGTAATTCGCCGACGCGATCGCGGTCAGCGACGCCGATCGCAGGCCCTGCGCACCCATCATCCGGATGTAGGCCCAGGTGATCGGCAGGATCGAGGCCGAACCGTAGGGAGCCGCCGAGACCGGCGCGCCGCCGGGCAGTTCATCGGCCAACGGGTGCCCGGGCAGGAAGGCGGCCAGGTGCGAACGCACCGCCACCGGCCCGACGCCGGGGCCGCCGCCGCCGTGCGGAATGCAGAACGTCTTGTGCAGGTTCAGGTGGCTGACGTCGCCGCCGAAGCGCCCGGGGCGGGCCAGTCCGACCAGCGCGTTGAGATTGGCGCCGTCGACGTAGACCTGACCGCCCGCGTCGTGCACGGCGGCGCAGATCTCGGCGATGTCGTGCTCGTAGACCCCGTGGGTGGAGGGGTAGGTGATCATCAGCGCCGACAGCGTCGTGGCGTACTCCGCGATCTTGGCACGCAGATCATCGAGGTCGACGTCACCGTTCTCCCGGCAGGCGACCACCACCACCCGCATCCCGGCCAGCGCTGCCGACGCGGCGTTGGTGCCGTGCGCGCTGGACGGGATCAGGCAGACGTCACGCTGGGACTCGCCACGGCTGGCGTGGTAGGCGTGGATGGCCAGCAGGCCCGCGTACTCGCCCTGCGAGCCGGCGTTGGGTTGCAGCGAAACCGCGTCGTACCCGGTGATCCCGGCCAGCCACTCCTCCAACTGGGCGATGAGCCGGCGCAGCCCGGCAGCATCGGCGGGCGGCGCGAAGGGGTGCTGGCGAGCGAATTCCGGCCAGGTGATCGACTCCATCTCCGCGGCGGCGTTGAGCTTCATGGTGCACGAACCCAGCGGAATCATGCTGCGGTCCAAGGCGATGTCCTTGTCCGACAGCTCGCGCAGGTATCGCATCATGGCGGTTTCGGTCCGGTAGCGCCGAAAAGCCGGGTGCGTCAGGAATTCCGAAGTACGGGTGATGACGTGCGCGCACACCGGCTCGCGCCCCGACAACTCCGGATCGGCGACGTCGAAAGCCGCCAGCACTGTGGCCACGTGGGCGTCGGTGGTGGTCTCGTCGCAGGCGACCGCGACGTGGTCGGCGTCGACGCGCCACAGGTTGATGCCGTCGGCCTTGGCCGCCGCGATGACCTCGTCGGCGCGGCCGGGAACGCGGGCCAGCACGGTGTCGAAGTAGCGGTCGTGCACCAGCGCGTCACCGAGCGCAGCGGCGATCTTCTGGGCCTGGCCGTGCACCCGCCGTGCGATGGCGGTCAGGCCCTCGGCGCCGTGGTAGCAGGCATACATCGCGGCCATCACCGCCAACAGCACCTGGGCGGTGCAGATGTTCGATGTCGCCTTGTCGCGTCGGATGTGCTGTTCGCGGGTTTGTAGCGCGAGGCGGTAGGCCGGCGAGCCGTCGGCGTCCACCGAGACCCCGACCAGCCGTCCCGGCAGTTGCCGGGCCTGCTTGCTGTGAACCGCCAGGTAACCGGCGTGGGGCCCGCCGAAGCCCATCGGCACCCCGAAGCGCTGGGCGCTGCCGAACGCCACGTCGGCGCCGATCTCGCCGGGCGGCGTGACCAGGGTCAGTGCCAACAGGTCTGCCCCGACCGCCACCATCGCACCGCGTTCGTGGGCGGCCTCGATCACCTCCGACCAGTCGGTGACCCGGCCGGATGCCCCCGGCAGCTGGGTGATCACGCCAAAGAAGTCGCCCTCGGGCAACCCGTTGCGCAGGTCGGCGGTGACGATCTCGATGCCCAGCGGTTCGGCACGGGTTGCCAGCACCGCCGCGGTCTGGGTGAACAGGTCGGTGTCGACCACCAGCCGGTTGGCCTTCCCCCGCACCGCGCGCTGCATCAGCGTCATCGCCTCGGCTGCCGCGGTGCCCTCGTCGAGCATCGACGAATTGGCGATCTCGCAGCCGGTCAGGTCGGCGATCATGGTCTGGAAGTTCAGCAGCGCCTCCAGCCGGCCCTGGCTGATCTCGGGCTGGTACGGCGTGTAGGCGGTGTACCAGGCGGGGTTCTGCATGATGTTGCGCAGCAGCACCGGCGGGGTGACCGTGTCGTAGTAGCCCTGCCCGATCATCGACACCGCGACGGTGCTGGCGTCGGCCAGTTCGCGCAGTTCGGCCAGCGCCTGCATCTCGCCGGCGGCCGGCGGCAAGGCTTCCAGGCCGGGTGCGACACCGTCGGGGCCGAGCGGGTCGAGGATGCCGGCGGGCACCGCCTTGGCCGCCAGTTCGTCCAGCGAGCCGACCCCGATGGTGTCCAGCATCGTGGCGATGGCGGCGTCGTCCGGGCCGATGTGCCGGTCGACAAAACGGAATTCGGTGTGCTCGGCCACGTAGACCCCCTCGGCGATAGACGACTGGTGTCCCTCCCCCTCTGTCGTCTGCCCGTCCCGGGCGCCTGAGAGATTCGGCGCCGGCACGGGCGCCTTTCCCCATGGGCGGGTGGACCCGAACCGGGCAGCACCGCTTTCCAGAGGCATCGATGCGTGCGCGGTCCTGGTGCCTGAGAGGTTGACGGGGAGGTATTGCTCCTTCGGCGCCCGAGACTGGCTGCCCCGAGACTCTCCCGCGCTACGCTGATGCGCGGCCCAGTCTACCGAGCGTCCCTCGGCCGATGCGAATGCGCCGGGCCGGCCGGCGCTAACCGGTCTTGCGGTCGCGGAACTTGCGGCGGCTGGCCAGTTCATCCTCCGGCGCGGCGATCGACTCGCCGCCGTCGGCGCGTTCGCCGGGGAAATCGGCGATGACGCCGGTCAGCTCCCGCATCGCGCCCGATACCGCGATCCCGAACACGCCCTGGCCGCCCTGCAGCAGGTCGACGACCTCCTCGGCCGACGTGCACTCATAGACGGTGGTGCCGTCGGAGAACAGCGTGATGTTGGCCAGATCCCGTACCCCGCGCTCCCGCAGATGGTCGACGGCGACCCGGATGTTGTGCAGCGAGATGCCGGTGTCGAGCAACCGCTTGACGATCTTGAGCACCAGGATGTCTTTGAACGAGTACAGCCGCTGACTGCCGGAGCCGGCCGCGCCCCGAATAGACGGCACCACCAGTGAGGTGCGGGCCCAGTAGTCCAACTGGCGATAGGTGATGCCGGCGATCTGGCAGGCGCTGGGCCCGCGGTAGCCGACCAGTTCGTCGGGCACGGAGTCATCGGGGAACAGCCCGGGCTGCACCGGTTCGCCGACGCCGGAAGCGGTCGCTGCGACTTCGCCATCCGAACCCGATTCGGAGGGACTCGCGAAGTTCAGCTGTTCCTGCCCCGGTTGCTCGCCCACGATGCTTCCTCTCGCCGATCGCGCTCGTTGCCACTGGCTGGCCGGTGGCCGCGTTTGCTCTTGCCCGAGTTGGTCGTGAGCATACGCTGTCCGGCGAGCCACCGTGCGGTTCCCGCCGTGGCTCAAGTATGGGGGCCGTGATTTCCGCATCCTGCTTTGGCGATGGGCGTGTCGTCGGACCGCTCGCAGATGAGACGGATCTGTGACGGGGCTGAGCCCGCCGCGCCGGGTCAGGTTGCTTTGAAATCGTCGGGCGACACGCTATCGAGGAACTCCTTGAACTTCTCCACCTCGTCTTCGCGCACCGCGCCGGAGGGCTCATCGTCGGTCTCGTCGGGGATCAGCAGGCCCGCTTCGGCCAGCACCGCCTCCTCGACGTAGATCGGCACCCCCACCCGCAGCGCGATCGCCACCGAGTCCGACGGACGCGCCGAGACCGTGATGTCACGGTCGAAAATCAGGTCGGCGTAGAACGTGCCCTCCTGCAGGTCGACGATCCGGACCTCCTTGAGCGAATGCCCCAGTGCGGCGATCAGGTCGCGGATCAAGTCGTGAGTCAACGGCCGGGCCGGTTCCACACCCTGCTGCTCCAGGGCGATGGCGGCGGCTTCGGCCTGCCCGATCCAGATCGGGAGGTATCGGTCGCCGTCGGCCTCGCGCAGCAACAACACCGGCTGGTTCTGCGGTTGCTCGACGCGAATGCCGACCACGCGTACTTCACCCATCTCCAGTCAGCCCTCCGCAATTGCTTAACCCAAGTCGCTGTGTCCCAGTCCGACTCGCTGCGAAACCCCCGGTCCGGCAACCGCATGTCGCACAACAAGCCGCCGACGCGAGTCTAGTCCTCAGCCGTGCAGAACGTCGTGTACCGCCGACTTGAGCAGCGCGGTGTGCAGCGCGATTGCCAGCGCGGCCACCTCGCGCGCCAAGTCGTCGGCGCGGTCGCGCGCGCCGGCCTTGCCACCCTTGACCAGCGGCCCGGCGATCTGTGCGATCAGATCGGACTGCCGGTCGGCGGCTGAGCGGAACGCCCGCAGGTGCCGTGGCTCGACGCCGTAGTCGCCCAGTCCGCGGGCGCACTGCGCGATGACGACCGCGTGTTCGTCGAAGAATCCGCCCGGCCCGGCCGTGATCACCCCCGTTCTGACCAGTGCCGTCAGCAGGATGTCATCGACCCCGGAGCGCTCCAGCAGGTCCTCCCGGCTCAGCCTGACCCGCCGGGGCGGTACGGGCAGCGCCGTGCCGCTGTGCGCGGCGTCGGCGGCCGACACCAACCGCGGCACCGTATACGGCGACTCGGCCAGCGGCAGCGCCCCGTCCGGCTCGGCGTCCAGCCTGGCCTTGATCACTTTCAGCGGCAGGTACTGGTCGCGTTGCGCGGTCAGCACGAACCGCAGACGCGCGCAGTCGTAGGCGCTGAACCGGCGGTAGCCCGACGCCGAGCGCTGCGGCGTCACCAGCCCCTCGGCCTCCAGGAACCGAATCTTGGAGATCGTGACATCGGGAAACTCCGGCCGAAGCAGATCCAGAACCGCTCCGATCGACATCCCGGCCGGTTCGGGGCTGTCAGGCGCGCTCACTTAGCTCCCCGGCCCGCCCTCGGTCTCAGCCGTCTTCGGGCCGGTCAGGAATACCAGCCGGAACTTGCCCACCTGTACCTCGTCGCCGTTGACCAGGACCGCCGAATCGACCGGCTCCCGGTTGACGTAGGTGCCGTTGAGGCTGCCGACGTCGACGACCTGAAACTCGTTGCCTTCCAGGCGGAACTCGGCGTGACGGCGGCTGACCGTGACGTCGTCGAGGAAGATGTCACTGTCGGGGTGCCGGCCGGCGGCGGTGACCGGTTGGTCGAGCAGGAAACGCGACCCGGCGTTGGGGCCGCGCTTGACGACCAGCAGCGCCGAACCCGCGGGCAGCCCCTCGACACCCGAGGTCAGGCTCTCACCGCCCGCCTGCGCGGGAGCGTCGAGTTCGCTCAGGAAGTCGGCGCGGAAGACCGATGTGGTTTCCACCGTGACCTCGTCGCCTGCCTGGTCCTGCCCATTTCCTGGGTCCTTCTCCGTCACCCGCTGCTCCTCACTGGCCACTGTCGTGTTACCTGGTCGCACCCGCCGGATATCCATGGCACCGGACCCACGATTGTTGAGTCGACCGTACCGCGCAGCGGTCGATAATGTGCCCCGCACCGCGGGATCGTGTCGCGGAATACCCGCCGCGATATCCGGCGCGTCCCGGCAGGCAGGCTAGCAATACTCATTCCGCCAGCGTCGCGCGGTACGCGTCGGGCGTGAGCAGCCCCGCGAGGGTCTCGTCCAAGCCGTCCGCGGCCTGAAGATCGACCAACCAGCCGGCGCCGTACGGATCGGAATTCACCAGCTGCGGGCTGGCGTCGAGGTCCGCGTTGACGGCAACCACTTTCGCCGAGATCGGCCCGAACAGGTCCGAGACGGACTTGGTCGACTCCACCTCGCCGAAGCTCTCCCCCGCGGTCACATCGGCGCCCACCTCGGGCAGTTGCACGAAGACCACGTCGCCCAGCGCCGCCTGCGCAAAGTCGGTGATGCCCACCCGGACGGTGTCGGTTCCGGTGCGCTGCACCCACTCGTGCTCGGCGGTGTAATACAGGTCGGACGGAACATTGCTTTCCGAGCTCACGGTGATCGTGCTCCTTGCGCTGTCGGGTTCACTTGACTGGCTGAGCGTATTGGCGCGGTTTCGGTTGCCGCAACACGGTCACCTCAACGTGGTCGGCCTGCTGCACCGCCATGGCGCCACCGAGCCGTTTAACGCTGTCGACCGCACCACCGGGAATGTTCATCGCGGCCGCCAAGGTAGGCGGATCGCCGATCGCCAGTACGGAATACGGTGGCACCAAGGCGATCCCATCGAATTCCAGCTCTCCCGGCGTTCCGGCCACCCAGGAGTCCACCCCGATGCGCACCGCTTTGGCGGCGTCACGGACCTCCATCGCCTCGGCGCCGGCGGCTCGAAGTTCGTTGATGACATCCAGCATGGTCTCCGGCGCCACGCCGCGCGCCGGGTCGTCGACGGTGACCACCACCCCGGGCCCGACGGCGCCGACCGTCCCGACCATGATCGCCAGGGCGGAGAGCCGCGCCTGGGCGGTCTCGATGGCGGCGCGATCGCTGCTGCCGGACTCCTGCAGGGCGTTGAGCGTCTGCTGCAGCTCGGCGATCTCGGTGTTGAGCGCGGCTTCGCGCTGTCGCAGCGAGTCCAGCAGCACCAACAGGTCGGCGGGCCGGGCCGTCTCCAGGGCGTCGGTGGAGTCGTTCTGGCGGACCTGGGTGACGATCGCGATCCCCAGCAGCAGGCACAGCAACATCGCCAATACGCCGAACAGCGGGCTGGAACGCCCCCCGCGAATACCTCCGAAGCCGCGCCGCGACGGCGCGCCGTCAGCGGTGTCGGGTAGTTCGTGCCGACCGTGCGGCACCGGATCCATGCCCATGACGCGTCAGGCCCCGAACAGCCGTCGTCGCAGCGCCGCGGCGTTGCCGAAGATGCGGATGCCCAGCACCACGATGATCGCGGTGGACAGCTGGGTGCCGACCCCCAACTGGTCGCCGAGGTAGACGATCAGCGCCGCGACCAGGACGTTGAACACGAACGACACGACGAACACCTTCGCATCGAAGATCCGCTCCAGATAGGCGCGCAGCCCACCGAACACGGCGTCCAATGCCGCCACCACGGCGATCGGCAAATAGGGCTGAACCACCTCTGGAACGCTGGGATGAAATACCAGGCCCAGCACGATGCCGGCGACCAGCGCGGCGATACCGATCATCTAGAACCCACTCCAGCCTCCCGAACCGGATTTCCGCCCGGGTACGACGCCGACGGCCGCGTACCCGGCAAGGCAAGCTTGCGTCACGGCTGCCCGATCTGTTTGGCGAACCGGACATCTCGCACCGAACCGGCCGGCAGGGTCAGGTCTGAGCCGGTCCGGCTGTCGACGCGCACCACCACCCCGTAGGACACCTCCAGCAGGCGCAGCCGGTAGAGCCCGGGGGTCCGCTCGAAGGCGTCGCGCAACTCGCGCGGTGACCCGATGGCGCGCACCGAGTACGGGCTGCTGATCGGCTTGTTGTCAACCAGGATCGCGCCGCCGGCCTGCCGGATCGTCACATTGGGCCCGATCCGGACATCACCGATCGCGATCGCCTCGGCGCCACTGGCCCACAGCGAGTTGACGACGAGCTGCAGGTCGCGGTCCAAGATGATCTGTTGGCTGCCCGACACCCGCTGCTTGGAGGCATCGGAGAGGTTGCGTCCGGCAGCGCCCGGGTCGGTAACGGTGACGGTCAGCCCGGGGCCGGTCACCCGGGTGCTGGCGGCCGCCAGGCTCAGCGCGTCGAGGCCGGCCAGCACGCGCTGCCCCTCGGCGTCGTCGGCCAGCCGGTGGCGGCGCAACTCATCGACGCGATTCGTCCAGGTGTCGCGTTTGTCGACAAGCCGCACCGTCACCGATTCGGCCGAACGAACGTTGCTGGCCAGCACCTGCTGGGCGTCACGCACCCCGGGCGCCAACGAGCGGGCCTGCGAGAACGCGACGGCGAACACCGTCGCCATCAACAGCGCCGCCACCGCCTCCCATGCCCAACGCGCGGCCGGCCGCCCGGTGCCGCGCCGGTCACGCTCGGCCGCCGCCGCGGCATAGCCGGGATCCAGGTGTTCGGACAGCAGCGACCGCAGCAGCGAGGGCACCGCGAATCGCTGCGGCCGGCCCGCCTCGTGAGCGCCCCGGTCGCTCTGGCCGTCATAGCCGCTGAGCGCGAAGAACGGTTCAGACATCTGCCCCTCGGGAGGTGATCTTCGGCAGCGTGCGGGCCACCAACCTCACCTGGATCAGGTACAGCACGAACGCCCACAGGTACATGCCCATGCCCCAGATCAGGAAGGCCCAGCCGACCGACAGCACCGTCCGGCTCCATACCGCGTCCCACTGGCCCAGCAGGATCAGCGGGAACGCCGACATCAGCGCGAAGGTGCCGGCTTTGCCGATGTAGGTCACCGGCAGCGCGGTCAGTCCCCGGCTGCGCAACACCGGCAGCACCGCGGCCAGCAGCAGGTCGCGGGCCAGCAGTGTGCCGATGATCCACCACGGCACCAGGCCGCGCAGGCCGAACGCGATCGGCACCGCCGCCATGTAGAGCCGGTCGATCGCCGGGTCGAGCAGGGCGCCAAGCGCCGAGGACTGGTCTAGCACCCGGGCCAGCTTGCCGTCGGCCCAGTCGGAGATGCCGCTGATGATCAGCGTCGCCGCCGCCAGCCCGTCGGCCTGCGCGACCAGCAGCAGGTATCCGAAGACGACGATCAGGCCGAGCCGAGCCAGGCTGATGACGTTGGGCACCGTGAGCACCCGGTCTTGGACTCGATCCGGGCCCGCCCCGGCAGACATCCCGGCCGCTCCTAGCGGAAGATTCCGGGCAGGCTCAGCGCGTCCATGGTGTCGTCGCTGAGCGGGTTGTCGCGGACCATGTAGGTCCACGTCGATGTCGGCCGCGCCAGCTTGGACAGGTCGATGCCCGGCTCGGACTCGATGTGCTCGGATGTCTCGAGGGTCTGCTGGGCCGCCTCGATGGCGTCGGCCGCCAGCGAGGCGAACGCGTCCAGGGCCATCCGGTGGAACTCATCGAGCGGGTTCTGCCTGCCCAGCGCGCGCAGGTGGATGCTCTCCCGGATGTCGGCCAGGAACGCCAGGTGATCGGCCCAGCCGCGGTCCAGGTGGTAGAGCATGATCAGCCGGCAGATCTTCTCCAGCTTGGCATCGGCGTCCTCGCCCAACTGCTTTTTCAGCTCGGCATAGCGCTGCGGGGTCAGCTCGGCGAGTTCCTCGCGGGCCGCCGGGGTGGACAGCAACGTGTTGCGCCGTTCGACGATGATGGCGCGCTGCTGGGCGATCAGCTGGTTGTAGCGCCAGGTGTTGGCATGGATGTCGAGCAGCTTGCCCTCGGCGATGCGCTGTGCGTGGTCGAGCATCCCGGAGGCCTTGGGACTCAGGATGCGCCCATCCTCGTCGGTCTCGGTCGGCAGCTTATTGGGTTCCAGGTTGGTCGCCGCGACGTCGTCCTCCCAACTGGAGAAGAACACCGACGAGCCGGGGTCGCCCTGCCGGCCGGCCCGGCCCCGCAGCTGGTTGTCCAGCCGCTCGGTGTGCTGGCGCCCGGTGCCGATCACGTGCAGCCCGCCGAGTTCGACGATCTCATCGTGGTTCGTCTCGTCGGAGCCGCCGAGCCGGATGTCGGTGCCTCGCCCGGCCATCTGGGTGGAGACGGTGACCGAGCCGAGCTTGCCGGCCTCGGCGATCACCGTGGCCTCCTCGGCGTCGTTCTTGGCGTTGAGCACCACCGCCGGCACGCCGCGTTTGCGCAGCCGCTCGTAGAGTTCCTCGGATTCGGCGACGTCGTGGGTGCCGACCAGCACCGGCTGCCCGGTGGCGTGGATCTCGACGATGTGTTCGACGATGGCGTCGTTCTTGGCCGCGGCGGTGATGTAGACCCGGTCGGTCTCGTCCTCACGGATGTTGGGCATGTTGGGCGGGATCGGCGAGACCCCCAGCTGGTAGAACTGCCGCAGCTGCTCACCGGCGGCCAATGCCGTCCCGGTCATGCCACATACCGTGGGATAGCGGTTGACCAGGGCCTGCACCGTGATGGTGTCGAGCACCTCGCCGGTCTCGGTCGTCTCGATGCCCTCCTTGGCCTCGACCGCGGCCTGCAGGCCGTCCGGCCAGCGCTGCAGCGCGGCGATCCGGCCGCGGGAGGCGTTGATCAACTGCACCTTGCCGTCGCGGACGATGTAGTGCACGTCGCGCTGCAGCAGTACGTGCGCGTGCAGGGCGACGTTGACCTCGGTCAGCGTGGACACCACGTGTTCCTCGGAGTACAGGTCGATGCCGCCGAGTGCCGCTTCGACGCGCCGCGCTCCCTTCTCGGTGAGGTGGATGTTGCGCCGGTCCTCGTCGGAGTCGTAGTCCACCCCCGGGGTGAGCCGGCCGATGAGTTCCACGATCTCCATCCGGGGGTTCTCCCGGTGAGTGGTGCCGGCCAGCACCAGCGGCACCAGCGCCTCGTCGACCAGCACCGAGTCGGCCTCGTCGATCAGCGCCACGTCGGGGTTGGGCGAGACCAGGTCGTCGACGTCGGTGACCAGCTGATCACGCAGCACGTCGAAGCCGATCTCGTTGATCGACGCGTAGGTGACATTGCACTTGTAGGCCTCGCGGCGCTCGGCCGCGCTGGAGTCGGCGGTGATCCAGCCGACGGTCACCCCCATCGCGGTCAGCAGTGGTCCCATCCACTCGGCGTCGCGACGGGCCAGGTAGTCGTTGATGGTGACCACGTGCACGTGGCGGCCGCCGATGGCGTAACCGGCGGCGGCGATCGCACCGGAGAGCGTCTTGCCCTCGCCGGTGGCCATCTCGACCACATCGCCGGCCAGCATCCGCAGCGCGCCCTGCAGCTGTACATCGAAGGGGCGCATCCCGATGCTGCGCTCGGCCGCTTCGCGGGCGATCGCCAGGAACTGCGGGATGTCGGACGCATCCGCCAGGTCCTTGAGCTTGAGCAGTTGCGCGGCCTTGCGCAGCTGCTCGTCGTCGAGTCCGGCGGCCTTCTTGGCGAAGGCGGCCGCTGCGTTGACCTCGGCCATCGAGCGGCTCTGGTTCTTCTCGGTGCTGGCGCCCAGCAGTTTCCAGAATTTTCCGCTCAGCCGTCCCGACTTGGCGCGCGTGGTCCCGGAGACCGTTTTCGAGGTGTTAGCCACAGCACAACCGTACGCGGTGGTCGGTGTCACCAGCCCGGGGGCACCACCGCGCCCGTCGGCTTTTCCCGCGCTGCTCATCCGACGCGACGACGCGGCGCTGCGGTAGGTTTCGCACGGGATTTTTCCGATTTCCGATACCGGCGGTGACGTGATTCCGGCGGTAGCGACCGCAAGGAGACCTGGCAGTGGACTCGAAGCTGTTCAACCCGTCCATCACTTGGTCGCACGCGCTGCCCGATTCGCTGCTGTGGATCGCGGTGGCCTGGAGCATCAGCGCCGTCTGTGTGTTGGCCGTGCTGGTGCTGCTGCGGATGAGCACCCGGTGGGGCCGGCAGTTCTGGGAGATCACCGGCGGCTACTTCACCGGACGCGAGAGCGCCCGGGTGTGGCTGATGTTGGGGGTGCTGCTGCTGTCGGTGATCACCGCGGTGCGCCTCAACGTGCTCTTCAGCTTCCAGGGCAACGACATGTACTCCTCGCTGCAGACTGCGTTTCAGGGCGCCGCCGGCGGTGACGAGGCGGTCAAACAGTCCGGCGTGCACGGGTTCTGGGTGTCGATCGGCATCTTCAGCCTGATGGCGGTGCTGCATGTGGCGCGGGTGATGCTCGACATCTATCTGACCCAGCACTTCATGGTGAACTGGCGAATCTGGCTCACCGACCGGCTCACCGGCGACTGGCTCGAGGGGCGGGCCTACTACCGCGCCCGCTTCGTCAAGACGCCACTCGACCCGGCCGTGGGTGAGGCCGTCGAAGGGGCGATCGACAACCCCGACCAGCGCATCCAGCAGGACATCGACATCTTCACCGCGGGCAACGGCGCCAACCCGAACGCGCCGGCCAACGGCACCGGTGGAACCTTGTTGTTCGGCGCCGTGCAGTCCATGGTGACCGTGGTGTCGTTCACGGCCATCCTGTGGAACCTGTCGGGCACGCTGACCGTGTTGGGGGTCGACATTCCCAGGGCGATGTTCCTGATCGTGCTGCTCTACGTGGCCGTCGCGACCATTGTCGCGTTCTGGATCGGCCGGCCGCTGATCCGGCTGAGCTTCCGCAACGAGCTGACCAACGCCGCCTTCCGGTATGCACTGGTGCGGGTACGCGACTCCGCCGAATCCATCGCGTTCTACCGCGGCGAGGTCGCCGAACGCCTCCAGTTGCGGGAGCGGTTCGGCGGGATCATCGACAACTACCTGAAGTTCGTGAACCGGACCATCGGGTTCGCGGGCTGGAACCTGTCGGTGAGCCAGGCGATCGTGCCGTTGCCCTGGGTGATCCAGGCGCCGCGGTTGTTCTCCGGGCAGATCATGTTCGGCGGGGTGGCGCAGACCGCGACAGCTTTCGGCAACATCTCCGATTCGCTGTCCTTCTTCCGCAACGCCTACGACAACTTCGCCGGCTACCGTGCCTCCATCATTCGTCTGCATGGGCTGGTGGAAGCCAACCGCGAGGCCCGCGAGCTGCCCGAGCTGCTGGTGAAGCCCAGCACCGACGGCACCGTGGCGCTCGAGGGCATCGAGGTGCGCAGCCCGGCCGGCGACCCGCTGGTCGAGGCGCTCGATGTGCAGCTGGGTATCGGTGACGCGCTGATGATCGCCGGACCGTCCGGCAGCGGAAAGACGACCCTGCTGCGCAGCCTGGCCCAGCTGTGGCCGTACGCCTCGGGCACCCTGCAACGTCCCGACGCCGACAACGAGACGGTGTTCGTCTCCCAGCTGCCCTACATCCCGCTGGGCGACCTGCGGACCGTGGTCGCCTATCCGCTGGCGCCACAGGAGATCTCCGACATCGCGCTGGTCGATGCGCTGGGCAAGGTGCTGCTGCCGCAGCTGATCAACCAGCTCGACAACGTCGAGGACTGGGCCAAGGTGCTCTCGCCGGGCGAGCAGCAGCGGGTGGCGTTCGCCCGGCTGCTGCTGACCCGGCCCAAGGCGGTGTTCCTCGACGAGTCGACGTCGGCGCTCGACGAAGGCTTGGAGCTGGCGCTGTATCAGCTGCTGCGCACCGAACTTCCCGACACCATCGTGGTCAGCGTCAGCCACCGGCACACCGTCCGCCAGCATCACAAGCAGGTGCTCGAACTGCTCGGCCGGGGCCGCTGGGAGCTCACCCCGGTCTAGCCCACCACCCGCGAGCGTGCGCGTCCCCGGTCGACACGCCGTGGTGCACATCGGATTTGCGCACGTTCGGACCCGGGGCGGCCGGTCAGCGGGAGCGGGCTGCCGCGTGCGCACCGGCACGGCGACCGAAGAACGAGCCCTCGCCCAACTGGGTGCCGCTGGCATAACCCTTGCCGTCCTGGGCGATGTTGGCCGCACAGGCGCCGGCGGCGTAGAGGCCCGGCACCGCGCTGCCGTCGTCGCGCAGCACCTCGCCGTCCACCGAGGTCGCCAGCCCCCCGATGGTGAAGCCGGCATACATCGCCTTGCCCAGCGACAGGTCGAAGGCGCCCCACGGCCCGGTGTCCTGCGGGGCGAGGAACGGCGGCTGCTTGTGAAAGTCCGGGTCCTCCCCGCGCGCCGCGTAGCTATTGTAGCGATCCAGCGTCGCCACCAGGTTCCCCTCCGGAATCCCCAGTGCCGCTTCCATTTCCGGAACCGTCTCCCAGCCATCGATCAACGTGACCAGCGGCACCTGCGGCGTTCGCAGGTGGTTCTCGTCGACGATCAGGAACGCCGCACTGTTCGGCTGATCCATCACGTAGCCCGACGTGCGCGAGTGATAGGAGTCCTCGGCGACGAAGCGCTTACCGTCGGAGTTCACGATGATCCCGGTGAGCAGGATCGACGGCGGATAGACCGGCGCGGTGATGAATATCTGATCCATATGCTTGGTGGCACCGCCCGCCGACATCCCCATCCGGATGCCCAGTCCGTCGTCGTAGGTGTTACCCAGCACGAACGGCTTCTCCGCCAGTTTCGGGGTGTACTGGGCGACCATCTCCGGGTTCATCACGAAGCCGCCGGCGGCGATCACCACCGACTTCGCTTTGATGGCACCGCTTTGGGTGAAGTGTTTCCAGGTGACACCGGCGACGGCGCCGGCGGCGTCGGTGACCAGGCCGGTGGCACCTGTTTCGTAACGGATCTCCACGCCGAGGCCCTCGGCCCGCTTGAGCAGCAGATCGATCACCATCTTGGCGCCCTGGGTGTCACCGGGAACCGGAACTTTGTGCCCGCGCGGCGCCGGAACGGCCTGGTTCAGGTACGGCCATACCTTTTCGTTGCCGGTGTACATCAGCCCCTCGGTGTTGGGCTGGATCACCGCCTTCTCCGGGTAGTAGCTGCGCTCGAAGGCGACCCCCAGCTCTTCCAGCCAATTGAAGTGCTCGACGCTGCCGTCGCAATAGGCCCGGATCTTGTCGTGCTCGGGCTCCCGGGAGACCGCTACGAGGTACTTGTACATCTCGTCGGGTGAATCCGGATGCCCGGTTGCCTGTTGGACGGCGGTCCCGCCGCCCAGGTAGAAGTGCCCGCCCGCCATGGCAGTGGTGCCGCCCGCCTCGGCGGCCCGCTCCAGCACCAACACCCGCGCACCGGCTGCCGCCGCGCTGACCGCCGCGCAACCACCGCCGATCCCGAATCCGATCACCACTACGTCGACCTCATCAGACCATGACGAGATGTCCTCTACGGCAACGGTTGCCGGTATTTCGGTGGTCATCGAAGTCGTTCCTTCCCGTGCTGGCGCTGCGCGTCGTCGCCGGCGCGGCTCACCTCTGCTGCTCTTTGATGTAGTCGAAGACCGCTCGGATCTCCGCCGGAATGTATGCGATCTCCACGAACGGGACACCCGCCTGGGCCGCCGAGACGTAGCCGAACCGGATACCGCCGGGCATCACGCCTTGGGCGACCACGCCGGCGCCTTGGGCAGCGGCGTCGTCGAGCATCGCGGCGAAATCGGCGGGGTCGGCGGCCTCGATGCAGATGTGATGCAGGCCGGGACCGCTGTCGCGGAGGAAGTCAGCGTAGATACTGCGCCCGCTGACCGGTGCGATCAGTTCCAGTTGCATGTCGCCGGCATAGCTCAGCGCGATGTCGGCAACGAAGTCGGCCGGTTCGCCCCGGTAGCTGCAGGTATCCGGGGTGAAATGCACGCCCGGCATGCGGACCCACTTGCGGGCGCCCAACAATGCGCTCAGCGTCGATTCGGTGGCGTCGAGATCACTGGTGACCCAGGCGATCTGGACGGGTGGTCGAGGCGGCGGAGTCACGGCAGCGGGGTTGGCACGCCGACGTCTTCGCGGACCTGCTGCGAGATCGCCGGCCACGACACCGCGGCCGGGTACTGCCCCCACACGCTGTTGAACAACCCGACGATCCGGGCGGAGCCGGGCCCGCGGATGACATACACCGGGCCACCGGAGTCGCCCTGTTGGCTTCGAACGCCGTGGGTCATCGTGAACCATCCGTTGTTGACCCGCTCGACGGTTCCGCAGGTCTCTCCGGTGACGATACCGAAGTGGCAGACCGGGTCTCCCGGCGCCACGATGTCGTCCGGACCGGCCTCGAGTCGCAGCCCGCCGGGCAGGATGTCGTTGCTGTCGACATCGTCGGCCAGCACGATCGCCTCGTAGTCGGCGATCACCTGATCGGTGTTGACGGTCGCACCGTTGGGGGTGTTGTCGCGGAAGGTCGCCATGGTGCCGATGACGTTTCCGGCCCGGTCGGTGACGGGGCCGCTCCCCCGGCAGTGGCCGGCGGTGAAGGCGACACGCATGATCGGGTCGACGTAGCCGAGGGTGCACACGTGAGTGTCCTGGTGAATCTCCATCCCGGGAAACACCAACACCCGATCGGCGCGAGCGGTACCGACCGCCGGGGACGCGACCGTCGCCCCGACCGCAACTCCCACCGCCAACAACCGCACAATGCGCCCGGGCACCGTCTCGACTCCGATCGTTGAGGCCGGTCAGCCCGGCCGGGATTCGACCACCGTGATCACCGGCGCAACGCGACGGCCCGGCCCCGTTTTGGGCTCCGGGCCGCCGCGTCGGCCGTCAGCGGCGATCAGGGGATGGTCAACTCCTGACCGGGGTGGATCAAGTCCGGGTTGGCGATACCGCTGGCCTCCGCGATCTGCGGGTACTTGTTGCCGTCACCGTAGAACCGCTCGGCGATGGCGAACAGCGTGTCGCCGGAGACCACGGTGTACTTGCGTGCCGCGGGTGCGGCCGGCTCTGCGGGGGCCGCTGCAGCGGGGGCCTCTTCAGCGGGCGCCGCTTCAGCCTTGGGCTCCTCGGGCGGCGGGGCGTCGGTCTCGGTCTTGGTGGACCAGGCGGCGCCGTCGGCGGCGTAGAGCACCAGGTTGCGGTCGTCCTGCAGGACCAGCTTGACGTCCTTCTTGCCCTTGGTGTCGGTGTGCCAGATGGGCTTGTCCGCGGTGTACAGCACGAAGTTGCCGTCCGGCTGCACCTCGGCACGCACCACGTCGTTGCCGTTGGTGCCGGATGCCCAGATCGCCTTGCCCCGCGCCGCCAGCACCAGGTTGCCGTCGTCCTGCAGGGTCAGGGTGTACGCCCCGTTTTTAGAGGTCAGCGACTCGCCCTTGACGAGCTTCTTCCCTGCGGTGAGCGTGTCTCCCAAGCTCTGTGCCACGTTGTTCCCTTCTCATCGGCACGCCGCGGCCGAAGACGCCGGGCGTTGTCGCGCGGATGCGACGTCGCAAGCCTATGCGAACACCGGTCGGTGCGTCCCATCAATGCCGCAGTGCCGCCGAAGCCCGCGACGACGCGGGTTGCCATCCGGGCGGCCCGAAAACGTAGCCGAGCCGATCGCGCCACCTCTTCGCCGCGCGCACATCGGCGAGGATCGAGGCGTATTCGTGGATCTGCAGTTTGATGATGTTGAAGGTGTCGACCTGCTTGGTCAGCCCGTAGCGCGGCCGGAACCGCTCGGGCGCGAAGCTGCCGAACAGCCGGTCCCAGACGATCAGGATGCCGCCGTAGTTCTTGTCCAGATACTCCTGGTCCATCCCGTGGTGCACCCGGTGGTGCGACGGGGTGTTGAAGATGAACTCGATTACACGCGGCAGCTTGTCGATCCGCTCGGTGTGCACCCAGAACTGGTAAATCAGATTCACCGAGAATGCGGCGAACACCATCCAGGGCGGAATGCCCAACAGCGGCAATGGAATCCACAGCAGGATCTCGCCGCTGTTGTTCCACTTCTGTCGCAGTGCGGTGGCCAGGTTGTAGTACTGGCTGGAATGGTGCGCCTGGTGGGTCGCCCAAACCAGCCGGACCCGGTGCGCGATGCGATGGTAGGTGTAATACAGCAGGTCCACGCCCAGGATGGCGATCACCCAGGTGTACCACTGCCGCGGCGACAGGTGCCACGGCGCCAGGTAGGTGTAGATCGCCGCGTAGCCGAGCAGCGCGAGGAACTTCCAGCCGGCGGTGGTGGCCACCGACACCAATCCCATGGAGATGCTGGTCCAGGCGTCCCTGGCGCGGTAGGAGCCGCGTTCAAGGTCGGCGAGCTTGCGGGCCGCAGTCCATTCCAGCGTCAGCAGCAGCAGGAAGAACGGGATGGCGAACAGCACCGGGTCACGCATCGGGCCCGGCAGCACCGACCACACGCCAGCGATCCCGTCCACCGCGCTCACCTCCAGTGCCCAACAGCCTAGATCAGCGCGGCGACCGTCACTCCGGCGACAGGGCCGCCTGCCCCTCGGCGTGCCACTGCACCGCATAGACGCCCGGCTGTAACGAGAGCTCGCCGACCAGGCGCTCGAGCCGTTCCGGCGCCCGGCTATCCGACAACATCGTGGCGGTCAGGGTCATGTTGTCGTCGCCGGCCGGACCGGTGTGGATCCCCCGCAGCACCAGGTCGTTGCCGGCGGTGTGCTGCACGATCTGGGCCCGCAGGTACTTCTCGGATTTGGGCCGGCAGACCACCTGCACCTGGTAGAGCGACTGCGGCTCGTCCTCTTCGATGTGCTGATCACGGTCGATGAGCCGGCCCAACGGTCGCAGCAACAGGTGGGTGCCGACGATCGCGCCGGTGCCGATCACCGCGAACAGCACGTCGCCGGCGGCCGCCAGTACCCCGACGGCCGCCGAGCACCACAGGGTCGCCGCGGTGTTCAGGCCGCGAACGTTGAACCCCTCCCGCAGGATCACCCCGCCGCCGAGGAATCCCACCCCGGACACCACATAGGAGGCGACCCGGGTAGAACTGGTGTCACCGGCCGAAACCGAGTAGAGCACGAACAGTGTGGCCCCAGCCGCCACCAGCGCATTGGTGCGCAACCCGGCCATCCGGGCCCGCCACTGCCGTTCCAGCCCGATCAGCGCGCCGCAGCCCAGCCCGACGGCCAGTCGCAGCGTGAACTCGGCGACGCTCAGCGTCTGCATGGCCCCAACGATGTCACAGCTACCCGGCGACCACGGGTCGAGCCATCACCGTCGGCTTGAAGCCGTACCGCGGCGCGGCGAATCCGTAGTTGCGGCCCTGCCCGGCGCCGGCCAGCGGCACGCCCGGCATACCGGCCGCGCCGGCCTCCGGCGCGTGTGCGGCAACGGTCCAGCCGGTGGCGGCCACGGCGCTGCCCGGGGCTGCGGTAGCCGGGATGGACGCCGCCCACGACTGCGGCACCGACAGCGCGCCGACCGTGGACGCCTGCCCCATCGTCGCCGAGGCCGTGCCCAGCCCGCCCAATCCGGCGCCCAGGCCATTCATTCCATGGCCGAGTCCGCCGCCCAGCCCGAGCCCGCCGAGCATCGGGGTGAACGGGTCGATGGCGCCCAGGCCCAGCGGGTCACCCGCAGCGATGGCGGCACCACGCACCACCGCCATGTCGGCGGCGAAGTTGGAGATCCCGGCCGCGCCCATCGGACTGAAGGAGCTGCTCATCAGGTTGGTCATCGCGTTTGTCAGATCACCGGTGCTGATCACCTCGCCTCCGGTGACCGGCGGCGTGGGCGGCTGCACCGGCGCCGCGAGGGTCTGCAGCGTCTGCGGTGTGTTCGTAATCGCTTGCGACAGTGCGGATTGAGCATTCGACGAGGCCGCGTTACCGGCGGCCTGGGCGACCGCGGCCTGCTGGACCGCCTGCGACGACGGGTCGGCGACCTCGTGCGGTGAGTTGAACGGCGTCACCTTGGTGGCCACCGCCGACGACGCCGCGTAGCCGTACATCGCGGCAGCGTCCTGGGCCCACATCTGGCCGTAATGCGCCTCTGTCGCGGCGATCGCCCCGGTGTTCTGACCCAGCACATTGGTGGCCACCAGGGCCGCGAGTTGCGAGCGGTTGGCGACGACCAGCGGCGGCGCCACCGTCATCGCGTACGCCGCGTCGAACGCCGCCGCTGCCGCCTTCGCCTGGGCGGCAGCCTGTTCCGCCCGGACCGCGGTGGTGCCCATCCACGCCGCGTAGGGCGCGGCCGCGGCGGCCATCGCGTTGGACGCCGGCCCCATCCAGCCCTCGCTGATGAGCCCGTTGATGACCGACTGGTAGGCGGCCTCGGCCGAAGCGAGTTCGGCGGCCAACTTGTCCCACGCCGCCGCGGCGGCCATCAGCGGTCCCGAGCCGGGACCGGTGTAGATACGAGCCGAGTTGATTTCCGGCGGGAATGCTCCGAAGTCCATGGCATTGCTCCTTTTTGAGTGGTGGTTGAGAGAGGTCTGGTGTTGAGCGGGTGTGCAGGCACGTCGACATCCCGATACGCGTTGCGCAGCTGGCCGGAGGCACGAATCGGGTTAGCCGGTCATGGCGACATACCGGAGCCGGGCACGTCGACGAAACCGCTGCTCGACGGAGAGTTCGGGCCGACAAGCGGTTTCACCGACATGCCGAAGCCTGACGCGTTCCGCTGACGGAAGCGCGCCAGCTGACGAATTCAGCGCCGGTGCGAATCAGATGGTGAAAGCAGTACCGAGATCTAGGGAGACGAACATCGATCTCGGATAGGAACTATCACTCGGACTCAATGTCGCTCTCACCTCCTCTCGGCCTGGGCACGCGCGGGTGCCTGCACGTATGCACACAGAGGTGGGGACGCCCGGCGACGGCCGGACTTTCGCACCCCTCTCGTCAGAGCTTCGGCACTGCACGGCGTGTCCTGCCTGCGTAATCAACGCGGGTCCGGAAGCCACTTGGGCTCAACCCTTAAGCCGGGAGGAGCTGTCCTGACCCGGGGCGTCTTTCGACGTTCGGGGTCAGTGGCCTATATCCGTGCAGACGCCTCACCTAACGAGGTGCTTGCCTCACCATAGTGCACCAGGTAACTGGCAGGGTCAATCGGACACGGCGGGGCGGGAGCGGCCAGCGGGCCAATAGTCCGCTTCGGTGGCCAAATCGCCTACTGTCGGGCAGAAGTCGCACCGGTTTCAGCCGGGCTGCCGGCCCGGTCCGGTGTTGCTCTGACCGTCGGGATTGACGTGCACCGCATGCACGCCGGGTTGCTCGGCGAGTTCCTCCAGCAGGCTGTCGAGGCGGCCGGCGTCGACGTGCCAGTGCTGCACATCGGTGGTGCCGGCCAACTCGGTGACGAGGCGTTCCAGTCGGCTCTGCGCGTGACCGTTCATCGCGGCGGCGGGATGGCTTCGCGGTGCGGCACCGGTGAGCGCCCGCGCGGCCAGGCTCGCCAGCGCGATGTCGCCGAAGACCCCGGTGGGAATCTGCGCTCCGGCGACCGCAGCCGCCGGCGCTGCCGCCGCTGCGGTGGGCAACGCCGCTGCGACCATCTTGGCCACCGGCGCGGTCGTCACCCAGTTCGGCGGGACGCTGAGTCGGCCGATCGTGCCCGCGCCGCCGGCACCGGCCGATATCGGCGCGGCAGCGACCGGTGGCGGCGTTTCCGTGGCGGCCAACGCCGTTGCGCCGGAGCCGAACCCGGCTTGCCCGCCGGTGGCCGCGGCGATGTCCAGGTCGATGTTGAGATTGCGGGAGTACTGGATCAGTCCGTAAAGCACGGTCTTGATCGCGTCGTTGAACGGCACGATGGTCTTCGGCAGCAACTCAATGTAGGAGGCGATCTGGGCCAGTGACAGCGCCGCGGTGGTCTGCGCCGGCGGCGTCGAGGCGGCCGCAACCGCCGCCGGAGCAAGCCCGTTCAGCGCCTGAGGAATGGCGGTGATCAACCGCGACAGCTCAGCGTGCCCGCTGGCAGCGGTGGCAGCGGCGACCGCCGCCGCCTGCCCGCCCTGTCGCACAGGGTCGGTGGTGGGCGGTGGTTCGGCGAATGGGGTCAACGCGGTCGCGGCGGCCGACTGGGCGGCATAGCCGTACATCGCCAGCGCGTCCTGGACCCACAGTTGCGCGTACTCGACGTCGAGCGACGCGATCGCGGCGCTGTTCTGCCCGAGTACATTCGACGCGACGAGCGCTGCCTGCGCGCTGCGGTTCGCGGCGATCATCGGCGGTGGCGCGACGGCGGCGAAGGCTTCGTCGAAGGCGGCCGCGGCCGCGGTGGCCCGGGCGGCAGCCTGCTCGGCCAGGGCTGCGGTGGAGTCGAGCCAAGCCACGTAGGGTGCCACTGCGGCGGCCATCGACTCCGACGCCGGCCCCAGCCACCACTGGTCGGTCAAGCCCGACAGCACCGAGCGGTAAACCCCGGCAGCCGAACCGGTCTCGGCGGCCAGCCGCGCCCACGCGGCCGCGGCCGAGGCCATCGGCCCGGAGCCCGGGCCGGCATACAGCCGGCCGGAGTTGACCTCCGGCGGCAGCGCTGCGAAATCCATTCCCCTCACCCCCGGCCCCGTGGCGGCCCGGTGTCGGGCGGAACCTGCGCCTCGGTGTCGAAGTAGATCTCGTGGACCCCGGGCTGTCCGGCCACCTCGCCCAGCAGACTCTTGAGCCCGCCCGGCTCCACATGCCAGTGCCGCACCTCTCCCGCCTCGCTGAGCCGGCCGGCGATCCGCTCGCTTTGAGCATCCGCCCGCTCGCCACGTTTCCGCCGACCGGCCCGTCCGGCCGTCATCGCGGCAGCAGCCATGCCCGCACCGTGTCCTTGTGGTGCCGCTGCGGCGGCGGCCGGTGCCCCGGTGGGTACCGCCGCTGCCATCGGGGCCTCCGGCACCGACTCGGCCCAGGCCGGCGGGACCGCGAGTTTGCCGACCACGCCTGCGTTCCCGGCGCTCGCGGCCACCACCGGCCGCATCCCGCCGCCCATCGATTCCACGGCACCCAACGCCGTTGTGCCCGAGCCGAATCCGGCCCGTCCTCCGGTGGCCTGTGAGATGTCCAGATCGGTATTGAGGTTGCGCGCATATTGTCCCATGCCGTAGAGCACCGAGATGTTGGTGTCGTTGGCAGGCAGGACCGTGCGGGCCAGTGTCTCGAGGTAGGAGGCGCCCTGCGACACCGGGTCGGTGCTCTGCGCCGAACCCAGCACGTCGAGCGGTGCGGCCTGCGTACCGCCGGACCCGGAGAGTCCGCGCAACGCCTGCGGTATCGCGTTGAGCAGTTGGGACAGCTGGTTGTGCGCACCGCCCGTGGCGGCCGGTGTGACCGCAGCGTCCTGTCCGCGCGACGGGTCGGCCACCGTTGGCGGCGAGGTGAACGGCTGCACGGCCGTCGCGGTTGCGGAGCGCGCGGCGTAGCCGTACATCACCATGGCGTCCTGCACCCACATCTGTCCGTACTCGGCCTCCGCGGCCGCGATCGCCGTCGCGTTCTGTCCGAGCACATCAGAGGCGACCAACGCCGCCAACAGGCTGCGGTTCGCGGCGATCGCAGGCGGCGGCACGATTGCTGCGAACGCCTGCTCGAACTCGCTCACCGCCTGCATCAGCCGGCTCGCGGTCTGCTCCGCCACCGCCGTGGTTGCGGTGAGCCAGTTCACGTAGGGGGCCGTCGCGGCCGACATCGCCTGCGCCGCCGGACCGAACCAGGCCCGGCCGGTGAGTTCGGCAATCACGGCCTGATAGGCCGACGCCACCGCACCGAGCTCCCCGGCCAGTGCCCGCCATGCGCCGGCCGCTGCCAACATCGGCCCTGCCCCCGGGCCGGCATACATCCGCGCCGAGTTGGTCTCCGGCGGCAGCGCCCCGAAGTCCGGCATCGCTCTAGTCCTCCGCCGACGGGGGGATCACGATGATGGTCGCCTTGCTCGGTTTACCGGGCTTGCCGGCCGGCGCTCGGCCGGTGACCCCGCCGGGTCCGCGCCCGCCGCCCCCGGCGGTGAGACTCATGGCACGGCCGGCCAGCCCACCCAGTGCCAGGTCGCCGGCCAGCCCGCTCTCGCTCTCCGCGGCAACCGCCGCGACGGCTTCCGGTCCAGCCTCGGGGAACACCGCGGCGACGGCCTTGGCGGTCGGCGTCTGGGCGAGCCATCCCTGCGGCACCGACAGCCGCCCGATCGAGCCGCTGTTGGCCGACCCGGCCGACACCGCCGGCGTCGGGGCCCCGGCCAGCCGCGCCCCGGCCAGCGCTTGCGCCGGCAACGGCTGCTCGAGCCAGGGTTTGGGCCCCTGTGCCCGGTTGACCGCGGAGACCACGTTCGCGCCGTTCATCGGCAGCAGCACGCACTGGATCGCCAGCAGGTAGGGGATCCCACCGATGCCGAACAGCGAGATCGGCGACAGCGGGCCGGCCAGGAAATCGAGGATCGCCGTCGGTTCGGCCTGCGCCGTGCCCGAGACCGCCATGCCCTGTAAGGCCTGCGGCACCAGCGAGATCAGCTGGGTCAACGACGACTGGGTCTGGGCACCGGCTCCTGCCGCCGCCTGGCCGGCTGCAGCCGACTGTGCTTGTAGGCCGGCCGGATTGGTGGTCTGGGGCGGCTGCGCGAACGGAGGCAGCGTGGTGGCGTTGGCCGAGGCACCGGCGTAGCCGTACATCGCGGCGGCATCCTGGGCCCACATCGCGGCGTATTCCGACTCGGCCGCCGCGATCGCCGCGGTGTTCTGGCCGAGGATGTTGGTGGCGATCAGCGACAGCAGCAGGCTGCGGTTCGCCTCGATCAGCGGTGGCGGCACCGTCGCGATGAAGGCCGCGTCGTAGGCGGCGGCCGCCGCCCGGGCCTGGGCGGAGGACTGTGCCGCCTGCGCAGCAGTGCTGCCCATCCAACCGGCATAGGGCTGCGCGGCCGCCGCCATCGCGGCCGCCGTCGGCCCGGACCAGACCTGCGCGAGGCTGGTGACCACCGAGTTGTACGACGACGCGGTCGAACTCAACTCGGCTGCCAGTGCGTCCCATGCTGCGGCGGCCGCCAGCAACGGCCCGGATCCGGGCCCGGAATACATTCGCCCCGAGTTGATCTCCGGCGGTAACGCTCCGAAATCCATGCCCTACCACCTCTGGTCGATCGGCCGCGACGCGGATTTCCGATTAGTTGGTGACGGCGCAGCGCCCCGGGGACTCGGGTCGGTCAGGCCCAGCTGGAGCCGACCGAGGCGTCGGTGTTGGCCATGTTGTTACCGGCGGTCTGCACCTTCTGACCGTGAG